>CP060222.1:344266-688533 GCA_023898425.1 Candidatus Nomurabacteria bacterium
GCCTCAATGATTTGTTGGATTGCCGTTATAAAAATAAAACCATCGTCTATGACGAAGGTTTTTATCAAGATAGCTTACGCATTACTCACAGCTACGTATATTGGTTTTGCTCTATATACCGTCTACAAAGCATTTTGAGTTTTTGTCAGTTTTGCAAGATTGTTTAATGCGAGAGCAACGGTTACAGGTCCAACGCCACCAGGGACAGGGGTAATCCAATGATCAGCATCCAAAAACGCTTGTGTATCAGCGTCTCCGACCGTTTTACCTTGTTCTTTATTAATCCCCACATCAATAATAATAGCTTTTTCGCTTGTGAGTGAAGGATGTAAAAATTGAGCTCGACCAATAGCGATAATTACGATGTCTGATTCTTTTAGCTTAAAGGAGTCTAGCTCATCAGGGCGATTGATCGTAACGATGCATCCAGCTGTTTGTAAAAGTTGTGAGAGGGGATTTGCAAAGGTGTCAGTATTTGTAATGAGCACCGCAATAGCGCCGGCGAGCTTTACCGGGGTTTCATTTAGTAATCGTAAACATGCTTCATGTACAGGAGAGATGATAATGGGGTTCTTTTCTGCGAGGCGTTTTGCATTTTCTGGATGAAATGCGTCTACATCTTTTAGCGGATCGATAGAAGCGATAAGCGCGTCAGTATTGTGTTCGCCCTTTAAGGGGAGTTGAACGAGAATTCCGTTTACGAGGGGATTCTCATTCCATTTTTTCAGTATTTCTAAAAGCTCAGGATCTGGAGTATCGGCGGAGACTTTTTCGAGTACAGCTTTTGCACCAATACGTTCGGCGGCTTTCATTTTATTACGAATATAAATATCGGACGCTGAATCATCACCTACTTGCAATATGGCTAATGTTGGTGCGATTTTTAGTGCTTCTATTTGTTGTTTTGTTTCTTGTTCGAGGCGCTGAGCCAAGGCTTTTCCGTCTATAATAGGCATAAGCCAAGCATAAAGCTTGTTGGCCTCAAAGTCGAGAGCGTTTGACCAAGAAGGGTAAAATCGGCTATTCTCAAGCCCACTAATATGACCCAGGGACCACACCACGTAGCCATGATTATGGATGGCAATCGCCGCTGGGCAAAAGAACGCGGTCTTTCGACGATTGACGGTCATAAGGCCGGTTACGAAACAATGAAAAAGGTAGGGGATTGGTGTATCGATCGTGGAGTCAAAGTCCTTACCGTTTATGCGTTTTCTACAGAAAACTGGAAACGCTCAGAGACCGAAGTAAACTTTTTGATGCTCTTACTCGAAACAGCGCTCGAAAAAGAAATCGAATATTTTCTTACGCGACAAATTCGTTTGAGAATTATCGGTAGACGTGAAGGTTTTTCAAAAAAGATTCTTGATCTTATTGATAATGCAGAAAAAGAGACTGAGCATTTTCAAGATTTTACGTTCTGTATTTGTTTGAACTATGGCGGACGTCAAGAAATTACTGATGCTGTAAAGGCTATTGTTACCTCGGGTATTTCTGTTGATGAAATTACCGAAGATACCGTAGCATCACATCTTTACTGGTCTAATATGCCAGGTCCTGATCTCATTATTCGGACTTCAGGTGAAGAGCGCTTGAGTGGATTTTTGCTTTGGCAAGCAGCATATAGTGAGCTCATGTGGATGAAAAAGTATTGGCCAGATCTCGAAGAACGAGATGTTGATGCGTCTTTTGAACGGTTCGCAGAACGGTCGCGTCGATTTGGTAAATAGCACTCTTTACAGTCAAAAAAAGAAGCGATATCATTCGCTTCCTTTTTGTTTAATGACAAAAAGCGCACATTGAAAGGCTACGACACATGTCTGAACAAGAGTTAGATCATCAGAGCGTAGGGGTGATTATTGCCTGCCCAGGGCTATATAAATTTCTTTTTCAGGTAAACGATGAAGGTCATCCTGACCCTCGTTGTAGAGGAAGAATGCAACTCTGGGGTGGTCATATGAAGGAAGAGGATGACAACAATCCTTTTCTCGCGCTGAAGCGCGAACTCTCAGAAGAGTGGTGTGATCAAAGCGTTGTAGAAGAAGTGTCTCGATGCGTAAGTCGACAGACTCCGCGACGATTTATTCTTCAATCTAACGGAGGCTCACCTCATCCATACAGGTATAGTTTAGATGTATTTCTTGCCCTGGCCCCTAGAGAACTCTTTATGGATTGGTTTATTCGCCTCGAGCATCAGGGGTTCAACGAAGGGCGTATGGTATTTCTTACGCGGGAGATGATTAAGTACTATATCTCTGATAAAGACTTGCAGAGGCTTTTCTTGGGTAATCTACATGAGGTCATGAAGTATTACTTTGAAAGCGAAGAGTCTTTGAGCGGTCTTCAGACATTTGCGCGCTCTAGTCGTCCACATGTCTGATAGTGTCCGAATCGTTTCTACTGAAAAAGCACCCGACTGGGTGCTTTTATCATACCGTTAAGCGATTACGCTTTTTTGGTTGTTTTGCGGCTTGCTTTTTTAGGAGCAGCTTTTCTTACCACAGGAGCTTTTTGAGCTACGTCTGTAGGAACGACGTTTGCGTACTTAGCCATTTTGAGCTGGCCAGTAAAGCGACGTACGCGCTTATTCGTAAAGGATACAAGTCCTGTTGCTACCGCGAATAATGTGTCGTCACTGCCTTTCATGACATTGAGACCCGGGCGGATAGCTGTTCCGCGTTGGCGGACAATGATGTTGCCTGGTTTTACGTATTCACCTGCATAGCGTTTAACGCCGAGACGCTGACCTTGAGAATCTCGCAGGTTTTGGGTAGAACCACCGGCCTTTTTTGATGCCATAAAAGGGTGCTAATAATTAATAATGATGGGCAGAATGATACTGAAGTAGCAAAAACTTGTCAAGAAAGCCAAAATCAGTAAAATTAGCTATATCTATGATAAAAACCCAAGAACAGTTTAAAGAAGAGGTTGAAGGTGTCCTTGAGGTTGTTCGCCAGGGCTTGGCGTTTCACAACGGCAGTGTAGAACTTGTTGATGCTGATCCTGTCACGGGACGGGTAGAAGTGCGTTTTCAGGGTAACTGCGTCGGTTGTTCGATGGCAGATTTTACCTTCAAAGCCGGTGTAGAAGAGGTGCTATATGAGATGATTCCAGAAGTGAGAGAAGTTGTCTTAGCGCCCCCAGAAGAATCTATTGAAAAGAGTGCGTAATACCCTTAGAATAGCAGCATGAATTGGAGCACTTGGTTGCTATCCGCAAAGCTCGCGTGGGGAAAGCCTTTTTTGCGTTGGTCAACAATTATTTCGGTAGCATTATGCTTGGTGACGAGTGGCTTGTTTATCGCAACCGTTCTACCAGAAGCGATTCAAAATAACGCTTTTGCTTTTCATTATAACGTCTATTTTGGAATCGATGAGGTAAAGACTTGGCTCTGGGTCTTTTTCTTTCCGGGTATTTGGTTTGTGCTCACAATGCTAGATAGCTTGGTCGCCTACGGCTTTTATCGAACGGATGCTGTACTTGCGAATACAAGTGCGGCGTTAGCACTCGTCTGGGCTTTACCTTGGATGAGTTTTCTTTTTTATCTCTCTTTACTTAATACATAAACAATCACGCTATCCCGATTACTATGACTATTGAACCTATTTTGCTTGCGCGTACTCTTGTAATTACTGGAGCGGCTTTTCTTATCTCGGTTATTTCGATGCCGCTCTTAATTAAGTTATTACGCAAGTATAAAATGGGTAAGTCTATTCGTGCAGCAGAGAATGCTCCGATCATGGCATCGATGCATAAGGCAAAGGCCGGCACACCTACCATGGGTGGTATTGTGATTTGGGCAACGGTGCTTGTCCTTGTGCTTGGTTTAGCTGGCGCCTGTTCATTATTTGGCGAAAACTCACTCGCTTGCCAAATGAACTTTTTGTCTCGTGGTCAAACCTGGTTGCCGCTTGGTTTAATGTTTGGTGCAGCACTCATTGGCTTGGTGGATGACTATCTAAACATTTTACGCATTGGTTCTAAAGGAGGTGGTTTACGCGAACGCGAACGCATCATTTCCTATGGTCTTATTGCTGTTGTTGGTGCTTTATGGTTTTTCTTAAAGCTCGGTTGGGATTATTTTCATATTCCGTTTATTGGAACGTTTGAGATTGGTTGGTACTACGTGCCATTCTTTATTCTTGTTATTATCTCTACATCACACTCGGTCAATGTTACAGACGGTCTTGATGGTTTAGCGGGTGGAATTTTGCTTTCATCTTTTGGTGCTTTTTCTATCATTGCTTGGTCACAAGGACTCTATGATATTGCCACGTTATGTGGTGCGATTTGTGGAGCTCTCTTAGGCTTTCTTTGGTACAATATCAACCCTGCCGATGTCTTTATGGGGGATACAGGTGCCATGTCACTAGGAACAACACTTGGTGTGATTGCCTTACTCACGAATCAGCCGTTGCTTTTACTTGTTATTGGACTTCCGTATGTTGTTGAGAGTTTGTCTGTTATCATTCAGCTTACGAGCAAAAAACTTCGTAATGGCAAAAAAGTATTTAAAGTAGCTCCTATTCATCATCATTTTGAAGCTATTGGTTGGAGTGAACCTCGTGTCGTGATGAGGTTTTGGATGATCTCATTTGTGATGGCAGGTATCGGTATTATTTTAGGTCTCCTCGATAAAACGTAATTTACATGAGAACACCGTCGTTACTTGATCGTTTACGATCTCTAGACCCGATCATCGTCGGAGCGACGGCGTTTTTGTTGATTGTCGGTTTAGCAATCCTCATGTCTGCTACAGGTCCAATCGCTTTTCAGCGCTGGCAAGATAGCTTGCATATGGTGAAGCGTCAGCTTGTACTGGGTGTCTTTCCGGGAATACTTGCTTTCTTGTTATTTTCTCTCATTGATTTTCGTATTTGGAAGCGGCTCGCTGTTTTTGGTTTTATAGGCAGCCTTGTATTGTTGCTCGCTGTCTATACGCCGCTTGGTGTAAGGGTAGGTGGATCATTAAGTTGGCTTAATATTGCTGGTATCCAATTTCAACCGTCGGAGTTTGTAAAATTTGGTCTGCTCCTTTACTTCGCCGCATGGTTATCGTCGCGCACAGCTAAACAAGTCAAAGATTTACACGAGGGACTTCTGCCGTTTATCGGTTCATTGGGCGCTATTGTGTTGTTGCTTATCGTGCAGCCTGATACAGGTTCTATGGTGGTGATTGCAGGGATGTCAGGCATGATGTACCTCTTGTCTGGTGCGCCACTCTGGTGGTTTGGAGCACTCGGTACTTCTGGCGTTGGTTTAGTTTGGTTATTGATCAAAACATCCGAGTATCGTGCAGCGCGTTTTATGACGTTTTTGCATCCGGAGCTTGATCCTCAAGGCATTGGTTATCACATCAATCAAGCCATGCTGGCTATCGGCTCTGGTGGATGGTTTGGTCTAGGTTACGGCAAGTCACGTCAAAAGTTTCTTTATTTACCAGCTGTTGAATCGGACTCCATCTTTGCTGTGATGGCTGAGGAGTTGGGGCTCATTTTTTGCAGCGTTGTGCTTGCGGTTATTGGTGTATTGGTGTGGCGTTGTTTTCAAATTTCGAAACAATCGAATGATAGTTTTGCAAAATATCTTTCTGCTGGAGTTGGTATTTGGATTGCCCTACAAACAGTCATTAATATTTTTTCGATGCTTGGATTAATGCCGATGACAGGTGTTACGCTTCCTTTTATCTCTTACGGTGGTACTTCTTTGACGGTTTTACTTGCTGCTATCGGCTTGGTAGCTTCTTTGCCAAGAAACGCCTCTTCAAGAGGAGTTGATCTGTTAAAAAAACGACTATGAAATACGCATTTGTAGGAGGGGGGACGATGGGACCGGTTACGCCACTCATCGCCGTATACCAAACGCTTAAGTCGCGTGAGGCTCAAGCAGAGTTCTGTTGGTTTGGCACCCCAAACGGCCCAGAAAAGCCCGTAATTTTGGCGCACAGCATCCCATTTTATGCTATTTCTGTGGCAAAATTTCCTAGGTATCCTTCAAAGCAATGGCTAACATGGCCATTTGATCTGTATCGCGCCTATTCTGAAGCCAAAAAATATTTAAAAAATGAACGACCAAGTATCGTTATCGGTGCTGGTGGCTTTACGGCTTTTCCTGTTTCATTGGCGGCTCGTTCATTAAAGATTCCGGTCTTCTTACATCAACTTGATGTACATCCTAGCTTAACCAATAAGCTTATCGCTCCGTTTGCTTCTCGGATCACCACTTCGTTTTCCTATAAAAAATCGCCTTTCTTTACGAAGGCTTCTATTCACACAATCGCAACTCCCGTTCGTGATATGGGAGAAGAGATGTCTAAAGAGGTGGCTGCAACGTATTTTGCTTTAGATGCAACAAGGCCTACTGTATTGATTATTGGAGGCGGTACGGGTGCACAAGCAATAAACGACGCTTTTTTACAAAAAAAAGATACTTGGTTTAAAGATATGCAAGTAATACATGTTGCTGGCAAAGGAAAAAAAGCCGACGACTCATCTTATGAGTTTTTAGATGCTGAACGCATGCTTGCTGCTTATACACTAGCCGATGTGGTTGTGACTCGTGCTGGTATGGGTTCTTTGTCAGAAATTGTTTCGTTGCAAAAGCCCAGTGTTATTGTGCCGATACCGTCTTCTCAACAAGAGGCAAATGCTCAGGTATTTGCAGACGCTGACGCGGCTATTGTTTTACATCAACAAGATGAGGGTTTTGCTTCTTTGTTGCATGCTTGTGTTTTAGCTCTTATTCAACAACCAAAAGATGCAAAGATGCTTACCGATCAATATTCAAAAGTCATGAAAGCTGATCACGGTGAGGCTTTTGTTCAGCAGCTAGAGACTTTTTACAATAACCTATGCATACACTATCAACGTTCAAAGATGTTTTTGATACGAGACTTGAGAAATATCTAGACAGTAAATTAGCGCAACTCAAAAAACAGGTTGATGATAAAACGATTAATGACCTCTTTTCTCATACAAAAAGATCGTGATGAATGGTGGTAAGCGTGTACGACCTTACATGGCCGCCTTAAGCTTTGAAGCCTATGGCGGCAAATTAAATGAGTCTGTCTGGAGAGTGTTGTTAGGCATTGAGTTATTTCATGCTTTCGCTCTTGTGCATGATGATATTATGGATTTAGGCACGGATAGACATGGGACGCCAACCATTCATGAATTTGCAAAACAAACCTTTAAGAAACAAAAACGTATTGGTGATCTTCAGCATATTAGTCAGTCACATGGGATTTTGATCGGTGATATGCTTTTCGTTTGGGCCAATGAATGTATTTTTAATCAATCAAAACTTGATCGAAATATTTTGATTGCATTACAACAAATTTATACCGAAATGAATCAAGAGGTAATGCTTGGGCAAATGCTTGATGTAGATGGTATGGCTCGAGCAACAGTAGATGACTCGCATGTCTTGCTAAAAACCTCAATGAAAACAGCCGGATATACCTTCGTCCAACCTTTAAGAATGGGATGGGCATTGGCAGGATCTCCGAAAAAATTCGCGTCATTTGCAGAGTCATTTGGTCGACCACTAGGCATTGCTTTTCAGATTCAAGATGACTTGCTCGATCTTATAGGGACGGCTGAAGAGCTGGGTAAGCAGCCATTCTCCGATTTGCGCGATGGCCAACATACGCTTTTTTTCGCAATACATTTTTACAAACGGAACAAAGAAACAGAAAGAAACCTTGCGAAGCTTCATGCGCTCATCCATTGATAAAAAGAACGCTGAGAGTGTTTTTGCTCTTTTTGAGGAAAGTGGGGCATTTGAGATGATTACAAAAAAGATGAATGATTATTTTAAAAAAGCAGAAAAAGCAATTCGTCTTTCTGGATTGAGTATAGAAAAACAAAAAGGATTCATTGAGCTCTATGAGAAAATCTGTTCTCGTATAAGTTAATATGACGTTAGAGCAAGCCTATAAAGAGTGTTCACGCATTCAAAAAAAACACGGCAAAAGTTATTTTTTTGCTACGCTCTTTTTTCAAAAAAAGCAAAGAAAGGCGGTGAACGCGCTCTATGCTTTTTTTCGCTTGCCAGATGAGATGGTAGACACAGAGACGCCAGAAAAAGCAGATGTTCTCCTCGAGCAATGGGAAGCTGATTGGATGGCGTGCATGAATGGGGCTGAGACAACGCATCCTGTCTTGATGGCAACAAGAGATGTTTTTTTTAAGTATGATATTCCAATGCAATACGCTTCGGATTTTTTAGCGGCCATGCGACAAGATCTTACTAAGACGCGCTACGAAGACTATCCTTCGTTACAGGGCTATATGTATGGGTCTGCGGTCGTTGTGGGGCTTATGATGGTCTATATTATTGGTTGGATAAAAGACACGACCTTTGATCAAGTGCAACAGCCCGCTGCTGCATTAGGTGAGGCGATGCAATTAACCAATTTTATTCGCGATATTGGCGAAGATTTTCGCTTGCGTGGACGTATTTATATGCCGCTAGATGAGCTGCGGACATTTCATCTAACAGAGAAAGACATTGAGCAAGCGTCTATGAGTCAAAATATGGTAGAATTTTTACAATGGCAAATCGCTCGTGCGGATGAGTTGTATGAAGAGGCGAATAAGGGGATTGCTCTATTGAATAAAGAAGGGAGACTACCAGTAAGGCTGGCCAGTGACCTTTATCGGTTTATTTTACGTAAGATTGAGCAAAATCAGTACGATGTTTTTACAAAGCGCGCAAAAACATCATTAACAGAAAAAATAAAAACGATTCCGTTATCAATGCTTTATGTCTAAACATGTTGTTATTATCGGTTCTGGATTAGGTGGTCTTGCGACAGCTGCCTTATTAGCAAAGTCCGGTTTACGCGTAACGGTTCTCGAAAAAAACGAGCAACTAGGAGGTCGTGCAAGTATTCTTGAAAAAGAAGGGTTTCGATTTGATATGGGACCATCTTGGTACCTCATGCCCGATATTTTTGAGCATACTTTTTCGTTACTTGGCGAAAAACTCGAAGACTATCTAGATCTTGTGCGATTAGACCCGTCTTATCGCGTGTATTTTAAAGATGAGGCTGTCGCGCCTGTTGATTTACGCTCTATCGTAGAAGAAGACAAAAAGATTTACGAACAACTTGAGTCAGGGTCTTCGTCAAAGTTAGATGAGTATCTCAAAAGATCAAAATATCAATACGAAGTGTCCAAAAAAGATTTTTTGTATGGAAATATTGATTCACCTTTGGATTTTTTTACCCCACAACTATTGTTAGAGGGTACAAAGCTTTCAGTATTCCAGACCATGGATACGTATGTGAAGCGTTGGTTTTCGTCACCATTTGTTCAAAAGCTCTTGCAATATCCGCTCGTCTTTTTAGGTAATTCACCGTTTAATGCTCCTGCTATCTACAGCATGATGACGCATATCGATACGGAGTTAGGAGTATTTTATCCAAAAGGCGGTATCTATGAGATCACGAAATCACTCGTGGCTATCGGCAAAAAATATGGCGTTGAATACCGTGTGAACACAGCAGTAAAACGGATTCTGGTAGAAGGACGTGAAGCGAAGGGTGTACAACTAGAAGATGGTTCAGAGATTGCAGCTGATATGGTTGTCTCTAATGCGGATCTTGAGTTTACGGACAGAGTTTTACTTGGAGAAGAGCACCGTCAACACTCTGACCGCTACTGGAACAAGCGTACACTGGCTCCTTCGGCGTTTATTGCTTATTTAGGTATCAATGGTCGTGTAAAAGGACTTGAGCACCACACGCTCGTTTTCGCTAAAGACTGGAAAGAAAACTTTCGTCAGATCTTTGATCAACCGGTATGGCCTACGGATCCTTCTTTTTATGTATGCACGCCATCAAAGACTGATGATACGGTTGCACCTCCTGATCACGAAAATATGTTCCTCCTCGTTCCTGTTGCGGCTGGCTTAGAGGATACACTCGAAATACGTGAAGCCTATCTACAAAAGATACTTGCGACGATTGAAGAGCAAACGGGAGAAACACATTTAGCAGAACGAATAGTTGTAAAAGAACTTTTTAGTATTCGTGATTTTGAAAAACGTTACAATAGCTATCGTGGAACAGCGCTAGGACTTGCGCATACCTTGCTTCAGACAGCTTGGTTCCGTCCCAAAACAAAACATTCAAAGATTGATAATCTTTACTTTGTCGGTGCTGGTGCACAACCGGGTATCGGAATGCCGATGGTACTTATTAGCGCTGAGTTGATTGTAAAGCGCTTAATGAAAGATACGTCCATGCAGGCACTCACAAAGCTACCGGATTTATCAAATCTCTAACGAAGAAAAGCGGCGACAAAAAATAGGAGCGCTCCAAAAAGAGTATTAATGATCGGAAAATAGCGATAGTTTTTTGTGAGTAATAGGTCACCGTCTTTATAGCTCTTCGCCATCATAAAGACATAAGCTATTCCAGCAACAAAGCCGAATAGCGGACTCAAAGGAATGATGAGTAGCGCGGCCATCGCATAAAGAAAAAGACAAAAAAGGACGGTATATCTCCAGCCAAGCTTGGTTGCGATGGTTTGTAATCCTGCTTTTGTATCAGCTTCAATATCAGGAGCAGCGCTATAGGCATGCATCGCCATACACCAAAGCGTTGCCGCGATAAGAATCGAAGAGTTCCAAAGAGTACCTCCTCCAAGCGCGTAGGCAAAAAAGCCTGGCAAAGCGTAGAGAATATTAGAGGCGCTATCAAAGAATGGGCGTACTTTAAAGCGTAGTGGCGGTGACGAGTAAAAGAGACCCAAAAAGAGAAAGCTAAGAATGAGAGCAAGAGGTAATGCCGATAATCCAAGAAAAAGAAGGAAGAAGGGGAGATGCGCGATAGCAATGAGAGTGCCTATAAAATTTCGTCTATCTGGCGGGACAAGTGCTTCGTAATCTTGTTTTTTTGCATTTAAAACATCCGTTTCATAATCAAAGCAGTCATTAAATCCATAAATAAAGATATTTGCTGGATAGGTAAAATAAAGGAGCCAGGGCCAGAGTTGCCAAGGAATGACGCCCGTTTGTCGATAGAGGAGCGCTGCACCAATAAGAAAAGGGCCAAGAAGATAAATCCAAAATCTCGGTCTTGATACTTTGAGCCAAAAGGGGAGCTTCATGGTCAAAGCGTAGCATGTTGGCTATCATTTTGTCTTATGAGCTTAGATCCTAGACGTACACGCACGTTGAGTCATCACCCCTATCAAAAAGGAGCAATCGCTTATTGGATGAATCGCGAAATGCGCCTCAAAGATAATTGGGCTTTGCTTGCTGCTCAGGATTGGGCAATTCGTGAACAGGTGGCTTTAAAAATCGCGTATAATCTTGATCCTGGATTTTTAGGCGGAGGTCGTCGTCAATTTACATTTAAGTTAGACGCACTTAAGGAAATCTTTACGGACTGCCAGAAAAAAGGGATAAGCTTTTCGTTGATGATTGGATCAAAAACAGAAGTAGATTTGATCAAGTGGGTAAAGAAAGAACAGATAGGTGGACTTGTGACGGATTTTGCACCTTTACGTTTGCAACGAAAGTGGCTAAAGACTGTAGTAAATGCTATTGAGATTCCTGTTATTGAAGTTGATGCGCATAATATTGTTCCGTGTTGGATTGCTTCGGAAAAGCCTGAGTATGGTGCGTATACGTTACGTACAAAGATCAATAAGATGTTAAAAGAATTTCTTGTTGAATATCCTGAGCTAAAAAAACATCCGATTAGTACGTCGTCGTCTACCATTAACTGGAGTGCTCTTGAAAAGAGCTTTAATGGTAAAGAAATCGCTCCTGTGACTTGGATCAAAGCAGGGGAGAAAGAAGCGTTAAAAAGCTCTACGAGGATTTATTGAGCATGAATTAAATGGGTACGATGAAGGTCGTAATGATCCTAATGCACAAGCACAGTCTGATTTATCTCCCTACTTTCATTATGGGATGCTGAGTCCGCAAAGAGCTGCCTTAGAAGTGATGAAATCAAAAGCATCAACAAAAGATAAAGACGCCTACTTAGAAGAGCTTATTATACGTCGAGAATTAGCGGATAATTTTTGTTACTATCATCCAAGTGATTATGATACGGTTGGTTGTTTTCCTGACTGGTCAAAACAAGATATTGCAAAACATCGTAAAGACAAAAGAGACTATCTTTATACGTTAAAGCAATTTGCGTTAGCAAAAACCCATGACTCATTATGGAATGCTGCTCAACAAGAGATGGTGAAGCAAGGAAGGATGCATGGTTATATGCGCATGTATTGGGCAAAAAAGATTTTAGAGTGGAGCGCCTCAGTAGAAGAAGCGATGAACATTGCTATTACATTAAACGATCGTTATGAATTAGATGGTCGTGATCCAAATGGCTATGCTGGAATCGCATGGTCAATGGGTGGTGTTCACGATCGACCATGGAGCCGACGTCCAATTTTTGGAAGAGTGCGTTATATGAATGATCGCGGATGTGCAAGAAAATTTGATGTTGAGGCCTATTGTAAGCGTTGGCTCTAGGTATAGGAGAAGGTAGCTTTTTTGTGTATTGCCTTTTTTGTTCAATTCAGTATAATACCCGCCATCAAAACACTTGGGACTTTAGCTCAGTTGGTAGAGCACCGGCCTTTTAAGCCGAGGGTCGTGGGTTCGAATCCCACAGGTCCCACCATACAATTACCCCTGCGTAAGCAGGGGTTTTGGTTTATTTGCCGTCCTGTAACTGTCCAGGTGACTATTGACAAAAGCGTGATATGTTGCTACTATTAATCTACGTCGTGCACTTTTGTCCTCCGCTAATATTAGCGGTTTTTTTAATGCCAAAAGACGAAAAGTGACGTTTTTTTGCTATTTAGGTACAATACAGACAATTCCATGCGTATCTATATCATAGGCTCTAAAGGCATACCTTCGGCATCAATACAGGGCTCTGGTGGTGTTGAAAGGCATGTTGAGCAAATTGCAACGCGTCTTGTTGATCGCGGGCATGAGGTATTTGTCTATGTGAGAAACTCGTCTCACTATGCTGCACAAGAATGGAATGGCGTTAAGCTTATACGCGTGCCTTTTTTACCCGGTAAGAATACGGCAACGATTACACATGTTTTTTTATCTACATTGCATGTGCTTTTTCAGAGAGCGGATATCATTCATTTTCATGGGGTAGGTTCTTCTACGCTTGCATGGATTCCACGGTTGCTAAAATGGAAATCAAAAATTGTTGCCACGTTTCATAGCCGTGATTGGTTTGATACGAAATGGTCTCGGTTTGCTCGATGGTATTTACAGTTCGGTGAATGGTCGGCCGTGCATTTTCCGCACAAAACAATTGCGGTATCACATGTGATCCAGGTGTTTTGTCGCAAGTCCTACAATAAACAAGTTGCTTATATCCCAAATGGAGCAGATATCCCAGCACCTCAAGGTGTTGAGTTACTTTCTGCTTTTAACCTAAAAGCAAATGAGTATCTATTAGGCGTTGGTAGATTAGTCCCAAATAAAGCTTATGATATTGCTATCGAGGCATTTCGTGATGTCGTTACTGATAAAAAGCTCGTGATTGTTGGTGAAGCATTTCACTCAAGTCACTACGATCAAAAGTTACGTCTTTTAGCAGAGAAAGATCCACGCGTGATATTACTCGGTTACCAAAGTGGCGAGCCGCTTAAACAAGTATTAGCGCATGCTTATGCTTTCGTTCATCCATCAAGAGCCGAGGGACTTTCGGTAGCTATCATTGAGGCGATGGCAAATGCCAAGCTTGTTATTATGTCAGATATTAAAGAAAATTTAGAGCTTGTAGATCATAGCGGTCTTGCCTATACAACCGATGATGTAAAAGCGTTAACGGTAGCAATGCAACTTGTTGTGGATGACCCAGAGATGACAAGGCAGCGAGGCTTACGTGCCCGCGAGGTTGTGCGCAAAGAGTATTCTTGGGATTCGGTGATACTGCGTCTCGAAGAGCTATACAAAGAGCTGCTGGCTCACTAAGATAGATACTATGAACGTAGTAATATTGAAGCAGGCCAATACGCAAAGGGGAGTGGTGTATCCGCAGCATTATACTTCGCTAAACAAGGCGATGATGTTTGCGTGACGGACTTAAAAACAGAGGCTGAACTTGCAAGTAATGTTAAGCAGTTAAAAAATATAAAACGTACGTTTTACCTTTGGAAAACACGATCTAAAAGATATTCGTTGGGCAGATCTTATTGTGCGTGGTCCACGAGTTCGTAAAGACTCTCCAGAGATGAAAGAGGCAGCAAAAAGAATATTCAAACAACCTCTGATATTGCGCTTTTTCTTTCTCGCTGTCCTGCACCAGTGGTGGGTATTACGGGTACACGAGGTAAAAGCACGACAACCATGATGACGTATGAGATTGCGCAAGCTGCAAAGCGTTGGCGTAAGGTTTGGTTAGGTGGAAATATTCTTGTTTCACCACTCACCTTTTTATCGCAAGTAAAATCGAATGATTTGGTTGTGCTTGAATTATCAAGCTTTCAATTAGAGGGTACGGGTGATGCTGGACTCTCTCCGCAAATTGCTGTTTGGACTAACTTGATGCGAGATCACCAAGACGCCTATCCTGACATGGATTCATACGCTGAGGCTAAGGCACAGATATTCCGTCATCAAAAGCCTGAAGACGTTGTTTTGTTGCCGTCTGACAAATTCTATAACGAATATGCAAGCGAAGCTCCTGGTCACGTCTATCGTTTTGGCAAAAAAAAATAGCGAAGAAGTGAGTCTTGTCGCAGGGACGAAATTACGTGTACCAGGTGAACACAATAAGCGTAATGCAGAAATTGCAGCAGCTATTGCGTTTGAGCTTGGGATCAAACCCACGGTTATTAAAAAAGCCCTCAAAGATTTTAAAGGGCTTGAGAACCGTATTGAAACCATCGCTACGATAAAAGGTATTGAATATATCAATGATACTACAGCGACAACACCTGATGGCGCGATGGCCGCAGTAAATGCCTTGCAAAAAGCAAAGCGCATGGTGAATATTTTGTTTGGTGGCGCAAATAAAGAGCTTGATTTTACTGAAGTCTCAAAGCTTTTTAAGAAGCGTAAAAGATATTCGCGTCTTTTTGTTGCCAGGTACCGCAAAAGAAGAAATTATCAAAGCCTTTAATAAAGCAAAAGTCTCTTTTGAAGAAGTGGCTGATTTAGCGCATGGCGTAGAACGCGCACAAGAAGAAGCAAAAAAAAGGTGACATCGTGCTTTTATCACCGGGTTGTGCGAGTTTTGGATTTTTTCTCAATGAGTTTGATCGCGGCGAACAATTTGTAAAGATCGTCAAAGAAACTTGCAAAACAACAATAGTATGATGGCGTGGATTTTTGGTTTGCCTATCGAGGGACTTCATCGAGATACTATTATCGATATTATTCGTCATAGCACAACATCGCAGTGGCTTGTAACAGCTAATCCAGAAATTCTTTTAGAAACAAAAAGAAATTCGCTTTATTCTAGCGCAGTGAAGAAAGCATCATTTCGACTTGTTGATGGGATGGGTTTGGCGCTCGCCTGTCGTTTGAAGGGATCAAAGGTAACGCGTGTCACCGGCGTTGAGTTATCCGAGTCATTATTGCAGTTAGCGCAAGAGATGCGTTGGCGCGTTGCTTTGGTTGGCTCACAATCCCAAGAGGCAATGCAAAAGCTTCTTCGTGATGTTCGAGCAGCATATCCTGATATTTCGGTGATGGGGAGCTAGCTGGTAAGGTGGATGAGAAAGGCATTGGTGATCTTGCAAACGAAGAAGCCTCGATGAGATTGTCGCAATTTGATCCGCAGATTGTCCTTGTTGCTTTTGGACATCCCAAGCAAGAGCTATGGATCGAACAACACAAAACGGACTATCCTTCGCTAAAAGCGATCATGGGTGTTGGTGGAACATTCGACTATTGGTCAGGTGCGGTAAAACGAGCACCAAGATGGATGAGGCAAGTAGGGCTTGAGTGGCTTTGGCGTGTATTTATTGAGCCAAAACGCATTAAACGTATTTTGATGCGGTGATTTTGTTTCCCATTCATGTTTTATTGTCAAAATAGCGTTTTTCGCTTAAATTAGCTGTCTATGGCCACATCAAAATCCGGTACGCGTACGTCTTTGCTCCAAGCCCTACGGGCTATGTGCATATCGGTACCCTGCGACAGCGCTTTATAACTGGTTTTTAGCTCGTAATATGGGTGGGACGTTTTTATTGCGTGTAGAAGATACCGACCGCGCTCGTTATGTTGAGGGAAGTATTGAAAACCCTAATAAAGGTGATGAAACAATGCGATCTTGAAGCTGATGAGGGTTTGATTCTTACTTCGACGGGAGAACTTGAAGATAAAGGCGACTATGGTCCTTATTTGCAAAGCAAACGCAAAGAGCGTCATCTCGCCTATGCCTATGAGCTCATTGAAAAGGGTCTCGCGTACTATTGTTTTTGTACAAAAGAACGTCTAGAAGAGATTGCGCAAAAACAAAAGGAGCTCAAACAGCCATTTATGTATGATCGTTGCTGTCGTGACTTGCCTCGAGAAAAAGCAGAGAATCGTGCAGCTGTTGGTGATGAGCATGTGATTCGCTTGGCTGTTCCACTCGAGGGCTCTATCACCATGAATGATTTGATTCGTGGAAAGGTAACGATTCCATGGTCACAAATTGATGATCAGGTTTTGATTAAATCTGATGGGTATCCTACGTATCATCTTGCGGCAACCTGTGACGATCATGATATGGGGATCACCCATGTTGTGCGTGGTGAAGAATGGCTCTCCTCATTGCCAAAGCATATTTTCATTGCTCAATCTTTTGGTTGGGACGTGCCAGAATATGCACATCTACCATTATTGTTGAACGCTGATCGCTCAAAGCTTTCAAAACGCCAAGGGATGTTGCTGTTGAGGATTATCTTGCAAAGGGGTACTTGCCAGAGGCGTTAGTTAATTTTGTTGGCATTGCTCGGTTGGAATCCAACAGCTGATCGTGAAATATTTACCAAAGAAGAATTAGCTGAGCTTTTTGATATCACTAAGGTAAACAAAGCTGGAGCGGTCTTTAATATCGAAAAAACTTGATTGGTTAAATGCGCATTATCTCAAGCAGCTTTCTGAAGAGGAATTTTGAAAAAATCCACACCCTTCATTAAAGATGTGCCAGGTGATGCAAAATGATTCAACGTGCAACGGTCATCTCACGTGAGCGTGTGAGTGTTTTGTCGCAGTTACCTGAGCTTGTGAACGAAGCTCTCGAAGCTCCAGCGCCAACAGCAGAAAGTCTCGTTTGGAAGAAATCCACCAAAGAAGAGGCGGTTACTCGTTTGCAGGGCGTACGTGCATTTGTCTCTGGATTAAGTGATGATGATTTTACATCTGTTGCAAAACTCGAAGAAGCGATGAAGGCATTTATTGCAGAAAAGAGTTGGGGCAACGGTGATACGCTTTGGCCAACGCGTGTAGCGTTATCTGGTCGCGAAAAATCCCCAAGCCCATTTGAGTTGTTATACGTCTATCAAAAAGCGCTTTCATTGACACGTATCGACGAAGCACTCGCTCTTCTGGCATAATAGAGAGGATGAAATTAGGACAAGGACTCGTACTTTCGTATGCGATTATCGCCCTCCTCGTTGGTGGGCCGATAGCTTTTGCGGCAACCTCTACAGATACAGGCACAAAAGCAGAGGTTGATGAGCTACAAAGCGCCGTTAAAGACAAGCAAAATCGCATTAAAGAGCTCGAAGATGTTATCTCAAAATATCGTCAACGTATTAACGAGCAAGCTGGAGCACAAGCAACGCTAGAAAACCAAGTAGCTCTTATTGAAAATAGCATACAAGAAAAAGAACTCGCCATTGAACGCGTAAGAGGTCTTATTGATATTGCAAACCTTGAGTTGCAACGTGTGCAGTTACAGATACAAAATGAAGAGCTGCGTTTACAGCGACGCAAAGAGGCGCTTGGTGGTGTTTTGGGAGAATTGCAGGACGCTCAGGGCGTTGGTCTTTTGAGTCTTATGTAGCTCGTGGCTCGCTTTCAGAATTTTTACGCAAATGGAAGAACTTAAGCGCCTTGAGGATGAAATGACGAATGCGACCTTGGATGTAAAAAGAAGGTAGGCGCATTCTTGAACTAAAAAAAAGAAGAAGTCGAGGCCTATCGTAAAGATCTCGAGCAAGATCAGGTTGATCTTCTCGCACAACAAAACCAACTAGAAGAAGAGCGTGCAGCAAAGGCGTCGCTTCTCGCAGAAACATCAGCACGAGAAGAAGAGTTTCAACGCATTATGTATGAACTGCGTCAGCAACGACAAGAAGAAGCGTCAAATGCTGCTGATCTAGAGATGCGTATTAAAGACAAGCTAAACCAAATCGATAAAGCGTTAGCGAGAGGTGATGTTTTGTTTAGTTGGCCATTTCGAGTAACGCGAATATCGGCACATTTTCACGATAAGACCTACCCGTATCGAAACTTGTTTGAACATCCAGGAACAGACTTGCCGACGCCTGTTGGTACTCAAGTAAAAGCTGCTGCCGGTGGATACGTTGCCTTTACCCGTACAGGTAAACAATACGGTAATTATTTGATGATCGTTCATCCAGGCGGCTATGCAACGATCTATGCGCATTTGTCTGCCTTTAAAGTCAAAGCTGATAGCTATGTAGAGCGTGGTGATGTGATTGCATTATCCGGAGGTGCTGCAGGTGCTCCAGGATCCGGCCTATCTACAGGCCCTCATCTTCACTTCGAATTACGTAAAGACGGTATCCCAATAGATGCCGAGCCTTATTTGCCTGATCTTTGATCATAAAACCAACATGCCCCCTACCCCCGGTAGCCACATTTATTGTGCGTAAGGTATGTGTCTACCGACCCCTTCCCATATCTGGGAAGGGGTTTGTGGTTGCAAGGGAATTTAAGATGATCAGAAAAACCCCTTCCTCAAACGTGGGAAGGGGTGGTTTTTTCTACACCATAAATCCAATACCGTAGAAAGAAACCGGGGTAGGGGGCTTGTGGGGTTCTATAGTCCGCGGCTTGTTCAAAGATCTGCTTCGAGTTCTTCTAATGATGAGATGCGTACGAGCTTTTCCTTAAGTGGTTTAAACTTTGGATCGTATTTAAAGTACCAAGGAAGATGTTTGCGTAATTTCGTGAGACCATGATCACCATAGTGCTCAAGCTGGAGTTTTGCATGTCTACGGATAACTTCTATACGTTGCTCGAGTGTTGGTGGCTCGATACGACTCCCATCTTCTAGATAAGCTTCTACTTGTTTGGCAAACCATGGATTACCAAGTAGTCCACGGCCAATAAGCACACCATCAGCGCCAGATTGTGTCATGGCTTCTTTTGCAGATTCAACCGAAGTAATGTCGCCATTTACGAGAAAGGGGAGGTGGGCAACATTGGCACGCGCCTCTCCAACGCGTTGCCAATTTGCAGTGCCGGCATAACCTTGCTCACGAGTACGCCCATGCATGGAGATAAGATCTGCGCCTGCATCTGCGACGACTTTTACAAACTCAAGACAGTCCGTATCTTTTACCCAACCAAGACGTGTTTTTACGGACACAGGGCAAGGTACGGCGGCTTTCATTGCTTTTACGATCGCCGCTGCGCGTTCTGGTTCTTTGATGAGGGCAGCGCCATTAAAATTTGAGACGAGATTATACACAGGGCAACCCATATTGATATCAATGGCATCAGGCTCAAAGCGTTCGTAGATGATGCGAGCAGCCTCGGCCATCACTTCGGGATTTGCTCCAAAGATCTGCTGGACTAAAGGCCTTTCTCGTTCATCAAACATGGCCATTTTTAATGTTTTTGGGTTGAGGCGAATAATGGCTTCGGAACTTACCATCTCGCGAAACATCAATGATACGCCCACTTCTTTTGAGACGAGGCAAAACGGCAAGTCACTCATATCAGCCATTGGGGCAAGTGCGACAATTGGTTTCTTGTAGGATTTCCAGTCAATCATGCACGGATGGTAATGTTTTATTGCAAAATGAGCAAATCTATGCTTAAATCACCAACGTCCTTTATCTGGAGGTGAATATGGCCTTGAGTCTAAAAGAGCTAGAATCAAGTGATCAAGAACTAGAGCCAGCTCTGCGAGAAGATTTGAAAAAACAAGTGATATTGCTTGGTTTAAAGTATCGAGACAATGAAAGTGTTTTTCGTGCGCTTGAAATACACTGTAATTTGCTTTTGGATGAAATCCAGCAAGCAAGGTCACGAGCTTTCGTTGTTGCTATTGTAAGTGCTTTGGGTTTTTTCATCATGTTTTTTACGGGCTTCTTAACAGACGGCTTTCAATTCGAGATTGTTATTTTGACGGTAGCATTTAGCCTCATGGCAACGTATTCTTTTGGTAGCGTTATAGCCTATTCCAAGCTTAGTGATGTAGTAATGGAATTCTACCCACCCAAATCACTCTAAGGTTAAGTCATGCTTTTTACTGAGCCTCGTCTATGCGGGGCTCTTTTTCTTATTAAGGTAATTGACAAGTGACGCTAAAACGACTATCTTATTATTCTGTTCATTATCATCTAGGAGATGTGTAAATGCTATCACGTTGGGTAATTGGCCTCATGGGTTTGGTTTTGTGTGCATGTGCAGATACGCCGCACTATAACCAGTCGTACAACTTTCGTGTGACAATCGAAAACATCTCGCAAGATGGTCAGATCGCACCAGGTGCTTATTTCGTAAGCTCCGAAGAAAATCTGCTTTTTACCGTTGGGGAGTCTGATCGTGGTATTGGCCTCGAGACTTTGGCTGAAGACGGTGATCCATTGCCTTTGGCGCGTGCCTTCATCCAAATGGGGGTTTTGGGGAGTGTTTTCAATCTCGATAGCGTCGACTATCTCGAAGGCGCCATTGGACCTGGGCAGTCGTTTGTCTTCGAAATCACGGCTGCTCCTGGACAGTCACTCCATCTCGCAACCATGCTCGGTATAAGTAATGACTCCTTCTACGCGTCGGACGCTGATGGGATTGAGTTGTTTTCTGGATTCTATCCCTTACCGCTCACGCAGGTGACCGATGTGGCGCTTTATGACCTTGGTACCGAGATCAATGAGCCTCTTGGCGAAGGCGCGAATCAGCCATCGCGCCAGCCATCGCCAGGTTCCGGGGATCCGGAAGGCGGCGTCGTCCACACTGGTGACGAATCATACCCGCAAGCCGATGAGCTTATGCATATTACCGTCGAACTTATCGACGCCAACGAATAACACAGCTTTTAGCAGTATTCTGGGCCCGTCTCTCATGGCGGGCTATTTTATTTACGAAATAGCTTAAAGCAGGCATGATACTCGCATGTCCGAACGATTTGAATTAAAGTCCTCCTATCAGCCATCAGGAGACCAGCCAGATGCAATTGCTGGCCTGATTGAGGGTGTAGAAAAAGGGGAGCGATTTCAGACGCTACTTGGTGCAACCGGTACAGGTAAAACGTTTACTATCGCAAACGTTATTCAAAGCGTGCAAAAACCTACGCTTATTATTGCTCATAATAAAACACTCGCGGCTCAACTTTGTAATGAATTTCGTCGGTTCTTTCCGGAT
Organism: Candidatus Nomurabacteria bacterium; assembly: GCA_023898425.1. Lineage (NCBI taxonomy): Bacteria > Candidatus Nomuraibacteriota > Candidatus Nomurabacteria bacterium. The sequence goes on from CP060222.1 coordinate 365,816, forward strand.
AATGCCGTTGAGTATTTTGTGTCTTATTACGATTATTATCAGCCAGAAGCCTATATTGCTCGCTCTGATACGTATATCGAAAAAGAAGCACAGATTAACGAAGAGATTGATCGCTTACGTCACGCTGCAACACAGGCCGTCCTTACAAGAAAAGACGTTATTATTGTTGCCACGGTTTCTTGTATCTATGGTTTAGGGTCACCAAAAGAGTACGAAAAAACGGTCATGCATCTTACGGTTGGTGATGATTTTGATCGTGAAAAAATCTTACAGCGATTGATCGACATGCAATTTACTCGTACGCAAACAGATTTAACGCGTGGAAGTTTTAGAATGCGCGGAACCTTGCTCGAGATCATGCCGGTTAACGAAGAGCATATTTATCGTATTGATGCGACGCGTGGCTATATTGAGCACATCGATCAACAAGATCCTGTGTCAAAAGAGTTTCTAAAACAACAAAAAGATCTTTGGTTATTTCCTGCCAAGCACTTTATTACTGCGCCAGAAGAACGAGAAAAGGCCCTAGCAAAAATACGCCAAGAGCTAAAAGAACGACTCGAATACTTTGAAAAGAATGGCAAGCTCCTTGAAGCTGAACGTTTAGAGCGTAAGACGAAATACGATTTAGAATTGCTCGAGACACTTGGTTATTGTAATGGCGTAGAAAATTATTCTCAGACGCTTTCTGGACGCGAACCAGGTTCACCGCCCGATACGCTTTTTGAATATTTTCCTGATGACTTTTTGGTAGTGATTGATGAGTCTCATGTCACGGTTCCACAGCTTGGTGGGATGTCCGAAGGTGATCGCGCGCGTAAACAGTCACTTATTGATCACGGCTTTCGCTTACCATCAGCGGCTGATAATCGTCCATTACGCTTTGCAGAACTTGAAAACAAATTAAGAAAAACGATTCTTGTTTCGGCGACACCAGGTAAATACGAAAAAGAAAACTCTTCTCGCATTGTTGAGCAAATTATTCGTCCAACGGGTCTTATTGATCCGGAGGTTGTATTGTTACCGGTAACGCCAGGTGATTATGAAGCGGGAGATTTACCAATCACGCTACCATTTGACTTGCCTTCGCCCTATGAAGGTCAAGTGCATGATTTGTTAAATAATCGTATTCCAGAAGTTATCGAACGAGGTGAGCGTATTCTTGTTACAACGCTTACGAAAAAGATGTCAGAAGATTTAACAACGTTTATGACAGAGCGCGGTTTGAAGGTGCGTTATTTGCATAGCGGCATTGAAACAGTGGAGCGTCTTGAGATTCTTTCTGAGTTTCGCAAAGGCACGTATGACATTATCGTGGGTGTTAACTTATTGCGTGAAGGTCTTGATCTTCCGGAGGTTTCTCTTGTTGCGATTATGGATGCGGACAAAGAAGGCTTCTTGCGATCAGAAACATCCCTCATTCAAACGATTGGACGTGCTGCCCGTAATGTTCGTGGGCGTGTACTTTTGTATGCGGATAATATGACCGGGTCACTTGATCGTGCTATTAAAGAAACAGAACGTCGTCGTGCTAAGCAAATTGCATACAATATCAAACACAAGATCACGCCAAAGACGATTATCAAAGCGATTGATGATCTTCGTGAGATTCTTGGTCTATCAACAAGCGAAAAAGATATTAAAGAGATTTTAAAACTCGAGCTCACAGCGGATTCGCATGCATTAGGGGATATTATCAAGAAAAAAGAAAAAGAAATGAAAGAAGCGGCAAAAAATCTTGAATTTGAATTAGCAGCCATTTTGCGTGACGAAATCAATCAACTCGATAACGAATTACGTAAAAGAAATCGCGAATCAGCATTGCCAGACAAAGAAAAGAAACAAGTAGAAAAGAAGGGGAGACACGGAAGAACACGCTAGCGATAAAAGGATGTTCTGGATTTGTTCTTTTTTCGTACGGTATGATAATAAGCGTATATGGACCCGGTACAAGAGATTAAATCACGACTCGATGTTGCTGATATTGTAGGGGAGTATTTGCCCCTCAAACCGTCAGGAACGGGCACGTTTAAGGCAAATTGCCCATTTCACAATGAGCGTACGCCGTCGTTTTTTGTTTCTCGTCCTCGTCAGAGTTGGCATTGTTTTGGTTGTGATGAAGGCGGTGATATTTTTTCTTTTGTACAGAGAATGGAAGGATTTGGTTTTCGTGAAGCACTTGAGTTTTTGGCAGGAAAAGCTGGTGTTACGCTTCCGGAATTTGAGCATAAGCCGGAGTACAATAGTAAACAGCGCTTATATGAAGTAAATGATTTAGCGCGTCGTTTTTATCGTTCTACGCTCGAGACCTCACAAGATGCAGAAATTGCACGTGCTTATGTTGAGAAGCGTGGCGTAGATACGCTTACGGCCGATCTTTTTTCACTTGGATACGCTCCTGATGAATGGTCGGCTTTTGCGGATTACGCAAAAACAAAAGGCGTGACTGATACGGAGTTAATTCAAGCTGGTCTCGCAAATAAACGTGAAAAGGGGAGCGGTGTTTATGATCGTTTTAGAGGGCGTCTTATGTTTCCGATTTGGGATGTTCAGGGGCATGTAATTGGTTTTACGGCGCGTATCTTAACGGATGCAAAAGATCAGCCAAAATACGTAAATACTCCAGAGACACCAGCTTATAAAAAGTCTGCGGTATTGTATGGGTTAGACAAGGCAAAAGGTGCTATCCGACAAGAAGATATGGCTGTTATCGTCGAAGGTAATATGGATGTTGTGGGTTCGCATCAATACGATGTGCAAAATGTTGTAGCCTCTAGCGGTACAGCATTAACGGGAGAGCAATTATTTTTAATTAAGCGCTTTACAACAAATATTGCTATTGCCTTTGATCAAGACTCAGCGGGTGTTGCTGCGACATTGCGTGGTTTGGATTTAGCGCGATCACAAGACTTTACAATTAAAGTAATTCTTCTTCCTCCTGAAGCCGGCAAAGATCCTGATGAAGCGGTACGAAAAGATCCGCAATTGTGGAGAGATGCGATTAAAAATGCAATCCCTATTATGGAATGGGTGTATCGAATGGGTTTTCGAGCTGGGTCACCCTCAACACCAGAGGGTAAAAAAGAAATTGTAAAAATGATTTTGCCAGAAATAAGTCGTATCGCTGATGCTGTTGAGCGTGATCACTGGATGCGTCGACTCGCCAAAGATCTTGATACAAGCTTGGGGGCATTAGAGGAGGTTTTGCAAAAACAGGAGAAAGTAAAAAAATATAATACGCCTTTACCATCTACAGAAGAAGGGGAGGCTCCGCGTATTATTCCTGAAGATCCAGAACTTGCTTGGATTCATGCGCAGGAAGAGCGGATTTTGGCGATGTGCCTTTGTTTTAAGCAGAATCCTGATATTCTATTGCAAGAATGCGATTGGAATACGCCGTCATTTGAGAAAAACGATCTATTGCAGCTTTACAGAGCTCTGGTGACAGCCTATACTCAGTCACGTCAAGAATCTCCGTCCAATATTGCGACGGGCATCCGTCCTCCGGCCACCCTGGCGCCAGAAGAGACGAAGACCTTCGACGCTCTCGCGTTTTATGCAGAGCGTGAATTCCAGGGGCAATCGCTTGAGCAACTCAAGCGAGAACTACAGAGAGATGTCGCCGCACTTCAGGACCGCCTGAAGAAACAACAACGCCGACATCTTGAACAACAGATGCGAGAAGCAGAACGCCTCAACGATCAAGAACGTATGACGGCGCTTCTCGAACAGTTTCAAAAACTGACTTAATACTGGCACAACAGAGAATACCTTTGTGCTGGCAAGGGATATGCCAACGAAGAAAAGTACAACGACAAAGGCTGTAAAAGCCACAAAGACAAAAGCGAAAACTGCTAAGCCAGCAGCCAAGGCTCCTAAATCTGTTAAAAAAACGTCCCCTAAAATGCCAAAAGCATTTAAACCAACAAAACCTTCGCCCAAGAAGACTGCGAAGAAGCCTTTGAAGCCCGCAACAATAGCATCAAAGAGCTCAGCAAAAAAGCCAACAACAAAAGCAAAAAAGACAACGGTAAAAGCAACGCCGGCTGTTCGCGTACCATATAAAAAATCTTTACCTCCATCTGATGAAGTTATTGATCGATTATTTGAAAAAGCAAAAGCACGTGGTTTTTTAACAGAAAATGAAGTACTTTATACCTTTTCTGAGGTAGAAGACTATATTGATGTTTACGAAGCTTTTATCGACCGTCTTGATGGCGCTGGTGTAACAATCGTTGAGCAAAAAGAAGGTATTCTTGGTCGTCAAAAAGAACGCGATCAAATTTTGCATACATTACATAGTATTGATGAGCGTCGCGGTCGCGTAGATCCTTCAGAACTCCTCACGGCTGATTCTATCCAAATGTATTTGCGTGAGATTGGTAAAATCCCACTTCTTACGGCAGAAGAAGAGGTCGCTTTAGCAAAACGCAAAGAACGCAACGAAAAAGAAGCAGAGCAAATGCTTATCGAAGCAAACTTACGTCTTGTTGTCTCGATTGCAAAAAAGTTTACCGGTAAAAGTTTGTCACTCCTTGATTTGATTCAAGAAGGGAATATCGGTCTCTTTAGAGCGGTAAAGAAATTTGAATATCGTAAAGGTTTTAAATTCTCTACCTATGCAACGTGGTGGATTCGCCAAGCGATTACACGTGCTCTCGCTGATCAGAGTCGTACCATTCGTATTCCGGTGCATATGGTTGAGACGATCAACAAGTTCCAGCAAATTGAACGTGAATTGATCCAAGAACTTGGTCGTGAACCAATGCCAGAAGAAATCGCGGCAGAAATGGGTCAGGATCTCGACAAGGTTCGTCACATTATCAAAATTTCACAAGACACGGTCTCACTTGAAACCTCCGTTGGTGATGATGACGAAGACTCAACACTTGAAGACTTTATCGAAGACGTAAAGAATGTCACACCTGATCGTTCGGCAGCGCTCCAACTCTTGAAGGATTATGTGAATGAGATTGTTAAAGATCTTAATCCACGTGAACAAAAGATTCTCGAAATGCGCTTTGGCCTTGTAGACGGTGTCTCTCATACACTTGAAGAAGTAGGTAAAGAATTTGATGTTACTCGTGAACGTATTCGTCAGATTGAAGCCAAGGCTCTTGAGAAGATTCAAAACCATCCATTGATTCGAAGACTTGCGGATTACTAGACTTTCTCCGCCATCGCTTCGCTCGGCACCTCTTTCACGTTCGTGAAAAAGGGGATGCGGATTTAATACAGTGTTTATAAAAAATCCATATCTCCCTGTCCACGAATGTGGAAAGGGATACCCCAAGCAACGCGATGGGGAGGGAAAAGTTCAGAAAACCTCCCGATTGGGAGGTTTTTCAGTAGCTGTAGTAGGAACGTTCTCTGGGCGGATCCATGTGGTAAAAAGCGAGAAGACGTCTATTGTCTTCGCTATAGAATAGATCGCCAAAAGCTTTCCAGATGCGATCATAGCGTGCTTGGGGATTATTTTGTTCGCCTACAAGCGCGAAGTGATCTGAGAGCAGGGTTATGATGCAGTGAGCTTTGTCTAGGTGTCCAGCAGCCATGGTTGTTGGCGGATGTCTAAAGAAGTTTGCTGAATAGCCAAAGCTAAAATTGCCGCAACCCATTGCGATAATGAGTTTTTCTGCTCGGGTGAGTTCTTGCAAGAAGGCGACTTCGAGATCGGTAACAGGTCTCTTGCTTCTCAGGACACCGATAGCATAGTCTCCTTTTGCATGAATCAGTGTTGTGAGTTCGGTATCAAGAACACGGATCTTCTCGAGCTCTTCGTGAGAAAGGGCATAGCGTTCTTCTGATGTCATGATGGGTGATGGCACGGGAACCTCTTGGTACGAGTCATCGACACAGTAACAAACAAAAACCCAGCTGAAAAGGCGGGGTTTTTGTTTTTAGAGCTCAGGTTCAGCGCGCTTGAGGAGGGTGCTGAGATCAAGGAATTCGTTAAAGGTAATTTGACTTACGAAGTCTGGCATATGACTTACGACGATCACTACGCCCTCGAAAGCATCAAGAGCTTTGGCAATGACAGGTAAGTGACGAAAGTTAATATGGTTCGTAGGTTCATCAAGAATAAGTAGAGCAGGTTTTTGTAGAACAAAACGAGCAAAACAGAGGAGTCCTTTTTGGCCTTCGGACAAGGATCCGATCTTATTATGCATGATCTTTGAAGGGATCAAGAATTGCGCTGCCGTCGCATAAATCACTTCTTTGTCTTCTACCCCGTACACTTCTGCCATGGATTCGTAGACGGTTTGATTAAAGTCTAGTCCAGAGAAATCTTGGCGATAGTAACCAACGCTTACGCCTTCGCCAATAACCGCACCTGTATCATCATTGTCAGCAAGATGTCTCAAGAGTGTTGATTTACCAATACCGTTTGGACCTGAGATAAGAAGTTTTCGGCCACGACGCAAACCAAGATCTACTTCGGCGCGGTAAGGTTCGTGTTGTTTGATAATACGTACAGATTTAATGCGTACGATCTCTTCTTTGTATTCTTGGCAAGGAATGGTAAATTCACGAATCGTTTTATCTTCTTGGCGTTCGTCTACCATGTTTTCTTCTGCTTCTTCGATTTGATCGCGAAGTTTTGAAGCGAGTTTACGCATCTTACCACCCTTGTTTGCAAAGAAGTTTACTTTATCTTTGCGATCTTGAATGGATTTTTCCATACGGGCATTTTGCATGCGTTCACGTTCGAGACGGGCTGCGATTTCTTCTACCACGTTGTAATAGTTACCAACGTATTGTTCGACTTTGTGCGTATAGCTATCAAGATGAAGCACGCCTTCGGTAAAGGCATTTAAGAAATCCGCATCGTGAGAAATAACGATGACCGTTTTTGGATACATCATCAAAAAACCGGTGAGATGCTCGATGCCTTCGGTATCAAGATTATTTGTAGGCTCATCAAGAAGTAAAATATCTGGTTCCTGAATCAATGCATACGCTAAAAGTAGACGAGCGAGCTGGCCACCTGAGAATGCCTTTAAAACCTTATCGAGAGGGGTATCAAGATTGACGACTTCGAGGACATCTTTAATGCGTTTATCGAGATCGTATTTTGTCTCCTCAAACGCTTGCTCGAAGTATTCGCGAACGGTTTTATCGAGGTTTTCTTTTGCCATGACCTGTAAACCGATGGCAATTTTGGCATTATCACGAATATGGATTTTGCCTTCGAGTGGCTTAAGCTCGCCGAGCATCAACTTAAATAACGTGGATTTACCAGCCCCATTTTGACCCATGAGCGTGATTTTTGAGTCTTCGCGAACCGAAAAACTCGCTTCTTCAAGCGTTGGGTGTTGTTCATCGTACCCGTAGGTGACGTCCTGAAAGCGGACGATTACATTGCCGTGTTCCATAGAAAATTGCGCTGAGAATACCTTAAAATGGCAAAAATGGCAAGTGTTTCAGGTATGTTTTCCACATCTTGACCATCTTGGCACAAAACGATAGTATTCCGACACAACTTACTATTCCGAGGTAGCTCAGTGGTAGAGCAGAGGACTGTTAATCCTTTGGTCGTGGGTTCGAATCCCCCCCTCGGAGCCATCATCAAACCATCACACAAGTGGTGGTTTTTTGTTTGTAATTTGGAAGAATAATGATTTTGAATGACTCTATACAGCTTTACGTTAAAGGAGTATCCATAAGTAATGAAAATCTCCACATATTATATCGCGGTACTTGTTGTTGCTAGCTTTTTATTAGGCGGCGGTGCTTTTCTGCTGTGGCAGAATCAACAAGTCGTTCCTGTAGCAGTAACGACACTGTCTTATGTGACTTCTGTAGAGGATTCCATAAGGTATTGTAATGGTGACCAAATGGATAGCGAGGGTTATAAAAAGACTCTTACCGTTGAGCGGACAACGAGTACTCTCGAACAAAATCCTACCATTACCCAGTTAGTGAAAGAGACGATCCACGCCGCGACAACGGGCATGTGTCAAACGGTATTAGATCAGTCTGAGATTACGGTAAATAATGGGATCGTCTCGATCCCGGCGATTGATGGCTGGGCGGGTGTATCTATTACGCTTTGTAGCTGTAAACCTATCGTCGAAACCAATCTCTTACGAATTCCTGGGATAACAGGCGTTATTTGGCAGTCTCAAACGGCCGTCGCCACTACTTTTGCCGAATGTGTTGCTGCAGGTAATCCGGTGATGGAGTCTTATCCTCGACAATGTCGTGCAAACGGAACGAACTATACAGAGTATATTGGCAATGAACTCGAGAAGTCAGATCTTATTCGTATCGATTCACCTCGTCCAAATCAATCGATTTCAAGTCCGCTTATCATCAAAGGCGAGGCACGAGGAAATTGGTTTTTTGAAGCGAGCTTTCCGATATTTTTGACGGATTGGGATGGGAAGATTATTGCCCAAGGTGTTGCGCAAGCTAAAGGGGATTGGATGACAACCGAATTTGTACCGTACGAAGCAACGCTTACGTATACGACAGAGAAAGATATTTATAGTAATCGTGGTACCCTCATCTTAAAGAAAGACAACCCCTCTGATTTGCCACAAAATGATGATGCTCTCGAAATTCCTGTCACGTTTAGCGGAGTTTCTGCACCACCAAAAGTATGTAATCAAGATGCAAAGGTCTGTAGCGATGGCTCAGCCGTAGGGCGAACGGGTCCAAACTGCGAATTTGCTCAGTGTCCTTAGTTTGATTAAACCATCACGCAAGTGGTGGTTTTTTGTTGTTATTTAAGCTATTCTCTCTTTATGAAAGACGAACGTAATCACCGTGTCTACAAAATGGCCTTTTCGAGTGTCTATCCTCTTTATATTGCGAAGGGGGAGAAAAAAGGCCGCACGAAAGACGAAGTTGACGAAGTTATTCGTTGGTTGACGGGCTATACGCAAAAACAACTCGAATCACAAATAAAAAAGCAAGTAGATTTTGAGACGTTCTTTGCAGAGGCAAAAAAGATGAATCCTTCGCGGTCATTGATTACAGGAACTATTTGCGGTGTTCGTCTTGAAGAAATCAAAGTGCCATTGATGCGTGAGATTCGCTATCTAGATAAGTTGGTTGATGAGTTGGCAAAAGGTCGACCAATGGAAAAGATTTTAAGAAAATAGCATCGTTAGATAATTTGCTGCAGCATATGAATATGTTTAAAAAGGTAAAGCCTACAAACGTAAAAGAATATCTCGCTTCTGTTCCGGCAGACAGAAAAGAAGCGATAGACTTTTTGCATACGTTTATTCAAAAATCCGTGCCAAAACTCAAGCCGCATTTTGCCTATAATATGCTTGGGTATGGTTCTTTTCCGTATGTAAATTATAAAAAAGAACAGATTCTTTGGCCTACGATTGCGATGGCGAATCAAAAGAATTATATCAGCATTTACGTTTGTGCTATCGACGGAAAAGAATATTTTGCAGAAAAATTTAAGGATGACCTTGGCAAGGTGAGCGTTGGAAAGAGCTGCATTCGTTTTAAAAAAATAGAAGACTTGCATCTTCCTACATTAAAAAAAGTTCTTCAGTTAGCTGCAAAAAGTCCTGGGTTTGTAGCACCGTAAAAAGGGATAAGCATTTACAATTAATCATTAAATACTCTAAACATACTATGGCTATTCTAGATATTAAACCGCAGAGTTCAACAGAGGCTGAGGTGGTAACACCAAAAAAAGAGAGCTTGTTACTTCGAATATTTGTCATCTCTATTGTTGCATTGCCGATTATTATTGGTTTGTGGGCAATAGCGAGTTTTTATTTCGCATCTATATTTTCCGTAGCGAACTCTTCTCCGCAAGAAGTCCAACGCATGATGACTTTAATAAGAGTTATTAACATGAGTCTTAGTCTTCTTGGTCTTGCCGCTTTGGGTGGGGTATTATTTGTTCCCGTTATTGCTGCGATTAATGAACTTATTAACCTTTTCACACGTAAAAATAAGTGATCGAAAAAAGCGCGACATCTAGTAGGATGTTGCGCTTTTTGATTAGGAGAAGCTCCTTAGCTGATGGACGCGTAAGCGTATTGTTGAGTGATCATGTCCGTTGGTTGGTCAACGTAGACACGCAACAAGAGTCTTAGCGTTTCTTCGTAGAGCTCGCGTGTTTCGAGGCGCATCTCAGCGAAGTAATATGAATCAGACTTCAGCGTTTTGAGCTCGTCAGGAATTTGCAAACGATCCTGCAGTTTAGAATCTCTGCCTTCTACGGAGATATCATATTGGAGGGGCAATCCTGGGCTTGTACTCAGTTTTAGCAAAGCTCGATAATGCGGATTGAGCGAATGAGGTTCGCCGCATCGTAAAGAGATTGTGCAGACCGTCTCATTGCCATGGACTTGTACGGGAGACCAATAGATCTGAAGGGCTACCTCAGAAGGTCCTCGACGTTCCGAAAAAGAGATGAGTAGTCCAGACTCGCCATCAGTTCGTACCATACTACCATTGCAGGTGATGCGTTCTTCTTCTGCGATCAATGCGATGCGAAGAATTTCGTTTGTGATGATTTTGGGTATGAGCCTGTGTTTGAGTACCTGCTCCTTAAAGTACGTATTTACAAATGGACGCATGACAACTCCTGGTTCATGAAAGTTCTGTCAGAAGAAAAACATATTTTAATGATAAAGTCAATGCTATACAGCGTTAACTGTACAAAACCCGCATATACGAGTATGGTTATTTTAATATGATGAAAGACTATATTGCATACTTAAAAGACAATCCACAAGGCTATTGGTTTAAAGCAAAGCTCTATGGCTATGGCTGGGTGCCCGTAAAGTGGCAAGGATGGGCCGTTATTGCGGTGTATCTTGTATTGATTGCCTTATTTGCTTTTACGATTGACGAGCGTTCGTCTAATAGCGAAGTAATGTTTACCTTTGTTCTACCGATTGCATTGCTTACGATAACACTTATTCGTATCTGTTATCTCAAAGGTGAAAAGCCCTCATGGAGATGGGGATTGCCGAAAAAGCACTAATCAAGAAAATGAAAAAGAGCGCGCCAATGGGTGCGCTCTTTTGAGTGTCAGTGGTGTGCGACTTGTGCCTCGTCTTCACGCGGGTGAGTAAGGTCTTGTGGCTGTTCGGCATAGAGCTGTAGAAGTCTCATCAATATTCGCTCATACCGTTTTCGATCAGCGATGGGTACCGCAAGTCGAGTATGGGTATTGAATGTTTGGTAAACGGTTGCGCACTCGGTGACGCCAAGGAGATTCTTGAGTTGGTCGTCTCTTTCGTCGATGTGGATGCTATAGCGTGATCCATTTGGATAGTGGAGATCGCATTGGAGATAGGCAACGTGGCTCCACTGTCTCTTGATATGGTTTCCGCAGTACAAGGCCATTTGCATAGACCAACGACCTTTGACCTCATGCTCGCGAACCATGGTTCTGGCACTGATGCGATACATCTCTTCTGATTGCGGAAAATCTACACAAACAGGCACACGTGCATAGAGCATCTCTCGTTCTGTTCGTAGAACGATATGACATTTTTCTGCATAATCGCAGATCAATAAAACATGATCGATTGCACGACGAAGCGTGAGGATGGTTTCTTTGACGGTTGGATCAGCTGGCACAGTCGTCCCTTTCAAAAAGTGCTAGCAGGAGCTAATCATAGGTTAGAAGCGACGTCAAAACGACTATTTTATCGTATAGAGGATTCTTGCAAGTCTGATCTCGTCGTAGGAATAGGCTTCTTTGAGATGATTGTAGGCGGGTGTTAATGCCCATTTTCCCACTTTATCGAAAGCGTCAAAGATATCTTTTGCTGATTTTTCTGTAAGTCCGAGTCTTTCGTTGTCGAGTTTAAGTAGTACGCCTGTTTCAAGAAGTTTTTCGATATGTTGCGCGATGGTGCCAATAACGAGACCGCGTCGTGAGGCGATTTCTGGTAATGAGAGACCTTGTTGAAATAAACGATGTGTTTCTTCGATGGTGTCACTTATTTTTGCTTTTCCTTTTGAAACGGTGGGCTTTGTGATGCGAGTATAGATGGGTTGTTCTACAAGATCGTTTTCAAGAGCAAATGTTTGGATGACATGGATAAATGCTTCGCCAAATTGTGTGAATTTTTCTTTACCGACACCCGTAATTTTTAACATAGACTCCGGAGACTGCGGATAGACTTGGGCCATTTGTTGAAGGGTTTTATCGCCAAAAATGATATAAGGTGGAACATTTTTTTCTGCGGCGATGGCTTTACGCAGAGCACGAAGTTTATCAAATAAGACTTCGTTAAATTCAACGAAGGATTCTGTTGATGATTGCTCTTGAGGAAGACAGCTATCGCATTGACCGCAATTTTGCTTTGTCCACGCTTCACCAAAGTAGTTTAATAGCGTTTTGCGACGACAGGCAGTACTGCTGGCATAGTCCACCATGGTATTGAGTTGCAAGTAGGCGCGCTCACGTTCTTTGTGATCGGCCATTTGTCGAATAAACCATTCGCGTTTACTGCGATCACCGAGAGAAAAGAAAAGAAGACAGTCGCTTGGCAAGCCATCACGTCCAGCGCGGCCTGTTTCTTGGTAATACGCTTCGATAGATGGCGGTAAATCCATGTGAACCACGAGGCGTACGTCTGGTTTGTTTACGCCCATCCCAAAAGCCACCGTTGCGACGATAATCTGTACCTCGTCACGAATAAACTTTTCTTGACTTGCTTGTCGTGTTTTTTGATCAAGTCCTGCGTGATAGGCGAGCGCCGGCAAGCCATTGAGACAAAGCTCATCCGCGAGCTTTTCGGTGCTATTACGAGAGAGCGTATAGATAATAATCGACTGACCCCGTCGTTTATGCAAAATAGGCAAAAGTGATTCGATGGCTTTTTTCTTTGGTCGAATACGATAAGTGAGATTGGTGCGATTAAAGCTTCCAACAAACACACGCCCGCTCTCAAGCCCTAGTTGATCAATGATATCTTGGCGTACGCGGTCATTTGCTGTGGCGGTAAGCGCAATTAGCGGAACATTTTGTAATAACGCACGAATATCTTTGAGCGTGCGATAGTCAGGGCGAAAATCATGGCCCCATTCTGAAATACAATGCGCTTCGTCAATGGCAATAAGCGACACGGTGATCGATTGCAAAACCATTGAAATTCTTGAGACGCGAGTCGTTCTGGCGCAACATAGAGCAACTTGATTTCACCCGCGTGTAATTGACGTTGAATATCCGCAATCGCTGATGATGTGAGCGAACTATTAATAAATGCCGACGGGATACCGTTTGCGCGCAATGCATCCACCTGATCTTTCATGAGCGCAATAAGAGGGGAGACAACGAGCGTGACGCCATTCATTGCCAGTGCTGGGATTTGATAACAAAGAGATTTGCCTCCACCGGTTGGCATTAAAACGAGCGCATCACGACCAGCGAGAATATGATTGATGATTTCTTCTTGTTCTGTACGAAAATCATCGTATCCAAAGTATTTTTTGAGGAGTTCTCGAGGTTGTATCGTAGTCATGGTCGGTGTAGTGTATCTACTCCGTTCCATGGACTGAATGGTTTGTCAATCCCTCGACGCCCTACGCTAGTACTCCGGTTGCTCGGGATGACAGTTGCATTTGTCATTTCGACCGACCGAGTCCGACGAGGAGTGGAGAAATCTCGTAGCTGACTGCGAGTCCCCTCGGCTCCGCTAGCGCTGCGCTCGGGGTGACAAAGGGCCTCGCCTTTGTAACAAGGTTAACCTAGACGGTTGGTATTTGTATGGATACACTCATCATTATGAATAACTTCACCCAAAAGATCGTGCCGCATCTCTGGTTCGATAAAGAGGCTCGCCAAGCGGCTGAGTTTTATACGTCTATTTTCCGAATTCAAAAATGGGCTTTAGTGTCACCCTGCCCGGTACACCTTCAGGTAATGCTGAGATCGTGAATTTCACTATCATGAACTATGAGGTTGCTTCAATTTCTGCCGGTCCGTTTTTCAAGATGAATCCGTCGATATCGCTGATGGTGAATTTTGATCCATCGCAAGATCCTGAGGCAGCAACGCGCATCGATGAAATTTGGAATGCATTAGTTGAGGGCGGCAAGGTCTTAATGCCTATCGGTGAATATTCGTTTTGTAAGCGTTATGGTTGGTTGCAAGATAGATTTGGTAATTCATGGCAATTGCTTTTGACCGATCCTGTCGGCGACGAACGTCCGCTTATTATGCCGGGACTTTTGTTTACCGAAGCTGTTTGTGGCAAAGCAGACGAGGCGATGTCATTCTATGAATCCGTATTTAAGGGCTCAAAGCGCGGTCAGACGGCTTACTATCCAGCCGGCATGCCAAATGACAAAGAAGGTACGGTGATGTTTAGCGAAATCAAGATCGGCGACCAATGGCTCGTTGCGATGGATAGCGGAGAAGCGCATGGCTATACCTTTAATGAAGGTGTTTCGTTGATTGTAAACTGTGATTCGCAAGAAGAGATGGATTATTTTTACGACCATCTTTCTGCGGTGCCAGAAGCAGAGCAATGTGGCTGGATAAAAGATAAATACGGCGTAAGCTGGCAGATCGTCCCTTATGAAATGAATGAAATGATGGCGACGACCGATAAAGAAAAATTCAAACGCATGTCAGACGCCATGCTCGAGATGAAGAGATTGGATGTTGAGAAGTTGAAGAATGCGTAATTATGAATATCTTTAATAAATCAAAGAAAGAGTTTCTTGTAGATCTTGTTGCGTATATTACAATTGGTTTGGTGTTGTCATATTTTGATTTTCGCTTATTTCTAGTGTTGCTTATCTTTAATGTTTTAAGTGAGTTATTTACAATCAAACAAAACCTCGAAAAGTTATCTGGTAAGTTAGATGAATTATCTGACAGACTAGACAAAATGATATTAAAGCTATGATTTATAAAATCCCACCGATTGGTGGGATTTTGCTTTATTCTTTCGTCGGATGCCAGGTCGGAATGGGAATCTCGAGCACAACTTCTTTTTCACCGGTCGCTGTTTGAAAAGCGAGTTTGGTGGCAGCAAGAGCGATCTCTTGGTTAGGAAGCGTCGTGTCGGCGCCGTATTTATAATCACCAACAAGGGGATGATTGATTAAGCCAAATTGCGCGCGGATTTGATGAAAGCGTCCGGTATAGAGTTCGATTTCTACCAAGGTATTTTCGCCTAGCTCTTTAATGACTTTATACGAAAGTTTTGCTTCTTTGCCTTTTGGGGATTCGTAGGCAATACGCTTATGCTCTTCTTTATCAAGCATATTGATAAGCGTGCCATGTGGACGCTCGAGGTGACCTTCTACGAGCGCGTGATAAGTCTTGGTGATATCTCGCTTACGAAATTGTTCGGAGAGGCGTGACGCGCCTTTGCTCGTTTTGGCAAAGACAACGATGCCGGTGACATTGCGATCAAGGCGATGAATCAATCCCAAAAACACGTTACCGGGTTTTTGATATTTGCTTTTGAGATAATCTTTCACATCATCCATCAAACAACGTTCGTCAGATTCGTCTGCTTGGATAAGGGCACCTGGTGGTTTAACAACGGCAATCAAGTGATTATCTTCGTAGAGGACTTCGATAGGGTAGCTCATATTAGGGTGTCCAGCGGGCAAAAATGCCGGCAGGGAGATTACGCGGGTTTGAGCCGGATTCTTTAATGGTTAATTCGCCGATTTCTGTAGAGCCTCCACGGTTTAAGCAGGATTCCATGATTTGCTTATAGGCAAGCGCAGAATATCCAGCCGCATATCCGTTCATCAACATAAACAAAGGCTTCTCGTTTAAAATAGCTGCACAGTTTTTGACGAGCGGAATCAAATCTTTTTCGATTTTCCAAATCTCGCCATTGGCACCGTGACCAAAAGCTGGCGGATCCATGATAATCGCGTCATAGGTATTGCCACGGCGCAACTCACGTTCAACAAAAGTGGCAGCGTCTTCGAGAATCCAACGAATAGGTTTTTCTGCCAAACCAGAAGCCTCTGCATTTTCGCGAGCCGCTTTGATGGCGGTTTTTGAAGCATCAACATGCACAACCTCAGCTCCAGCCTTGGCAGCCGCCAATGATGCGCCACCCGTATAACCAAAGAGATTGAGTACCTTAATCGGACGCTTTGCCTCGGTAATGGTCTTCATCATCCATGCCCAACTTGGCTCATGCTCTGGAAAGACGCCAACATGCTTAAAACTCGAAAGACGAATCCAAAACGTGATTTCGCCAATAGTCGCCTTCCAACGCTCGTCGAGCCGGGTTTTGAGCTCCCATTCGCCCTTATCAGCCCCTTTGGCACGCTGTTCGCCCGAAGTATGCCCAAAAACAGCACTCGCGCGCTTCCAGAGATCTAAGTCACGTTTTGGCCAAAGCGCCTGCGGATCAGGCCGCGCCGTCACATATTTGCCAAAACGCTCAAGTTTTTCGCCGTCTCCACTGTCCAAGAGCTCATAATCGCGCTCCGGCAGGGTCTCGGTGATAATGTAATTCATGTGGCGGATGATAGTGTTTATTGGTCTTTTTGTATAGGGGAGGGGCAGGCCAACGCAGCCGCGCACCCCCTACCCCCGGTTATCACATGTATTGGTTGTTATAGATATGTGCCAACCGACCCCTTCCCACATCTAGGAAGGGGTCTTTGGTTTTAGCTTCAGTTCTGACTCAGAACAGACAAGCCCCTTCCACAAACGTGGGAAGGGGTCGCCCGACGAAGGCTCTGCGTAGTCGGGCGGGGGTAGGGGGTGCAGGGGCGATTTTCTGCTAGGCTATTCGCATGATCAAAGGCGAAATCATCACCTTCAAAACCGCAGCCGAATTTCGTAAGTGGCTGTCAAAGAATCACAAGCAAGAAGAGGGGATCTGGATTCGCTTCTTCAAAAAAGATTCTGGTTTGAAAACGTTTTCGTATGAAGAAGCTCTTGATGAAGCGCTTTGTTATGGTTGGATCGATAGTCAAAAGAAAACGTATGATAATAAGTCGTTTATTCAAAAGTTTTCGCAACGTCGTGCGCGGAGCATTTGGTCGCAACGTAATATGGAACATATTGAACGTTTGATAAAAGAAAAGAAAATGCACGCTGAAGGATTGAAACAATACGAAGCTGCAAAGAATGACGGACGTCTTGATAATGCTTATGCGCCCTCAAGTAAAGCCGAAATCCCGGCGGATTTGATGAAGGTGATTAACAAAGATCAAAAGATGAAGGCGTTTGTTGCGACGCTGACCAAGGCGAATATTATGGCGATTTCATTTCGCTTGAATACGGCAAAAAAGCCGGAGACGAGGGAGAGACGTTTTCAAATGATATTAGAGATGTTAAAGAAGGGGAGAAATTTTATTAAGACTATGAGCCGACTTATCATCATATCCGGTCATCCAGCCACAGGAAAAACGACCATTAGCAAAGAAGTAGCTAAGTTGCTTGGCGTTTCTTTGATTGCTCGAGATGCCTACAAGGAGGCACTATTTGATTCGCTAGGATGGGATAATCGCGAGACATCAAGAAAATACGGAGTGGCGAGCTACGAGTTGCTATATCTTTCGCTTGAGGTATTGCTAGACGCTGGTGTTGATTGCGTCGTTGAAAGTAACTTTGTGCCGGAATACGCGAATGATCGGTTCTCTGCTTACAAAGAAAAATATGGTTTGCATTTTGTCCAGATAATCTGCACGACTGAGCCCTCTGTATTGATTGATCGGTTTCAAAAGAGATACGAGTCCGGCGAAAGACATCCTGGTCATGTTGATGGTGAGAATCTTGAATCAATCAAGAAAATAGCTCTAACAAAGCTGGTGCCATTTTCTCATGCGGACAAAGTTATTTATGTTGACACCACTTCGTTTGATGTGGATGTTCCATCACTCGTGAAAGAAATCATTAAATAACATGTTTCTTTTGAATCATCTCGTTTAGCTTTTGATAGCAGTTCTTGCAAATATGATCTTTGCGAACCATATCTTTGCTGTCTGGTGGGCTGAGGAGGATAGCGCCATAGTCTGAGAGCTCGAGTTGACACATGTCACAGGTGGGGAGATAGCCATAATTTCCTTAAGTATAAAGGGGTTTTAGGCATCTTGCAAAGTAGATGGTGTTTCGATACCATTTTCTGGCTAATACATTTTACCTCTATGTATCACTTATCCTGTAAGGATGTTAGTGGGCTCAGCTGCCCATATAAAACTGATGGTGACTCAGAAATCGAAGTCATCGACGACGTGAAAGATCATGTTTTTACCAAGCACGAAGATCACATCAATACCATGATGGATGATGAAGAAATGACCGAAGATGATCTCGAAGATAAAATGCAGATGATGATTACGATGTCGTAATCAAAACGCCCCAAACGGGGCGTTTTTATTTGAGATGAAAGGTTGCGAAATATTTGATAGCATTCTCAGCGTAAGCGCGACGCTTTGCATCTTTATAGATTCGATCTTTTAACTGTTTAAACGAAGCATTGCTTATCGGAACTTTTGGGTAACGTTTTAGATATTCTTCTTGCATTTCTGCTTCAAACGTTGAAAAGTCTTTCTTTTTGAGAGGTGTCTTTCTCTTTGCTTGTTGTTTTTTAAGAATGTCTGAAAGGCAGGCGCGGTCATTGGGGTGACGAGAGGACGTCCATTGTGATGGCGCATATAGCTGAAGGCGCCTCCAAAAGAGCTACCAGTGCGGGTGGACTCTCTAAAAGAGGTTTGAACAATCCATTTATCGCGTCGTGGCAAGATAAGTGCATTTCGTTTTTAGCATAAAGCTCTAGTTTTTCTCCAAAATAAAGATCGACACCACGATGGAGCTTCGGAACTCCTCCAGCACAAACGGCAGCGATAACGAGTGAGCTCATATTCGCGCCCGAAAAGCGTGTGGGTGTGACAAGGGGAGCTAGTTTACGGTTATGGAGGGCTTTTATTAAGTAACCCCATTGTGCAAACATGTTAAAGTCACGGAGATGGCGTTTATAAAATAGCTGATCTTGTTTTTACGACTATCCATAGAGAGCACAAATCGAACACCGCCGGATGCGCCGATGCATCCATATTTTTTATAATCAGCAATCATCGACGATAGAAGACGATTGCTCGTCAATAAAGTGTCTGCATCTGTTTGAAAGAGGATCCCATCTCTATTTTGGTTAAGGTACCTTTGTGCAACAAGATGGATAGCGGTATTTCTTGCGTTACCGACATTACCTACCTCAAGTTCATGGCCTTTGGATGTGTAATCTAAGACAATGAGTGGAATGCGGCTTTAGCCTTCTTTAAAAAAGCGAGTGCTTTATTGTTCGCTGCTAATACGGGCTTTGGTGTAGTGGCTCGATCGCCATTGTTTACGATATAGACAATCTCGCATTGCGTAGCGTTTACCGTTTGCGCATTGATAGATCGAAGCTGGTCTCGTAGACGTGTGGTCGACTCATCATAAACAGGGATGACAATGCTCATGATACATTCCTCATGCAGAGGCGGTAACGGGTATTTGTAGGTTGTTAGCACCTTAGCACAGCGATTGCGTGCTATTTTAATATCGGATACCGGGTAGTTTTTCATACCCAAAAAGGTAGGCATATTGTCTTGAAAGAAATTTACGAGAGTATAATCAAACATGTTTTAAGTAGCAATACTTGTGCACTTATTGTCGCAAACGTATTATGTTTCTATAATTATTTTCTCTAAAACACATGTATAATCTTTCCTGTAAAGACGTGAGTGGTATTGAATGTCCTTTTGTCGCGAAGGGTAATTCTGAGCAAGAAGTCATGACTGACCTTACCGAACACGGTATGGCAAAGCACGCAGATGAAATTCAAAAGATGATGCTCGCTGGTATGACTAAGGAAGCGATGGAAGAAAAGATGCAGATGATGATTACGATGTCGTAATCTAAACCCGGCTCCATAAGAGTCGGGTTTTTGACGTTTAAAGAACTATCTACTAATGTCTGATAGTCTCGCATTTTTGTAAACAAGGAGGACAAATGTCTGAATCTCGCATCATTTTGGCACTCGATGGGCTCGACCTCGAAGCAAGCGCGCAGCTCATGAAGCAAGTAGGTTCACGTATCTACGCGGCCAAGATCCACAGTCTCCGCGATGAGTGTGGACGGGCAGCGGTCGCTGCTTTGAAGGACGCTGGCGCTACGCGCGTTTGGGTGGACTATAAGCTCCATGATATCCCAAATACCGTCGCGCTTCGGGTGAAGGCGATGGAGGAGGCTGATATCCTATCTGTTCATGCAAGTGGTGGGGTCGAGATGATTCGTGCTGCTGTTGATGCAGGAGTAGCCAAGATCTACGCGGTGACGGTGCTTACGTCACTTGATGCCAAAGCAGCGCATATAGTATATGGACGTCCAACTGACGAAGCAGCTCTAAAGCTTGCTCGAATCGCACAGGCTGGTGGTGCGTACGGTATCGTGTGCTCGCCTGATGAAGTCGCACTTTTGAGGCGCGATGGGTTTAGCAAGGTCGATATCATCGTACCGGGCATCAGGCCTGCTGGAGCTAATACGCATGATCAGAAGCGTTTCAATACGCCTTCTGGTGCGATGCGTCTCGGAGCAACGAGGCTGGTGATTGGACGTGCCATCACTGAGGCGCAAGATCCTATCGCTGCTCTCGATGCGATCGAAGAAGAAATCAACAAACATCGTTGATGTACCCCCTGCTTTCATCCAAGGATGATCGCAGGGGTTTTATAATTCTGGTGGATAGTTATTTCTGATTTGCTCGTACCAAAAGGCGTAACCATCATTGCTTGGATGAAAAGATCTTTTGCGTAGTATTTTTTCGGTTCTTGAGCAAACGGGTCCTCATCTTTTTTTCATGAAAGAGATCCACGTAGTCGACATGAAATTGTTTCGTTACTTCTATTGAGATGTCTCGGATCTCTCGTGTACGTTTTTCAAAATACCAACGAGAGAGATAGGGGAGAAGCGGCGCTGTACCCACATTGCCACAAGTTACTAAGATGACATGTGATGACATGGTATTTGCTTTTTGCAAAACAGCAGTCAAATCTTTTTTGTATTCAGCTGGATCTGTCCCATGAACAATGTCATTACCTCCAATATGGATTTGAATGAGGCGAAAGGATTCATCGTCTAGTTCTTCAAGAGCTTCTTTAAGTTCATGGATGCGCATGCCGTTAACTCCTTCATTAATGATTGCGGCATTTGGATACCGCTTACCAAGGAGGCCTGCAAGTGAGGTTTCTGGTGATGATGCGCCCGTGCCGTATGCAGTGCTATCACCTATAATAAGAATACGCTCTGTTGTGAGATTGAGTTCTCGAGTAAACGGTTGGGTCTTTTGAGCCATGTTTTGACCAATACGAATCAAACCACTTGTTTTGAGATATTCGAGGGAGAAATAGATGATGAGAAGCGTAAGTATCGCGTAGAGAGCGTTCATAGAAACATGGTATCAAAGAAGCTGTAGTGTCGAAATAGCGCATTTGCGCATTTCGTTCAATTCCGATACCGTTTTCTGGTCTAGGACCTTAGAAGGGATGTGAAACGTGACAGCGCGAATCTTGCTCGCTCGGCATGCTCAAAGCAAGGACAACCTTGCTGGCATACTGGGTGGTCGTCGAGATTCAGTTCTCACGCCACTCGGTATTTTGCAAGCTCAAGAAGCGGCGCGGTATCTCCAGCAGAAAGGGATACGGCCAATCATGGTCTATTCGTCTACCGCGCTCCGTGCGCAGCAGACGTCAGAAATCATTACGAGTACGCTTAATACATCTACAGCGATGCTTAAGCGCGATCTTCAAGAGCGTGATATGGGCATCCTTACGGGGATGACAAAGTCCGAGGCTCTAAAGGTTGATACCGGTGGTATCATCATCGCCGGCAAAAGAAGCTTTGCTCGGATGCCTAAAAACGGGGAGTCTTTCCCCGAATTACGCGCAAGAGCAAAACGCGTGCTGGGATCAATCATCCAAACGCATGATACGGGCGTGATACTCGTTGTTACGCATTGTGTTACGGGTTTGATGATCTTTGCAGAATTCTATGGTCTAGATTGGGAGGATACTCTCAAACGATTCCATTTTGGTAATGCAAATCTCGTTTGGCTTGATAATAGCCTTCGTCCGCAGGATGCGGTCTGTTTTCAGCCTTCTTAGAGCGCCCCACTCTTCGTGGGGCTTTTTTATTATAGTATTGACCTTTTGTATAAATAATGTAAGGTTTTATTGGCTCATTTAACGGTTGCAAAGGATTGGTAATGGAAAACGTTTCGCAGCAAAAAAACAGCGTACATGGCTATGGATACGGTCTTACCCAAGACGCTGACCATATTCACATCCATCTTTCGTCTTGTCTTGCGGCAAAGATTGCTCGCAAAGCAGTCGAAGTGGCATATCACCATCGGAGCGAAATCACGGAGAAACGTGATCAAAAAATTCTTGGTGATTTTACTCACTACAATGGTGAGAATGATTGGGGGTATGGTCAATGTTTCTCCGTACTGAATACCGGCGATCTCACGGAGACGTGGAGTATTACCATTCCGTCTATCAGAAGCGTGGATGATACCTGCATGCTCATTGATGCATTGATGCACGCATACTACTCGATGAAAGCGGTATTTACTGCCTTTCAAGAGCAAGAAGAGTTCAAAAACTCGACTTCACAGCGAATTGTACTTGACTTGCCTACAGAGTATCCCAAGGCTTTTCTTCTGCAATCCAAGTTAAGCGTGGATGCAACGAAAATGCTTTCTTATCTAGAAAAACGCGACGCATTGTTTGTTCACGAGGCATTGCGATCTGCTCAAGAAAAGATCATCCCGTATTACGTCGATCAAGACGTCCTAGGGCAAAGCATCCCCGCCGCGAGCTTCAAGCTCGATAAGAAAAAGCATGTCTTTTCGATGAAGGTGATGGGAGAGGAGTTCTCTTCAATCATACTTAAAGACAAGGGATCACTTTTTGAGCCATCGTCAACAGTCACGGCGATGCAATTGTTTATCTGTTTGGTTGGTCTGGCCGCTCTCGACGAGTGCCTGGCCGAAGTTATGCGCTAAACAGTTTCATGATCTGAAAAAAGCCCCGCTCACTGAGCTGGGGCTTTTTACTTTTTCGCAGTCAATCTAAATAGTAGGTCCCATAATATTTGATCGCATTTAGTGCATAGGCTTTTCTCTTTGGGTGAGCAAACACTTTTTTTTGTAGGTCGGCTAATGCATTATCGTTAAGTTGTATCTTTGGATACATTAATTTATAGAGTCTATTAAAAAACTTATGCAAGATCGTGTGTGTATCCTTGGCGCGTATTTCTTCGTAGATAACGTAATATTTGTTAGTATCCTCTATTTTTTTTAGTTGCGATATTAATTTCTTTATAGCAAGCAACTCCTCTTTTGAAATTTTAAGACTTATATCAAAAAAATGGTTAGCTGTAATCATTTGTTGATTATTTGGTAGTTTTGCCATTTTTATTAGCAGTCTTTTAGCAAAAACTGGAAAAAAAGGTGTGGCTGTGTCTCTAACGAGTGGTTTGCCGTTAGTTTCTTTGATATTATTAAATATTGGACCGAATGAAGTGCCTGACCGGGTAGATTCCCTCAAGGAAGTAATCATTATCCACTTATCTCTCATACTGAGAATTTTCCCGTGATGTTTTTTTGCAAATTCAAGCAGCGATACACCGAACAGGTAGTCTTCGGTTCGATTCACTTGCTTAATACCGCCTACGCAAATAGATGCTATAGCACGTGAAATCATATGAGCGCCTGAAAATGTAGTTGGCTCAAACTTTAGTCTTGATACATCTGTTTCAAGTGCGCTTAATAAAAAGTTCCATCTAACGTATTTATGAAAAACGGAAAGATGAGCTTCAAAAAAGCCTCTATTCTTTTTCGTATTATTATCTAACGAAAGCACGAATCTGATACCACCGGCCGCGCCGTAAACTTTTGGGATATCAAAAGCTCTTTTAACTTTGGCGAGATACTGATCATCTTTTGGAAAGGTGTCGGCATCAGTATGTATAATAATCCCGTCTCTTTTTTGATCAAAATAACGTTTTGAAATACTCAAAAGACCGATATTTCTAGCTTCGCCGATATTGCCAAAAGTTAATTCTCGTCCTTTTGATGAACGATCGATTACATGAATATTTTTATGAGAAATATTTGACAAGTACTTAATAACTAGTGAGTTCTGCTTTAGAGCGCTGCGGTCAGTTTTTTTAATCGGAGGATTATTAACTATAAAAACAAGTTCGTAGAGGTCTTTCTCTAAGGTTTGTGAGTTAAAGCTACGTATTTGTTTTTTAATGCGTGAAAGAGATTCGTTATATACAGCTACGAGGATGCTGATAATACAATCATCTTTGATGGCTGGGAGTGGCTCTATGCTTTTTCTCTGTTCAGCAAATATTTGCTCAGCTTTTCGGATATCGCTTTGAGTATAATCAGAAAAATGATGTTTATGAGACATACTTGTATAGTTTACTACAGTGTGACTGCAAAGATAGAGTATATTAACTTTGTTTCTTTTGCTCTACGTCTCTCTTATTCTTTTGAACAATACGATGGTATACGTTGTTATATCCTTGAACCATTTTATTCACACTAAATAGTCTTTCAACACGGTTTCTACATGCTTTTCTATTAATTTTATCAATGTTGTTGATTGCATCAATCATTTCTTCAGTTGAAGATACAACGAAACCTGTTTCACCATGTTGTACAACCTCTGGTACGGATCCTCGGTTCCAGCCGATTACAGGAGTACCGCAAGACATTGCTTCAATCATAACGAGACCAAATACTTCGTCCCATTGAATTGGGAAAAGCAGGCCTTTCGCATTCTGAAATAATTCGATTTTTTCTTTCTAGATCAGCTTCGCCAACGTAGCTAATCATTGTACCATCAATATGCGGTTCGATATGTTCTTGCCAGTATCCTTCGTTAGCGTAGCTTTTCCCAGCGATTACGAGTTTAGAATTGGTTGCTTTGGCAGCCTCAATAGCCAGATGAATACCTTTTACTTCAGTAAGTCTACCAATGCACAAGAAATAGTCTTTAGGCGTATTACTAAACTTAAACACATTTGTATCAATGCCATGATAGATATTAGCAACCCAGTTTAGCTCTGGGAGTTGTTTTCTTTGAGCTAGCGAAAAGAAATGTAGTTATTATCTTTATACTGACGAAGAAGCGGCTTTAATTCTTCTGTAATAGTGGTATGAACCGATGATACAGTAGGGGTAGTAACAAGGTTTGAATGAAAAAAGAACTCAATAAAGAAAAATGAGAGTGAATTATATCAAATTCACTTGCTCTGCTGTAGCATTGTGAGATTAATGCGTGAGTGTGGTTTCTGATAGCAGTTTCGGGCAAGGATGATAGGGCTAGTGAGCGAGATGGGTAACCGTGTAGCAGAGTTTTTACTTTTGAATCCGCTGAGCCAAATACGGTAACGGTATGCCCTTGTTTTGCGAGAGCGTCAGACAGTTCGCCTGTATGTGAATAAATAGCTTTAGTTGATCGAGGGTCAACTGGGTATAGGTTTGAGACGAGTTGGGCTATCTTCATAACTACAATTGGACAGGTTAAATTAATGATTTAAATAACTTGATATATTGTTTAAATATTTTTTCAGGGTCGTGCTCTTTCTCGAACAAACTTATTAATTTTGCTGAAAGCGGTGTTCCGGCTAGTTTTTCAATCTTTTTTACTATGGTTTTGGGTTTGTTAAAATCGCCAATCCATTCAGCGTTGCCAGTTTTTCGGTAATGGTTTACCCATCCTACAGAGGATGAGATAATGGTTCCAATGCCTTGTGAAGCAGCTTCTAGGACAACGGTGGGAGATACGTCGAACAAAGAAGGCAATATGGCGATGTCCATTGTACTGAAGAATTTTAAAATCCCCTTACTATCAGTGGGTTTGTGCACCTCAATGAGCTCTCGGTATCTTTTTTTTTTTTCATCTTCTGAAGTTTGTTGGACTCGAGAATTGTTGTAATAACATGAAGTTTGATAGGCAGTTTTTGTGCGTCAATTTCCTCAGCTAGTGCTAACACGGCATTGTGATTCTTGATTCTGTCCCATCTTGCAACCAGACCTACGTTTATATTTTTGTGAGTATTTTTAGATCGTGGTTTCTTCTTTGATGCCTTGCTAAAGGGCGGGAAGTGGAATTATACAGCGCTTTGATTTTGATGTTCTCAGCACTGTTTTTTGAAAAACTTCTTCGCTGTAGCTATTTAAGAAGACTTGTTTTGTGGCAAGAGTAGCCGAATCAGTTTCAAATCTCTTCAGTAAATTTTCTGTATGAGATGTATAATATTCGGCGTAAGTATCGACTTCTATATGCAGTATGCCAGCATGCAATTGGACGACAGGTATCCCTTCTTTATGTGCAGCTATCAATAGCAACCAAGGGCTTAAAAACATTCCATTTATTAATACTATATCTGGCTTCAATGTTCGTAGTTGTTCTCTTATGAGTTCAATAACCTTGCTTAGCACTGCTGTTGGGTCTATGGGTTGATTTGCTTTGCGTACTTTTACTGCTAGCTTTTTAGGAAACGTCAGATCGATATATTCTAAGGAGCCACGTTTATATACGGATTTTGCTTGTGGTTTTGAAAGGTCTGCTTTTCTTATGATTATTCCAGTATACTGATGCTTTGATTTCTTTAAATACAAAGCTAATTGTGCAGAGAACCGTGCTAAGCCGCCTTCTTCAATGGCTCGATTCCCAGGTATATTTGCTAAGCAGTCAGTAGAGAGTATATGCATAAAATAATAACAGAATACAAGCGAGATTGTGCCAGAATTTGTCCATTTTGTCAATCTAAAACGCCTCTTTGTGCAAAAAATATGGCTTTATTTAGCAAAAAATGGTTGCAGGCTATATGTTAATTATATTATTTATACGTTCATAAGACATAATTAATAAACACCCCACATGTGGGGTGTTTATTAATCTAAGGTTCTGTTTACTGTTGCGTCTTTAGATAATCAAGCATGGTCTTCGCATCTGAGATCTCAAACGGATCTGTAGGACAGTCATCAGAGAAGCCAGGTTCTACGAACATCTTCTTGATTTCGCCGTCTACAACATACATTGAGTAGCGCCAGGAGCGGTCACCGAAGCCGAGATTGCTCTTTTTTACGAGCATACCCATGCCACGAGTGAAGTCACCATTACCATCTGGAAGCAAGAAGGTTTTTTCTACATTCTGTGCTTTGCCCCAGTTGAACATTACGAAAGCATCGTTAACGGAGAGACAGATAACTTGGTCAACACCAAGCGCTTTAAAATCATCGTTTGCAGCTTCGTAACCAGGAAGATGCGTTGATGAGCAGGTAGGGGTATATGCGCCAGGTAATGAGAACAAGACAATTTTTTTACCAGCAAAGATATCGTTGGTCGAGAGATCCTGCCAGCGATACGGGTTAGGACCATCGACGCTCTCATCTCTTACGCGGGTTTTAAATACAACCTCAGGTACGCGAGCGCCTTCTGTTAAATGAGACATGTTTTTATAGGGTTTAAAGATAAATAAATGTGGCAAGCCACGCACTGAAGATGCCAGTCGGACAAGGGGCTGTCAAAGATTGGTCTTGGTCATTTTGTGAACTTTCGTGATAAAGTTTTAATATATGTGTTTTTCAGCTACAGCAAGTTTCGTTGCATCCGCAACGTTGATTCCAGTAGGTGCTTATGCCTTAACTAAGGCAAAACCAAAAGATCGTTTCATCGCTCTAGCGCCATTATTATTTGGGATACAACAAGGCATAGAGGGTTTTCAATGGATGCTCGTACATGCGGGACAGCCAAATCAGTATTTAGGGTATGCGTTTATGTTTTTTGCCTTTCTCTTTTGGCCATGGTTTATCCCACTTTCGCTCTACAAGGCTGAGTTGGACGCAAAAAAGAGACGCCTTATGCTAGCGCTTCTTTTTATAGGGGTAGCAACAAGCTTAGGATTGCTCATGGTTTTGTTGATGACACCCATGCAAATACTCATTCATCAAAGTTGTTTGCAGTATGATGTGCCAATTCAGCTACCGGTACTAATACCGCTTGCACTTGGATATCTTGTTTCTGCCTGTGTGGCGCCTTTGCTTTCGAGTTATCGCTGGGTGCGACCAATGGGTGTTATTGGTTTATTTGCTGTTATTTTTTCTTTTGTTCTTTTCTGGACGGTATTTACCTCGGTATGGTGCTTCTTTGCCGCTGCGTTAAGTGTTTTTTGTCTTCTTCACGTTTTTGATGAGAAGGGGCTCATCAAGTAAAACGACGCTACCTTTGATGGCTGTTAAAAGCCCATGCTTATCAGAAATGGGTTTTAGATTTATCAGTGTTTTATATTTAGCTTCACCAATCAGAAAGTGAACCGGTTCGCGTTTGATCTCGGTACCTTTAAAGACATCAACTATACATTGTAAAAAATGTGGTAAGTCTTCACGTGTGACATACTCATCAAGTGCTTCGCCAATAAGAGTCTTCACAGATAGCAAAGCTGACAATTCTGGATCCGTGTCCACAAGACGAAAGTGGCGGTCTGTAGTAAACTTGTAAGTAGTAGACATAGCTCTTGTAGTTTATCATGACACCTTCTTTTGAACAGACTCCAGCAGAACAAAAGCATCGCAAGCACGCGACGCGAATCTTAGGAGTGCTACAAAAGCGTGAGCTAGAAGGGGGTTTATCACCGTTAGAAGAGCAAAATGGCAAGCTTCCAATGTTGTTATCAGGTGATATTGTGCTTATTCGACATAAAAAGGGGAGTCTGGCACGCAAAATCCTTCGTATCATCACTGACAGTTATTGGGATCATACGGCTATGATTATGTACCGCGAGAATCATTCGCGTGGGTATTCGTCTAATGTTATTTTAGAGTCATTGCGTGGTGGGTGGACGAAGCCCTATTATTTCGGTGCCGAGCTTCATCGTCTTAATAAATATCTAGATGATCCTGAAAAGTTTGATATAGGTATCAAACGATTTACTTGGCTAGATAAGTCGCTCAGACAAAGAGTAAGAGCCTATGCTTTGGCCTATGTAGATACGCCATACTATCCGTATTGGACATGGAAGTTTTTGCTCGGTCTTATTCTCCCGAGTGTAAGAAAACGCATCTTAGCTACACAGCGATATACGTGTTCGGCGCTTATACAAAAAGCCTACTACGAAGCCGTTGATTTAGCTGATCGACAAAAAATTATGTTTCGTAAGCTTGACTATATGCCGATTCAACTTCTAGACATCACTTCACCGGCAGATATCGCGAATAGTGATGTGACGACTTGGATCTATAATCAGCACTAATTATGGCAACGCTCTACCCAACAATAAAAGAGGCCATGCAACACCTAGAAGTAGGTGATATTGTGTTAATGCGCTCTCGTTCTAATGGATTGTTCCGTCGAGCGATCCGGGAGTTGAGTCAAAGCTACTGGACACATGCTGCCATGGTCTTTGAAACGGTGAACATTGGTGGAGAGGTTGTATCTGTTTCGATTGTAGAAGCAAATGAAACAATTGAGGTCCATCGTTTAGAGACGTATGTCGCTAGTGAGCGTTATGATATTGGCATCAAAAGACTTCCAGGTCTCACTGAACTTGATAGAGATCGTATTCGTGGATTCTTTTTGGATGCTCTGGATATCCCATATGATTACACATATATATTCGCTATTATGTTTGCACGAATATTAAGTTTCTTTTTAGGGAATAAGGCTTACCGATGGTTCGTAAAAAAATTTAGTCATGATAATTCGTATATTTGTACAACGTTTGCCCAGCGCGCCTTATACCTTGCTTCTGAGCCAGGACGTAGAAGAGCCGCTCTATTTAACGATGTTGCAGAACTTACTTTTGTTGAACAAATGTATCTTGTAAATCCACAAACAATATCTTCTAGTAAAAATACCATGTGGGTATTTAATGCTCACGAGTAGTTCAATTTGATCGAACTGCTTTAAAAAGCGGGGTACAATCAACCGCTTGGTTTTTGATAGTGATATTAAACTGAAGCTTACTCGCAAGACTGTCGTTTTTTTTAATAGTTGGGATCATGTCCATAGAGAGAAAATGTTTTGCCCCATTTATAACGAGTGTTGCATTGTGTTCAAATATTTTTTCGCCTCGGTATGCAAGTAAGACATCCTTTAAAAACGATCTTAGGCATTGTCGATCAAGCCATTGATCCATAGGTTTGCCCAGGGCGTCTTTTTCTTTGATATTGAATGTTGATAAGAGCTCAGAAGAGATATCAACAACATCAAGCTTCTCGTCTGTGGTAATATGTAGGGAGCTTTTCATTTTCGCATGATATCATTTCTTTTTAAAAAACAACAAGAGCTCGCAACAGCGAAAAATCAAAAACGCATTGCAAAAAAACTTGCTCATACGAGGTATAAACATGTCACGGTTTCTCCTCTTGAATATATCAACGGTAAGTTACCAAAACTGCTTACCGGGGATATCGTTTTAATACGTAAAAAGAACGGTGGTATAGGACGAGCGATATTTAGACGTATTACGAATAGCTACTGGGATCACATAGCACTAGTCATCTTTGGTAAAAACATCGAACGTGGTTACTCAACGAACATTATT
Source organism: Candidatus Nomurabacteria bacterium (assembly GCA_023898425.1). NCBI lineage: Bacteria > Candidatus Nomuraibacteriota > Candidatus Nomurabacteria bacterium. Next base: position 396,354 of record CP060222.1, read on the forward strand.
ATTGAGTCGATTCAGGGCTCGGCTGATAGACCGTTTTACTTTGGCGCAGAAATACATGCGCTTGATAAATATTTAAACGATCCAAAAGAATTTGATATCGGTATTAAACGTGTAACGTGGCTCACTCGTGCTCAGCGTCATAAGATACGGTCTTATGCTCTCATGAATATTGATACGCCATACTATCCACTAAAAACTTGGAGACTGATAAAGCCCTATATTTTTTTCATGGCGAAAAAACAAGTTTTAACTCGTCAGAGATATTCGTGTTCTGCCTTGGTACAAAAAGCCTACTATGAAGCACTTGATCCAACGGTGCGCATGAAGGTGCTTTTTGGTAATCGTGCATTTACACCTATGCAATTACTCGATATAACGTCACCCGCTGATTTTGGCCGAAGCCCTTTAAGCGAATGGATCTATAATAAACACTGATATGGAACAATACAGAAAAAAACGCAAGCCCAAGTCAGTTTATAAAAATTATAATGAAGCCATCAAACATCTTCAGATTGGTGACATAGTCTTTTTTCATGGAAAAATTGGCTGGCAAAGAACACTCAATAGAATTGTCAGCCGTTCATACTGGACTCATGTTTCCATTGTATTTGAAATTGTTAAATCAGGAGATGAGGTTTTATCTGTTATTTTAATCGAAGCTAATGAAACGGTGAGATTACATCGCCTCGAAACATTCGCCTTACAAGAATATGAATATGAGATAGGTTTTAAACGCGTGCCGGGTCTAACGCCTAAAGAGATTGACCGCTTTAGAGGATTCTTTTTAGATGTTATTGATATTGAGTATGACTATGACCATGTTATGTATCTGTTCTTTCAGTTCTTGCTTTCGCGTTTTATCGGTGTACAGCTTACAAAGAAACTTGTAAGACATGTCCTCGCTACTGACGAGTATATTTGTTCATCGTTTGTTCAGAGGGCACTTTATCTAGCTGTTGAACCAGATAAAAGAAGAGATGTGCTCTTTCTTGGTAATGATGTACCTTATGCTATCGCGCATGGTCTTGTATTGCCTAAGGACATCGCTGTGAGCAAAAGCACCATCTGGTTATATAATCCACACGAATAAAAACCCTCTCAAAATGAGAGGGTTAATCCAACTGGGCAATGATCTGAGCCTTCTTTTTCTGGATTTGTCCAGGCTTTTTTTACGTTTTTTTCTAGCTCATTTGAAACAAAGAAGTAATCGATTCTCCAGCCTACATTTCTTGCTCTGGCACCACTTTTCATATCCCACCAGGTATAGTGCCCACCTTCTTTTTCAAAGAGTCGAAAGGTATCGATATAGCCAGTTTCAACAAGCTTATCAACCCATTCACGTTCGATGGGCATAAAGCCACTGACTTTGGCATTTTCTTTTGGTCTCGCAAGGTCAATTTCTGTATGTGCCGTATTTACATCCCCACAAACAACAATGGGTTTTATTTGACGGTACCCTTCGATGAGCTTAAGAAAACGTCGGTAAAATTCTAATTTAAATGCTAATCGTTCTTCGCCAGAACCACCGTTTGGAAAATACACGTTAAATAAAAAGAACTTTTCAAATTCAAGCAGAACGATTCTTCCTTCGCCGTCCAAAAAGGGATCGCCAAACGTGGTGATAGCAAGGATAGGTGAGAGACGAGTATAAATTGCAGTTCCGCTATAGCCTTTACGAATAGCCGAGCTCCAATACGACTCATAGCCCTCAGGATGAACGAGTTCAGGTGAAAGCTGGCCAACATGCGCTTTTGTCTCTTGCAAGCACACAATGTCATAGTCTGAGGTATGAAACCACTCAAGAAAACCTTTTTTCTCTGCAGCACGAATGCCATTAACGTTCCATGAGACAATTGAAAGGGTTTTCGACATAGATCTTGATTATGTTATCACAGTAAAAAATGAGCAAGGGCTCTAGTTGCACGTTCTATTTCTGTTCGATAGAATTTGGCCATGACAGATCTATTTGATTTAGCTGCGTCTCAACGAGATCAAAGCTGGCGACCGCTTGCAGAAAGAATGCGTCCAAAAACATTTGATGATTTTGTTGGACAAAAGAAATTAGTCGGAAAAACGGCCTCATTACGTCGAATGATCGAGGCGGATGATTTAGCGTCAATGATTTTTTGGGGTCCACCAGGTACAGGCAAAACATCGCTTGCACGCTTGATTGCTACCATTACTGCATCAAAATTTGTTGAAATCTCGGCGGTATTATCTGGAGTGCCTGAAATACGCGAAGTATTAAAAACAGCAGAGAGTGATCTTAAATGGCATACGGTTCGCACAATCTTGTTTATAGATGAGATTCATCGCTTAAATAAATCCCAACAAGATGCTTTGCTGCCTGCCGTTGAACGTGGGTTGATCGTTCTGATAGGCGCCACCACAGAAAATCCAAGTTTTGAAGTAAATCGCGCATTATTATCACGCTCAAAAGTATTTGTTTTTGAACGTGTAGAAGCGGAAGAGCTTGAAGTAGTGCTTGTTCACGCTGTAGAAATTGAAAAAGCATCTCGAAAGATTGGTATTACGGTTGATGATGGATTATTGCATCGCGTAGCTCAAATGGCTGACGGCGATGTTCGTCAAGCGCTTACGGTACTTGAAATGCTCATTAAGTCTGCTGCAGCGACACCTAAGGGTGATAAACATCTTTCCGTGGCAGAATTAGAAGACTTATTGCAAAAGGGTTTTCTTGCCTATGATAAAAATGGCGAAGAGTATTACAACTTAATTTCTGCACTTCATAAGTCATTACGAGGTAATGATGCGGACGCTGGTGTCTATTGGTTAGCGCGAATGCTCGAAGCAGGTGCAGATCCTCTTTATATTGCAAGACGGCTCGTTCGTTTTGCTTCTGAAGACGTAGGTCTAGCGGATTCACAGGCACTTATTCTTGCTGTTGCCGCTTATCAATCGTGTCATTTTATTGGGATGCCAGAATGTGCGGTAAATTTGTCGCATCTTGTTGGTTATCTCGCCAAAGCACCAAAATCTATTGATGCGTACCGTGCATACAATAATGCCGCCAAAGAAGTGAGAGAAAATCCAAATGACGGTGTTCCATTCGCTATCCGTAATGCCCCAACATCTCTCATGAAAGATCTCGGATATGGAAAGGGTTATATTTATACGCCCGATAATCCACAAGCGAAACAGGATTTTTTACCAGACAGAATCAAGACAAAAAGATTCTGGTAATGTGATATACTCTTGGTAATGCGCAGTACTCGGGCCTCTTATCAGATAACGTCAAAAAAAGCCTCTCAAGAACCAAGTTTTGAAGGCCGTCTTTTGCTTGTTACGGTTCTTTTTAGTCTTTTAGCCGTTATTATCCTTGGTCGTTTATTCCAACTGCAAGTCGTAGAAGGTAAGACCTATAAAATCCTTGCTTCAGATCAGCATGAGGTGCAGGCACAGCTTGTCCCACGTCGTGGAACGCTCTATGTACAAGATCGTTTTGACCAAACATTACATCCCGTCGCGAAAGATCGTGATGCATGGCAGGTTTTCATGTTAAAGCGAGAAATGAAAGAAGACCAAGCAACAAGCTCGGCCGTAGCACTTGGTCCTGTCTTAGATATTCCGCCTGAAGAATTATTAGCAAAGTTTCTTTCGCCTACAACCACCTATGCAGTTTTAGCACGTGAGGTAGACGCGAATAAAAGTGATGAGATAAAGGCGTTAAAAATACCAGGCATCGGTGTGACCAAGGTATTAGCGCGTTTTTATCCAGAGCAAGGTTTAGGTGGTCAGGTCTTTGGCTTTGTCGGACAAGATGATGCTGGTAAGCGACAAGGTAAATATGGCATTGAAGGTGAAATGGATGCGCAACTCTCTGGTACTTACGGATCTCTCTCAATTGAGAAAGATGCGCGTGGTCGTCGTTTGAGTATTGGTACGACAGATTTGTCTTATGCCGTTGATGGTTCTGATATTGTTTTGACGCTCGATCGAACCATTCAATATGAAGCCTGTCAGCACGCCGCTGATGCCGTCGCACGTTACCAAGCAGATAGCGCAAGTATCACGGTGATGGATCCAAAGACAGGGGAGATCTGGGCTATGTGTAGCGCCCCTGATTATGATCCAGCAAATTATCGAATGATTGATGATATTGGTGTCTTAAATAATCCAGCGACGTTTGTGCAATTTGAACCAGGATCTACATTTAAAGCCTTTACACTCGCTGCTGGTATTGATGCAGAAAAGATTAATCCAAATACAACATACGTTGATACCGGCGAAGAAAAGATTGATGACTTTACCATTCGTAACTCAGATAAATTAGCACATGGCACACAGACCATGTCTCAAGTCTTAGAAGAATCATTAAACACAGGTACTATTTTTGTACAGCGCTTATTAGGCAAGGACTTATTCAAGGACTATATGGAAAAGTTTGGCTTTGGCAAAAGAACGGGCATAGAAGTTGCCGCAGAAGCTTCAGGTGATTTGCGTCCACTTGAGAAGAAGGGTCAGATTTATGCAGCAACCGCCTCTTTTGGACAAGGTATTTCTGTAACGCCAATACAAATGTTGTCTGCTTTTGGTGCTCTGGCAAATAACGGTCTGTTGATGCAGCCGCATTTAGTAAAAGAGATTATCCATCCTGATGGGACGGTCATTAAAACCCCTATTCAAGAACTACGACAAGTTATCTCATCTCGTTCTTCTCGTTTAATTGGTGGAATGCTTGTTGGTGTTGTTGAAAAAGGTCATGGTAAGCATGCGGGTGTACCTGGTTATTATGTTGCTGGTAAAACAGGTACAGCACAGATCCCAGACACAAAGAATGGTGGCTACCTAACAGATGGAACTATCGGTAATTTCGCCGGTTATGCACCGGTTGAAAACCCACGCTTTGTTATGTACGTAAAAATCGTTAAGCCTCGTACGGTGCAATATGCCGAATCTTCAGCCGCTCCAGTATTTGGTGAGATGGCGAGCTTCTTACTCTCTTATTTGCAGGTACCACCAGAACGTCCGTATACAAAGAAACCAGAGCTACCTCCGCTTCCTGTTGTTACATCTACTACAGCTACAAAAGAAGCTGATCCTACAGCTTCATCCACAGAAAACGGAACACATTGATCTTGCGTACCTAAAACGCGTATGGTCTGATAAGTATCACTTATGCCTACATACATTGAATCTTTTCTCGCTTCAGGTGCTGCAGCAGCGAAAAAAGCAAAGCCTACCATCATAGGTATTACTGGTTCTGTAGGCAAAACAACAACGCGACAAATGGTTGTAGCGGCAATGTATGACCCGGAGCATAAACAACGCGTTCTATCATCACAAAAAAACTTTAATAATGAACTCGGTTTACCGCTCACGATTTTTGGCGAATCAAACTATCCTGGAAAGAATGTTTTTTCTTGGATACGCATAGTATCGAAAGCTTTTTTTGCTAAGCTTGGTGTCTGGAAATTGCCTGCGGATATTTTTGTTTTAGAAATGGGCGCTGATAAACCGGGTGACTTAGCTTTTTTAACGCAGATCGCTCCTCCGGATATTTCTATCGTAACAGGGGTTTCGCCTATCGATAGCAGCTTAGCGCCTGTGCATGTTGAGTTTTACCCATCCGCAGATGCCGTTGCAGAAGAAAAATCTACATTGGTAAAAAAAGTGCGCTCAAACGGTACGGTAATACTTAACGCTGATGACAGCCGTGTATTTGCAATGCGCCATCTTACAGACGCGCACGTTCTTGCGTATGGCGAAAATGATGGGGCTGATATTCGCCTAATTTCTAAACGTATTCTCACAAGGTCTACTTTGCATGGAAACGAGCCACATGCTTTAGAGGTTGTTATCGAATGCTATCAAAAACCTTTTCGTTTTGTTATTGAGGGAGTATTTGGAACCTCTATGGCATATGCCCTTTGTGCAGCAGCAGCGACGATTGTGGCATTAGATCTACCAGAAGAACGTTTATCACATCTTGTTGAGCACTTTTCTGCTATGGCAGGCAGAACGCGTATTCTCCCTGGGATTAAATCAACGACGTTATTAGATGATACATACAATGCCGCCCCTTCATCGACTATTGCCGCATTGCAGGACTTAGCAAAAATCGAAATAATTGCCGGCCAACGAAAAATTGCTTGTCTTGGTGAAAATCGTGAATTAGGCAATAAAGCAGAAGAAATGCACTTTCGCATTGGCCAAGAAGCCGCTCGTGCGAACGTTGACGTTTTGGTTGTCTGTGGTATATTCGCGACCGCTATGAAGGATGGTGCTTTGGCTGGCGGTATGTCAGCGGATCGCATTCATCACATTGAGGACACACCAGAAGCTGGACTCTTTCTTCAAGACCTCATTAAGCCAGGGGATATTATCCTCGCAAAAGCTTCTCAAGGTGGTCTTGATACCAAGGGCGTTCGCATGGAACGGGTCATCAAAGAACTCATGGCAGAACCACTTCGTGCAAAAGACCTCTTGGTTCGCCAAGAAGGTAAGTGGGTTCAATAAGGCTCCATCGTCTATCGGCTAGGACGGCTCCCTCTCACGGAGCAAAGAGGGGTTCGATTCCCCTTGGAGCTACCAACAAAAACCACCGCAGAAACGCGGTGGTTTTTGTATTGTGCTAATGAGATGATACGGAAAGTAATTTGTATACAAAAACGCTCACGACGGTAGTCGTGAGCGCAACCCTATTCAGTGACTAGAAGGATTCTAGTAGGGCTTTGAGTTGATCATGACATGCTTGTTTCTTGTCACTAGCAATGCCGAAAAGCTTTGGGATTAAGCGATAGAAAGGAGGTGATTTGTCATCGCCGCGGTGTGGCGGTTCAAGGATGGCGGTGTCAGCGACGGTCGCTCCTGCGAACGGGACTTCGGATGTTGCGACGTAGGAGTTTCGCCTCAGTTCGACGTCTTCGACATGGATGTCTAGATCTCGTCTACATCTTGCCCCATGTGACGGATTCGTCACGGTGATGACCTTTGTGATAGACCGCCGTTTGTATTCGGCGTAAATACAGCGAAGCTCCTGCGCGGTATTTTGACTTTCAGTGTCAAGAAAGGCTTCTTCCAAAAGTGGTCTCATTGTGGAGACGCTCAGTCCCTTGAATGACTTTTCAAACATCAATGAGATGAGGTTTTTCAAGGCAAAGTCTCTCGTCCAGATCGCTTCTTTGACGCCGTTTATTTCGGACGCGCCTGTGCCAAAGGAGAGCATTGAAGCATCTTCTTTGATAGCGATATACAGAGCCATCGGTATCTGCCCCAACCGTCCGTCGCTCGAAAGCCACATATGTTGATGCCAGTCTACTGCTTGCAAATGCCTGCCATGGCAGTGCACGGCAACCTTTTGTGTCTGTGTGCTCATTAAGGATTCCTTTGTTGTGGTAAAAGAACGACAATTGCTTATAGTATTCTATTACGGTTTTGTCAATGGATCCGTGTATTACAACTCGATGGCGGTCGTCAGAAGAGCGCGCTCCCGCACGCTGTTCAGGTGCGCTGATTGTTTTTTATATTGGCAAAATACACCCCATCGTCTAAATTGTTGTTAGTTCTTTTTAGCGTATAGACGCTACGGAAACTCGGAGGGTCAGCATGGAGCGTGAATCTCAAACAACTCGCAGCGATGAGCAAACAGCTCAGGTGAGAGTAGAATCTGAGATCCCTGCAAAGCGGATCTCTTCTGAAGAAATAATCGCCCCCAAGAGCGGGCATATGATTACAAGCTTGGTGCGTTATGAGTTGATTTGTATTCAGCTCAAATGCCGTAAGTCGCCTGAACGCCTTGTTGTCCTTGATACAGATGCTCATGCGAGGGTGCGCCTTGCTTGGGTGTATCCAACAGCGAACTACTCTTCGGGGCAGCTGCACGAAGTTGTTTTTTCTTTCGAAGGAGAGAGCCTATCTCTCATTCCGAGTTTGTCTGAGTGTTTTAAGCGCGAATATATTCAAAAGAGCGCTGATTTCTCAACAATGATGCCAACACGAGTAGTATCTGATCTTGTTGGTCGTATTTCTGACGATGCGATAAATTTAACTGTCGTGCGTCCACCTGATGAGATGCCTCTTGTAAAAGAGCATTACAATATCTACGGCATTCTTGGTAAGCGAGAAGCTTTGTGGAAGTTGTGGCAGCAAAAAGCTCCACTCGATCGCTAGAACCCTGACCTATGTCAGGGTTCGTTTTATATTATATTGACAAAATCATATTTTTTTGATATATCATGCTCGCTCATCACAAAAACATTGGAGGTGGTATGAGTGGTAAGAAGAATGATAAAAAGGCCCCAAAGTTGATCGACCTAGAGTTGATGCAACAGGAGCTGAAGCTCAGAAAGCTACACCCCATTCTCATTGGTCTAGAACTGGCCGAAGGTACGGAGATGGCATTGTCCATCGTCCCCGGAAAGTCGGGTCACCCTCTCGAGCTCGAGATCAATGGACCCGACCTACAGGTCATCACTTTCGAGTTCGACGAGTGTATCGATTACTCGATCCTCCCCTCGATTCCTATCGACAGCCGCATCATTCTGGCTGCCGCAAGTGAAGACGTCCCAGGCTACCTCGATCATTACGTAGCAAATATCGCTTCAGTGATGGCCGCATGCCTTGGTGAGCTCAAGGTCGAGTTCATCGAGCCAACCAACTCTGATTCGATCAGTGAGGTGGACATTGTCCACTTCACTTTCACGATCGGGGAAAAGGAGTTCTTCACCACCGCCACGGTTCATGAGGTCGAGCACCTCATGAACTTCTTGCCCAAAGCTGCCTAGCAAAAAACCTTAACTACTTAAACGTGTCTGTAATCTAGGTAATTCTACCAAAGGTTATGGACACGTTTTTTCTTTAGAATATTGACAATTTATATTAAAATATGTACTGTCAACATCGTTTCGCGTTCTTTTACAAGGATGGAAGAGATGTTTTCATCAACAAAGATTGCAAAAGGTTATTCTGCCGAGAGGCTGAATTTGTCTGGGCTCATGCTTTTTGAAGTAGAGCATCAAGAACGAGTGAAGTCTTTGATTACAAAAATCAAGCCTCGACTTCGTTCTGTTGATCGGCCTTTTTTGAGAGTAGAAGAGGTCACGGACTGCGTTCGACTCGTAAAGGTCACACAAGGCAAAAGCGTTGATTATGACATCGTTGGCCTCGCTTGCTTCAAAGAAACGATTCTTGGTCCCTTAAAAGGGGAGATTCGTTACTATGGATGCTCGGTTATCGATGGTGTCAGTCTCGCTCTTCAAAGAGAGCTCGAGATCTTTACGCTAAATAGCTTGAAAGATGAAACACATTACCGTATTATCAATCTGTCACAATTGAACCGGGAGGATTTGCGTGCTTCATAACAGTAATCATCCAATTAGCATTCAGCAGCTTGATAGAGAGCACGAGCAAGGACTACGTGTAGACGCTCGGCTACGAAGCAGGGTAGCCAACAGTATTGGCGCATCCTTGCTCAAAGCCGTGATCTTTCCAACGAGTTTTTTGCAGGCGCTTTCTAGACGCGGTAACTTGTATCTTGCAAAGCGTGACGATCAAGTCGTTGGAGCTGCTTATATGAAATTCATTCATCGGCAACTGATGGGTGAATTGCTGGAACGTCAAAATTGGGCCGTTCTCTACGGTATTGATGCTGAAAACGAAACAATCTTTCGCTCGCTACTTCAATACGTATTGGATGTGAATGCCCAACAAGGCATAAAGCGTCTCTATATTGGCAATGGTTTGCGTCGTAACGTCGTTGCTGCACTCAAGGCAAGCGTCGTTCATCGAGAAACAAAGATCCTTCATGGATTAGACCTTGAGCTTTGTTTTGACAACGGACCTCAAGAGTTTTCTTTTCTGAAGTAGCACCAGCTACTTTTATGCCATCGTTCTATCTCTAAAGAGTTGAGCGGTGGCTATTTTTTATTTTGGTTATTTTTTGCAAGTCGTTTACCGAGTTCTACGCCAAATTGATCAAAGTTATTTATATTTAATAAATGTCCTTGCACAAAGGTACGGTGCTCTTGTGTAGCATAAAGATACCCCAAAGACTTTGGTGTTAATTCATTCATCATCCAGAGACAAGAAGGGTGGTTGCCAGGCACTTCTTGGTAGGCATGTTCCGTTTGCGCATCACCATAGGCCAGCGCTTCGCGTTGAGCTGCTACATTTGATAAAAGCACTTGATGCTGTTCGAGAAACGAATGCGAAGGTTTTGAAACAGCGTAAAACTCAAAAGCTGTTTTCGTTGTACCTTGGTGAAACTGTTGAAAAAAGGCGTGTTGCGCATCTGTGCCAATGCCAGTGATTAAAAGGGGATTGGTTGGGTAGTTCACAGGTTTATTGTCACGATCAATGGATTTGCCATTGCTTTCCATGCGCAATTGTTGAAGGTAATTTGGAAAAAGCGATAAGCGTTCGTCATAGGCGATCGCAGCCTCAGTATCTTTGTGTAAAAATTGTGTATTCCAAATACTCATGAGTGCAAGTATTGTTGCGGCATTACTTTCGTTATCAAAGAAATCAAGATCTGCTTGTTGAGCGCCATCTAGTAATTGTTTAAATACCTCAAATCCATAAACGAGTGCAATAGGTAGGCCTATAGAGCTCCAAAGAGAAAATCTCCCGCCCACCCAGTCCCACAAGCCGAAAATGTGATTCTTTGGTACACCAAAGTCTATCGCTGCCTTAGTGTCAGAAGTAAGCGCAACAAAATGTGTGGATATATCTGAAAGGGTTTTTGTGAGCCATTCTTTCGCGAGCTTCGCATTAAGTAATGTCTCTTGAGTTGTAAATGTTTTCGATGCAATGATGACGAGTGTCGTTTCTGGATTAAGGTTTCGAGTTGCTTCTATAAAAGCGTGCGCATCAACGTTTGAGATGGAATGAAAGCGTAAATAGTGCTTGTGTTGAAAACGTAAGGCATTAATAATTGAACGTGGACCAAGATCCGAGCCACCAATACCTAAATGAATGATGTCGGTAAAGACTTTACCGGTACTACCAACAGTTTTACCTTCATGGATCATTGTAACAAAATCTGACATTTGTGTTTTGACGGCATGCACAAGATCTTGGATAGGTTGTCCATCAACCTTTGGATTACATGATTCTGTTCGCAAGGCGACATGTAGCGCAGGGCGTTGCTCAGTTTCGTTCACAATAGCACCTGACCATAATTGTTTTTTTGCTTCGTTCAATTGGCATTGGTCTGTTAATGCTTCAAGACTATGTAGGGTTGCCTCATCAATAAGTTGATAGTGAAAATCTAGTATGCCAAACGGTGTTTTTGTTTTTAATGCCTCAATGACTTCTGGCTTCTCATCATGCAATGTGCGTATTGTTGTTGATTGTAAGCGCTCTGCGTGATGAACGAGCTCTTGCCATGCTTTTGTTTTGCTTGGATTTTGATGTGGCATGGTCATATAGAGCCTATTGTACGTTAAGAGCTTTTATTGGCGCAAACGTTTTGCGATGTATAGGACATGCTCCATGTTTTGCAAGAGCTTCTTGATGTATTTTTGTGCCATAACCTTTGTGTTTAGCAAAAGCATATTCTGGGTAGAGTGTATCTTGCTCTAGCATATAATGGTCACGAGCCACTTTTGCCAGAATAGAAGCAGCGGCAATACAACGTAACTTACTATCACCCTTAACAATACCTTCATTTGGTAAGTCAAAGTTTGGAATGTTAAATCCATCAGAAAGAACGAGATCTGGTATTGTCTGCAGTCCTTTGATAGAGCGTTTCATTGCCAAAAAAGAAGCTTCGCGAATATTAAGGGTGTCTATTTCTTCAACGCTTGCAGAGGCAATACACCAGGCAATCGCATGCTGCTGAATAAGTGGAAAAAGTTCTTCGCGTTTTTTCTCGCTGAGTTTTTTAGAATCATCCAGCCCTGGCAGGCGAACATTGTCCGGCAAGATAACGGCAGCGGCATAAACGGGTCCTGCCCAAGGGCCTCGGCCCGCTTCATCAGTGCCGGCTATCGCTGTAAATCCTCGGGCTCGGTAGAGACTGTCTTGCATGCGTGCCATATGCTAAGGTTTTATCATGAGATTGCTTGGATTAGATTACGGCGCTGCCCGTATTGGCGTTGCTTTGGGTGATACCGAAAGTCGTATTGCAAACCCGTGGCAGGTGATTGCAAATACCGACGAAGAAACGGTTTTTGCTACATTATCAGAGTTACTTAAGCGAGAACAGGCGCAAGGTTTTGTCGTTGGCGTGCCGCGTTTGCTTTCGGATACATCCATTCAAACAGCACAAGCATCTGAGATCCGTGGGTTTATTATGAGAATGAAAGAAAGAGGCTGGGTCGTTTATGAGCAAGATGAAACATGGTCTACAAAGACAGCGGCCAATCAACAAAAAGAACGCGGTCAAAAAGGCAAGCGCGATGATTTGGCAGCTTCTGTTATCTTACAAAGTTATCTCGATCGTTTTTAGCTCATATGCCGTCCTACTTACGTGAGACATTATTTGTCTTAAACGTTGAGCCTTATCGAGAACACGATGCTTGGATTACAGCTTACGGTAAAACAACGGGCAAAATTCATGCGATTGCACGCGGTGTGCGTAAAATTGGCGCGAAGCAAATCGGACACCTAGAGCCGCTTTCATTTGCTGAGGTAATGCTTGCAAAGGGTAAAGCATATGATCATATTGCTGTTGCTCGTGCTCTTGGACCTGTATTACAAAGTCGAAGAAGACTTGGTTCGCTGGTTGTGCTTAAGGCATTTGCAGAAGCTGTTGATCGATTAACGCAGCCGGGTATTTCTGATTCGGCGATCTATTCTTTCATTTCTGAAGTGGTGCGTACTTGGGAGGGGATTGAACAAGAACCTTCTTATCAACGCGGACAATATGCCCTCATGGCGGCAATTCTTCGTCTTTTGGATTTATTAGGTATCGCGCCACCAATGGATGAATGCGTGCTTTGTCGAGCGACATTACGCGATGAGGCTTGGATGATGCCGAGACAAGGTTCACTGGCGTGCACGAGCTGCATTAGAGCAAAAAGAGCAGAGTATTCAACCGCCTACCAAATTAGTGGTGATACTCGCCGTATGCTTGCTTGGAGTGCGAATGCATCCTATCAACAAGCTCTCTCTGTTCGTGTGCCAACAAGGGTATTAAATGAAGTCTGCGTGGTGATTCACGACTGTTTACATCAGGCTCCAATGCAAGGCACGTTTCGTGGTCATGAGTTTTTGACGGTTTTAAGTTGACGCTTTGTTTGGTAGCTGGTTCAATAGATTTGTCTTGGACTTTTGAATATTGTTACGCAACCAAAAAGAGGTGTCCATGCGAAATCCGTCAGTAGCACAACGCGCTCCTCGGTCGATTGGCTTGCCAGCATATACAGCTTTTCTTAGGCCAAGCATGGCTCATGATGCTGTAGATCTTGGTCGAGATTCAAGTCATCGAGAAGCGTTAGCGCTCTGCGTCTTTCTGCTTTGCTTAAGAAAACATCGGATGATCGCTACACATGAGGAGCCTGCCAATGATGCAGCGCCGAATGAGGTGACAGAGCACATCGACTTGACGAGTGAGCAAGACTGGAGAATGTGGGAGCAGTCACGTATAGATCGTGCACATGAACGCGAACGCCGTCATTGGACGAGTCGAGCGGCGATGCCTGACCTTGCCGTCCAAGAGTTCAATGAAGTGATCAAGAGCGTTGATCGTGTTGACGAGAGCCTGTATAGGTTCACGATTACCGATCGGGCTTTGGGTGATTTCATTCGTCATTTTTTTGCCTATAGCCGCAAGGTTGGGCATTTCTGTGAATGGATGGCTGAAAGTCCTGATCTCTGCAAGCAGACGCTCTATGATCCATATGGCGTCAAACGATTTTCTCAGCTCGAGACAACAGACAAGCGCGCTGTTCGTCATGAGATGCGACTCTTGCTTCAAGAATCCCTCAAAGCCCTGATTGCCTACAGTGAGTTGGGGCATGGTAAAAATGCTCACAGAGAGCAAAAAACAGAAGTGAGAATATTGAATATCTCGACACGAGAGCGTTTTTGCGCCGTCTTGGATCGAGAAAACTATATGATCATTGCCTTCTATCCTGAGAGCGAGCGCAATCGTAAGCGCGCTTATAAGTCACCTCGTCAATTCGACATCCGACTTAAGAGCCATCGCAATCGTAAAGAAGGACGCTTGCACTGATACTGAGACGGCCATTATCCACGGCACCTGCTTTGGATGATGGTCGTTTTATGTTATTCTTCTTGTATATGGCCACTCAAAAAATGTCACGTGACTGGATGGAAGTCTTTATTGGTATCGGTGTTATCATTTTTATTGCATTTCTTGTTATCCCTCCAATGGCAACACGAGTGGCAACAAAAGAGATTCAACGTTATAGAGAATGTCAGGTTGCTGCCAGAGAAGATTGTAAGGCATCTATTGTTTGGAGACTTTATGATATCGCTCTTATTCAGTCCGGGGCGATCAATTTAACGAACAGTGCGTATCAACAAGAGATTCAAGGTTTAATTGGAAGCGGTCGCGCAAAAACACCGCTTAGAAGCTCTGATAATGCCGCTATTATCGATACCTCAGAATTAGTTGGTCAAAATCCAGGCGCAGATGGTTTTTATCGTCCTAATGGTGGAGAAGAACTCGAAGTAAAGGCAACAATCACAGGCAACCCTGATGAAGTATTACTGTACTTAGTGCCAAAAGGTGTAGAGACAGCTGGCATCCCAGAAAAAGCCGGCGTGATGAAGGCAGAGGGCACAAACTACTCGACAAAGGTGCTTATTCCTAATGGTTATGTAGGAGAGCTCGAAATTCGTGCCGTTGGCCCGGGCAAAGAGCAGTCGCAGTTATATTTTGATATTGCTGCCCAGTAAGGTATTTATTGATTTCATTTCTATCATTCGCTAAGGTACATCCCTATGAACAGGACGATGATTTTGTCGATTGCCGACATGGTGGGACAAGAAGTTGAGCTCTATGGCTGGGTAGATACACGCCGAGACATGGGAAAGATTTCGTTTATTGATTTGCGTGATCGTTCTGCGATCGCTCAGGTAGTTTTAGTACCAGCAGAATTAGACGAAGCCTCACAAGCAATTTTAAAAGATTTACGTTCTGAATTTTGTCTCTCGGTAAAAGGGATTGTTAATGCTCGTGGCGCAAATCAGGTAAATCCAAATATGCCAACAGGTACGGTTGAGGTATTGGCAAAATCTATCACGATTTTAAACGAAGCTAAGACACCACCATTTGCACTTGATAATACCGCAGGTATTAACGAAGAAGTTCGTTTGAAATACCGCTATCTAGATTTGCGTAGTCAGCGCATGTTGAAGAATCTTGTCTTACGTGATCAAATCATTCGTTTTTTCCGCAGCTATTTGCATGGCGAAGGCTTTATTGAAGTTGAAACACCATGTCTTACAAAAGGCACGCCCGAAGGATCTCGTGAGTATCTAGTACCTTCACGTTTGCATGAAGGAGATTTTTACGTTCTTCCACAATCACCACAGCAGTTTAAGCAATTACTTATGGTGTCAGGTGTCGAAAAGTATTTTCAAGTAGCACGCTGTTTCCGTGACGAGGATCAACGCGGTGATCGTCAACCAGAATTTACACAGCTCGATATGGAGCTTTCATTCGTTGACCGTGAAGATGTCTTGAACTTGGTAGAAAAGATGATGATCGAATTAATCACCGCTGTTTCTCCAGAAAAGAATATCATTACCAAACCATTTCCACGCATTTCTTATGCTGACGCCATGGCAAAATATGGCAATGATAAGCCGGACATGCGCGTGAACAAAGAAGATCCAAATGAATTAGCCTTTTGTTGGGTAGTAGATTTTCCGATGTTCGAAGATGATGGTGAAGGGGGTGTACAAGCTGTGCATCACCCATTTACGTCTCCACATCCAGAAGATATGGCTTTGCTTGATACTGAGCCAACAAAAGCAAGAGCAAATGCGTATGATCTTGTACTCAATGGCTATGAAGTCTTTGGGGGTTCTATTCGTATCTACCAACGTGAGTTACAAAATAAGATCTTTACCTTGCTTGGCCTTGATGCTGAAACCATTGAATCACGTTTTGGTCATATGCTCGAAGCGTTTGAATATGGCGCTCCTCCACACGGCGGCATAGCGGCAGGACTTGATCGTCTTGTAATGATTTTGGCCAACGAACCAAATATTCGCGAGGTAATCGCCTTTCCAAAAACAGGCGATGCACGTGATCTTCTCATGGGAGCTCCAAGCACTATTGAAGAAAAGCGCCTCATCGAAGCCCATGTGCAAGTTCGTCCTTCAAAAAAATAGTCCATGAGTTACGCTGTTACCCTTGATCAATTCGAAGGTCCACTAGATCTCCTTTTGCAACTCGTCGAAAGCGAGAAGCTTACGATTACCGAGATTTCTCTCGTTAAGGTAACGGAACCCTTTGTTACGTATATCCGCCAAAACCAAGGAGTTATCCCTCCCGAAGAGTTGGCGGATTTTTTGGTGATTGCAGCAAAGTTACTCTATCTCAAATCAAAGATGATGTTGCCAGATCTTCATGACCCGGAGCTAGAAGAAGGCCCTGATTTGGCGTCGCAATTAAAACTCTATAAAGCGTTCTCCGAAGCGTCACTTGTATTGTCGCAACGCTGGAACGAATCTAAGACGCTTTTTGGTAGACAGTTTCGTGCAAAGAAACCAGCGCCGGCATTTCTTCCTCCTCAACAGGTTGATGGTGATCTTCTACGGGAGTACTATCTAAAAGCTCTTAAACGTCTTGAGCCTGTTGTGAAGCTTCCAAAAGCAGCAATCGAACGTGTCGTGACGATAGAAGAAAAAATCGCTACATTAAAAACACGTATACATTCGATGATGCGAATGAGTTTTCAGCGCTTTTTAGCTGATTCGCATGACCGTTATGAAATGGTTGTCTCGTTTCTTGCGCTATTAGAGCTCATCAAACAAAAAGAAGTTACGTATGAACAAAGTGAGCTCTTTTCTGAGATAACGCTTAAGGCACCAACCGTATAATTTTATGACCGTACACGCCCTCCTCGAAGCAGCGCTCTATGCCGCTGGACAAAGTATCAGTATAAAAAAACTGGCACAGGTTTTATCTTTGGATGAAGACGCCATTGTTCAAGGGCTGGATATTTTAAAAAAAGATCTCGAAGAACAAGAAAGGGGATTGGTATTGCTTGTTGATGATAAACAGGCTGAGCTTGTTACACATCCTGAGGCTGCAGAAACAGTGCGATCATTGTTAGACATCGAATCCCAAGGGGAGTTATCAAAAGCCTCAATGGAGGCGCTCGCCATCATTGCCTATCGCGGCCCTATGACAAGACCAGAGCTTGAGCAGATCCGCGGTATTCAGTCTTCGACGATATTGCGTATCCTCTCGATGAGAGGTCTTATTGATCAAACGGACGAAATGCGTCTTGGTCAGCCTGTGTATACGGTAACTGCTGATTTCTTTAAGCATATCGGTTTTACGAGCGCAGCAGAATTGCCTGATTACGAACAATTACGCAATCATACGTCTGTTGAGACCGTACTAAAAGAACTTGAACCACTCGCGACACAAGTTCCACTTCAATCTTCTGAACCATCTACACCCTAAACATGACGGCCGAAACTCTTCTTTTTCTCGTAGGATCCCTGGCGTTTTCTACTGTGCAAACACAGGCACCTGAAACGGTCACTGCACGTTTGCCTATAGCAAAATATGTTTCTGTAACGGCGAATACTCCGGTAAAGCGTCGTTTAGAGTCTATTGGTGTTGATGTAACAGCAAAGAGTGCTGTTGTCGTTGATCTCGCAAGCGGCGAAGTTCTTTTTTCAAAAGATTCTGATGTTGCTTATCCTATTGCGAGTTTATCAAAACTTGTATCTATCGTAACGCTATTGGATATGAAGGTTGACTTGGATGAAACGATCACGCTAAAAAAATCTGATGCTGGTTACGCTCGTTCGATATTTTTTGAAGGCGAGACGTTTACACGTAGAGAGCTGATTAAAGCGATGCTCGTAGGTTCTTCTAACGAAGCAGCGAATGCTTTAGCGAGGACCTCTCCCGGAGGATATGATGCCTTTATTGCGCAAATGCGTGTAAAAGCCCGTGAGATTGGTATGCGTCGCGGTGAGTTTTATGACGCGGCTGGATTAGATCCGCGCAATAAAGCTACAGCACTTGATATTGCCTTAGCCCTCAAAAAAGCGATGTCTTATCCCGAAGTAAGAGAGGCTATGTCAATGCAGTCAGTTGAGTTAAAAAACACTATAGGGCCAAAGCCCTATAAATTGGCAGCAACGAATCTTTTATTGACTTCGGACTTAAATAAAGGCGATTACAAAATCATCGCTGCAAAAACGGGCACCTTACCTGAGGCGGGATACTGTTTTGCGCAAGCAACAAAAGAAGGTGAAAAAACCATTATCTCCGTTGTCTTGGGTTCAGAAACGCACTTCTCACGATTTCAGGATGTGAAAGCCATGACATACTGGACATTTGGGGCATATGAATGGCCGAAGCAGACGGTGAAACTGTATTAAAGAAGGACTTGCCAGAAGTCTGAAAAATCGTTAGTATCTGGCCCACATGGCGGGGTAGCTCAGCTGGTTAGAGCGTGGGACTCATAAGCCCGAGGTCGCGAGTTCGAGTCTCGCCTCCGCTACCATGTCAAAAAACAGTCCAAAAGGACTGTTTTTGCGTTTAACATTTTGTGATGGTAGTATGGTCGCCTACGGTATGTTTATTACCACACACGCCGCCATAGGTGCGCTTATTGGGCAGAGTCTTCCAAATAATCCAGCATTGGCGTTTACGCTCGGCATGGCTTCACATTTTTTAACAGATTTAATTCCGCACGGCGACACAAATCTTTATAAGAATTACATTGCAAAAACAAAAGCATATCGTTCGGTTGCTTATGTCGTTGTCGATTCTTTTGTTTTGCTTTTGTTTATCGCATACTTTTTTAGCTCGGATCTGATCATTTCAAGACAGGCTGTGACGTATGGGATTATTGGTGGTGTTTTGCCTGATTTTATCGTTGGATTCTATGAGGTTTTTAAACCGCGTTGGCTAAAGTGGTTTCATCGTATTCACTTTCTTTTTCACAATCATTTTTCTGGTCATAAAGATATTCCCTTTTCGGTTGGGTTTGCATTACAGCTTATTTTTTTGATGGGGATTCTTTCGGTCATTATTTAAACGGTTTGACAATAGGGCTGTTTTTTCGTATAGTGTCGCCACAACCAATCGTAGCGGGGTAGAGCAGCGGCAGCTCGCCGGGCCCATAACCCGGAGGTCGCCGGTTCAAATCCGGCCCCCGCAACCACGTAAAAGCGCAGCTAAAAGCTGCGCTTTTACTATGTTCACATAATGCGACATCTACACGAAAAGCAAAAATCCTCAGCTAGTAGCTGAGGATTTTACGTGGTGCCGCGAGAGAGAATCGAACTCTCATGACCTTGCGATCGCAGGATTTTGAGTCCTGTGCGTCTACCAATTCCGCCATCGCGGCAAACGATGCGACGTGAGGATAACGTAATTACGCATGCTTGGTCAAGCATGGTATACTGCCTACGAACTATGGACATGTTCCTTCAAATTGCGCTCGTGCTTTTTATTGCAACGGGTTTTTCGCTGCTCATGCAGGCTATCAGACAGCCTCTTATTTTAGGGCATATCCTAACGGGTATTGTTGCCGGTCCAATGGTCTTGGGTTTTTTGCATCCAGAAGGGCCCTTTGAGCTTTTTGCAAAGCTTGGTATCACGGCGCTTTTATTTATCGTTGGACTTTCACTGAGTCCAAAAGTAGTGCGCGAAGTTGGCGCCTCATCTGTTGTGGCGGGTCTTGGACAGATATTTTTTACAGCCAGCGTTGGGTTTTTATTGGTGCTATCTTTCGGCTGGGACCCGGTTTCTGCGATTTATATAGCACTCGCACTTACCTTTAGTAGTACAATTATCGTTTTAAAAATCCTTCAAGACAAAAAAGACATTAGTTCACTCTATGGGAGATTAGCCACTGGAACAATGCTTGTTCAGGACATCGCTGCTACTTTTATGCTTGTTGTAATGGCAGCGATTGGCGGAGGCGTAGCAGGAAATATTGGTCCTGCATTACTTCTTGTTATCGGTAAGGGATTGTTACTTGCGGTGGGTTTGATCTTTTTCTCTCGCGTCATCCTGCCATCAATGACAAAGCTCTTTGCTAATTCACAAGAGTTTTTATTGTTGTTCTCAGTTGCATGGGGCGTGGGTGTAGCAGTGATCTTTAAGTTGATGGGTTTTTCGGTAGAAGTTGGTGCGCTTGTTGCCGGCGTATCACTAGCAACATCGCCATATCATTACGAAATTAGTGCAAAAATGAAGATCCTTCGAGATTTTTTTCTCGTACTCTTTTTTGTCACGCTTGGCGCAGGTCTATCGTTTACAGGAATCTCACATCTCATCATCCCAGCGATAACATTGTCTGCCTTCGTGCTCTTCGGAAATCCAATTATCTTATTTGTCTTCTTGCGTAGACTTGGGTATGCTGCTAAACCATCTTTTCAAACAGGTCTTACCATGGCACAGGTCAGTGAGTTTTCTTTAGTGGTTATATTGCTTGCTCAAACCATGGGTCATGTTGGCGAAGATGCCGTCGCATTAGTAACCGTATGTGCGTTAGTTACTATTTCGATTTCTGCTTATTTGATGTCATTTGATGAGAAAATATTTAACTTCTTAAAGCCCGTTCTTGATCGTGGAACCAAAAAAAGCTCTACCCAAGAACCAAAATCAGAAGAAGAACATCATGAAGCGATTTTATTTGGCTGTCATAGACTTGGTGAAGATTTCTTGCCGCATATTGTTGAATTTGATGAATATCTCGTCATTGATTATGACCCAAACACTATTGAGACCCTACAAAAGAAGGGGATTAATGCAAGGTATGGTGATGCAGAAGATAACGAATTTATCGATGATCTTAATCTTCAGAGCGCTAAACTCATTGTAACCACGTTACCTGATGTTGATTCTTCAATGTTTTTATTATCAAAATTGCGAAAAGTAAATCAAAAAGCTATTGCAATTGTCATGGCGCATTCAGCTACCGAGGCAAAGCTCCTATATGGTAAAGGAGCGAGTTACGTTATATTGCCGCACTTCTTAGGTGGTAATTATGCCTCTATTTTGCTTGATAAATTTGGACTTAGTCAGTCTAAGTTTAGACTTGAAAAAGAAAAGCATTTGAGACATCTTGAGGATCGTTTAAAACGTTCAAATAAAGTGATGAACAATGCATAATATAAGATTGTTCGCTTGCGACATACTTACCCGTCAGTTAACATAATCACGATTCAACCGAGCACTATGGCGCGTATTATTTCTATCGTAAATCAAAAAGGAGGGGTCGGTAAAACGACTACGGCTATTAGTGTCGGTGCCTATTTAGCAGAGATGGGCAAGTTTGTTTTAATTGTTGATTTAGACCCACAAGCAAATGCAACAAGTGGTATCGGTATTGATCATCGCAATATTGAACGTGGTGTCTATGAAGCGGTTTTAGGTGAGGTAAAGATGAAGGAGATTGTCCAACCAACGGCACATGTAGGTCTGCATATGGCACCTGCAACAACGGCACTAGCAGGTCTTAATGTGGAGCTTGTTCAAATGGAACAACGTGAGTTTGTATTACGTAACTCATTGCTTGAGATTCGTAATGATTATGATTTCATCTTGATTGACTGCCCTCCAACGCTTGGCTTGCTAACGCTTAATGGCATTGTCGCAGGAGACGAGGTCCTAATTCCGGTTCAAGCCGAGTATTATGCCCTTGAAGGTCTTGGACAGCTACTAGAGACGGTTCAGCTTGTTAAGCAGCATATACGCCCTGAATTAGAAATCTTAGGCGCTGTTATTACGATGTATGATCCTCGTACAAAGCTTTCAGATGATGTTTTGCACGAATTGTATAAATATTTTCCAAACAATATCTTTCGTTCGGTAATCCCTCGCAATGTTCGGCTAGCAGAAGCGCCGTCTTTTGGACGTACCATTGTGCATTTTGATGCGAGCTCTAAAGGAGCAAAAGCTTATGAACGCCTCGCTCAAGAAATTATCGAAAGAGAAAATACTTCACTCGCATTACGCCCAGTATGATCTTACAAAAACAATCCGGCCTCGGTAGAGGCCTCGGGGCAATTATCCCGCAAAAATCATCGCATCAACCAGGTACAGATGCGCCTGTAGCCCCTTCGGCACAGTCCGTGTCACCAGCCTCGGCAAATCTCCCGGATGATATTCGTACCTATGTACTAGAGCTTCCTATTGCTTCGATTGAGCGCAATCCGCATCAACCGCGAAGACATTTTGACCATGGAGAGTTAGAGGAGCTTATTTCTAGTATTAAGGAGCATGGCGTCATGCAGCCTGTGGTTGTAACGGAGCTAGGGGATGGTAAATATCAGCTCATTGCCGGTGAAAGACGTTTAAGAGCTTCTACCATTGCTGGGTTGCAGACGATCCCTGCTATTTCACGAGAAGCAACGGAGATTCAAAAGCTTGAGCTTGCTATTATCGAAAACGTTCAACGCTCTGATCTTAATGCCGTTGAAGAGGCTCATGCCTATCAGAGGCTGATTGATGATTTTGGGATGACGCAAGAAGAGGTTGGTAAAAAGATGGGTAAAAGCCGTCCACAAATTGCAAATACGGTGCGCTTGCTTCAATTACCTGCTGAGATTCAACAAGCGATCGTTGATAAAAAAATTAGTCAATCAAATGCTCGTACACTGCTATCGCTCCCGACCGATGCTGAGAGAATGAAGCTTTTCCAGACGATCGTTCACGGGCATGTTACAGTACGCGAAGCAGAAGAAGAGGTACAAAAAACACGTCATCCCCGCGCCTTTGATGCAAATGCCTCTGCTGCCGAAGACACGCTTCGCAAGGCATATGGTGTAAAAGTATCAATCAAGAGACAGGCAACGGGCAAAGGTGAACTGAAGTTTACGTTTACCAATGACGAAGAATTTGAAGCACTCCTAGATAAGCTAAAACGATAAAAAACACTCACCATCTGGTGAGTGTTTTTTTAGCTATTCGGTAAAATACCTTTTATCCAATTACCAATGCGGCTCTTAGAATACTGTCGAATCTTTGATTTTGCGTAGCGTGTTTTAACAAATTTAATCCAGTCGGGATTTGGGCCTTTGCGTGATTTATCGACGATGATGTCTACCATGTCACCATTTTTTAGTTTTTGTTCGAGCGGTGCTACATGATCATTTACCTTTGCCCCAGAACACGTATTACCAATATCCGTGTGAATAGCATAGGCAAAGTCTACGCTAGTGCTTTCTTCTGGCAAATCAATAACGTCACCTTGTGGGGTAAAGACGAAAATTCTATCTTTAAAGATATCGATTTTTAATTCTTCAAGACCTTCGAGAAAAGCTTTTTGATCAAGCGTTTGTTGGATATCTACAAGTTCGGTAACCCATTCTGGAGCTTTTGAATCTTTACAAAGACTTACTTTACCATTTTCATCGTAAGACCAGTGAGCTGCAATACCGTATTCATTCATGGCATGCATCTCTTTGGTGCGTATTTGAAACTCTACAATTTCACCGTCTTCACAAAATACGGTTGTATGAAGTGATCGATAACCGTTTGGTTTTGGTTGAGCGATATAGTCTTTGATACGACCTTTGAGCGGTGTCCATTTTGAGTGGATGATACCAAGCGCCGCATAACAATCAGCGAGCGAATCTACGATGACTCGTACAGCGATAAGATCATAAATACGGGCAATGTTTCGATCGTTTTGTAAGAGTTTGCGGTATAGCGAGTAAAGATGTTTTGCGCGACCTTGGACATTTACGTCAACGCCTGATTCTTCTAAGAGTGAACGTGTTTCTTCTATAACATGATCTAGATATTCTTTCTTTTCTTCACGTCCTGTTTTAGAAAGATTTTTTACCCACTCGTATTCTTTTGGTAAAACATAGCGAAATGATGCGTCTTCTAGACGTCCCTTCATATCACCCATACCTAGACGGTTGGCGATAGGTGCAAAGATTTCTAGTGACTCAAGAGCAATACGATATTGTTTTTTTGGTGGAATGTGATCGAGGGTTTCAAGATTATGAAGACGATCGGCAAACTTAATAAAAACTACACGCACATCAGCAGCCATAGTCAAAAACATTTTGCGTAAGTTTTCGATATAGCGCTCAATTCCACGGTATTTAATTTTTCCTAATTTGGTGATTCCGCCAACCATATTGCCAACGTCTTCGCCAAATTCATTTGTGACGTCTTCGATCGTCTTTTCTGTATCTTCTGGAACGTCATGCAAGATGCCAGCCATTACGATAGGCGCTGGCATATGCATCTCTGCTAAGTAAAAAGCGGTTGCAAGAGGGTGGATGATATAGGGCTCACCTGAGGCACGCTTTTGTCCTTCGTGAGCTTCTTTTGCAAACGTATAGGCATGCTCGATAATAGAGCGGTCGGCTTTTTTATCGTATTGGCAGACCAAATCACATAACCCCTCAATGGTTTGTTGGGTTTTTGCGGTATTTGAGGGGGTTGTGTTTGGCATAGGGTAGACCTCTGTTATAATCAACCTTTGCGAGTTTGTGAAGAGGGGGTAAACTGTCACCCATATGTCGAACCTTCCAGGAGCAGCAATAAATATTCCTACAGCAGCTGTAGAAACCGGTACAAATACCGAATCTAGCTCTTCGGGCATTGAAAAAAGTGTTGAAGCAGCCATTTCTAATGGTAATGCGCCAGCGTTAGTCCAAGCCGGAACACAACTTACACAAGCGACCACGCAAACAATCCAAGCCATTGCTACCGCTGACCCAAATGAAGCAAATTTGCCAGAACAGGGGGTTATTGGCGCTATTGCTACTCAAGCAAACGGTTTAGCGCAAGAAGCTCATAGAGCCTATGTAAACAGCATAAATGAGATTCTTCAGTCACAGGTAGAAGAGGCGCAAGCTCCATTAGCCGAAACAGTGATGGAAGAACCGATTACTCCCGTTGCAGAAGTCATGCCTGGATTTGAACCAAGACCAGCGCCAACTAGTGATGTACCATCAGCTGCAGAACCGGCCGCTCCTGAAAAAACAGAAATAATTAAACCTCCATCCGTAGAGGTACAGTTTGTTGCCATTGCTGCGCAAGTATATCTCGATGAAAGAGTAGAAACAGAAAAAATCCTAACAGCAAGTCAATCAAATTACGAAGGTCACTCTATTCGTACAGCTGTTCCGTATTATGAAGCCGTTTTAGCGCAAGATCCTTCAGATCAACAGTGGAAGGCATTTGTCGCAGCACTTAAACTCGAATCAACGTTTTATGAGACAAAGTTACAACGAGCAAATGTAGCTCTAGAAATTAATGAGCTTCAAAACCAGATAGAGGACAATCGTAAGCACAATATTTTACCTACAGCAGAACAAGCGGAGAACTTAAAGCACTTACAGCAGCAATTTGAGCAATTAAATAAAGAGGTGTCTCATTTAGAACAAGAAAAGACACACGCTGAAGAACAATATCAATCAACACAATAACCCCGCTAGGGGTTATTTTTTTGAACGTGTTTTCTTTGCAGGCGCTTTATTTGCAATAAGCTCTAGTGCTTGCTCGAGAGTAATAGCACCTTCACCAAGCTCTTTTGGAATGGTTGCATTAATGGTTCCTTTTTTTACGTAGCGACCATATTTGCCATCATGCAAAGTAATGACTTTGCCGTCTGCTGGGTCTTTGCCGATTTCGGTACCTGCCGCTGCGCGTTTACCCCGACCAAATTTTGGTTGTGCCAACATCTCGAGGGCTCTATCAAGTCCAATCGTAAGTACATCATCAGGTTCTTTGATACTACGGAAATCTCCATCATGGACAACATAAGCGCCAAAACGTCCAAGACCTGCGCGGATTTCTTTTTTCGTTTCAGGATGTTCTCCGAGAAGCCGTGGTAAAGAGAGGATGGAAAGCGCTTGTTCACGATCGAGCGTTTCAAGAGCAACACCCTTTGGGATACTTACGCGCTTAGGTTTGATGACTTTTGTTTTCTTGTCTTTCTTGTCTACTTCGGGTGCATCTTCGCCGAGTTGAAGGTATGGACCGTAGGAACCGGTGCGAAGATAGATTTGTAATCCTGAATCAGGATCTTGGCCAAGCGTTGTCGGTCCTTTTTGTGATTCTTTGATGAGCTCGTCCAACGATTCAGTTGTTGCATCCCCTGGACCCATATTAGGTGGTAGGGATGCTTTTACGAGCGCACCTGTATTTGGAAGCGTTTTTTCAACATATGGTCCAAACTTACCTACGCGAACTGTATAGCCTTCGGCATGCGGGATATCTACGGTTTTGGCTGTCTCAGGATCAATGTGTTCGAGTTCAGTAGCTAAACGTGTCTTTAAACCATGCTCGCCTAAAAAGAAATTTTCAAGATAAGGAAGATAATCAAGCTTACCTTCTGCGATTTGATCAAGCTTACCTTCCATTTGCGAAGTAAAGTGCACATCGACAAGATCTGAAAGATGACGTTCGAGCACCTGTGTCACAGCAAAAGCGGTAAACGTTGGTACAAGCGCATTTGCTGCTTTGTGAACGTAACCACGATCAGTGAGTGTGCTAATAACAGAAGCATAGGTACTTGGACGACCAATACCTTCTTTTTCCATAAACTGAACAAGTGACGCTTCCGTAAAGCGCGCTGGTGGTTTTGTTTCGTGTGATTCTGCCTTTGCTGATTCACATGCAGGCTGATCACCAACATGAAGATCCGGCAAAGGATGTTCACGTTCAACGAGAGCTTGCTCAATGTCATCCGCGCCTTCTACATAAGCACGCAAAAATCCAGGAAAGACAATGCGCGTACCATTTGCTTGATAGATGTTTTTATCAGCTTCTAGCTTAACGGCCATTTGTTGTTGTTCGGCGTCACGCATTTGAGAGGCGATGGTTCGCATCCAAATGAGTTCATACACATCATGCTCAGCGCCTTTTAGACCAGTTTCACCCGGAACGGTAAATGATAAAGAAGGACGAATCGCTTCGTGAGCTTCTTGAGCACCTGCTTGAGCTTTTTCTTGGCGAACGTGCTCGTTAACGTACTCTGCGCCATAGCGACTTGCTACGAGGCCCTTGATTGCGGTCTGCGCATCCGTAGAGAGATTTGTGCTATCAGTACGCATGTAAGTGATGAAACCGTTTTCATAGAGCTTCTGAGCAGCTCTCATCGCATCCCGTGAAGAAAGTTTTAGCTTACGGTTTGCTTCTTGTTGCAATGTAGAAGTCGTAAACGGCGCTGGCGCTTTACGTTTTACGTCTTTTGTTTGGACGTCGGTAATAGTCCACTTAGCTTTTGGCGCAGTATCTTTTAAAGTGTTTGCTTCTGCTTCGGTAAGTAAATGCGCTTTGTCATTTTTTAAGAGACCAGAATCCGCATCAAAATCTTTTGATTGCGCGATGGTCTTGCCGTTATATTCAATAAGACGAGCATCAAAAACTTCGTGCTTATTTAACGTCGCCGTCACATCCCAATATTGGGCGGACTTAAATTTCATGCGCTCACGCTCACGATCAACAATCGCTTTAAGAGCTGCCGATTGTACGCGTCCAGCAGAAAGACCATAGGCGATTTTCTTCCATAAGACAGGGGATACACTATAACCAACAAGACGATCTAAAATGCGACGTGTTTCTTGAGCGCGGACAAGTCTTTCGTCGAGCTCACGAGGATTCTCGAGAGCTTTTTTGATAGCGCCTGCCGTAATTTCATGAAACACCATGCGGTATACCGGCACGGTTGGTTTGAGGATCTGTAAAAGATGCCAGCTAATGCTTTCTCCTTCGCGGTCTTCATCAGATGCCAAATAAAGCGCATCAGCGTCTTTTAATAATGTCTTTAATTCTTTTACGACTTTTGTTTTGTCTTTTGAGATGACGTAAATTGGCTCAAAGTTGTGAGCGACGTCTACACCTAATTGACCTGCTTCAGTTTTCTTCCATTTTGCAGGGACTTCGTCAGATGAAGAAGGGAGATCGCGAACATGCCCCATGGAGGCAACTACCTTATATTCACTGCCGAGAAATTTACGGATGGTCTTGGCTTTTGTCGGAGACTCAACAATAACGAGCTTCATAATGTCGATGTTTATAACGTAGTCTAGCGTTTTGAGCAACCAAGCGTCCGATGCCATAGACCATGCTCTTGGCGAATATAGCCTTTTAATTCAAGCAAACTAAGCCCTGCTAATACCTGTGGAGAAAGTCTACCGGTTGCTAAACAGAGGGCGTCTATGTCCATTGGTGAGTCTAATAGAATATAGAGACTTTGTTCTTCTGGTGTTAAGGGTAATTGCTCTCTCATTTGCTGAGCGAGAGCAGGCCTATCAAGCGATAAAGCGTCTAAAATATCTTGGGATGATTCGCAAAGGCGCGCGCCCATTTTAATAATTTGATGACACCCATGAGACGATTCGCTCCAGATTGCCCCAGGAACAGCCAAAACCTCTCGCCCCTGTTCTATGGCTAACCGAGCGGTAATTAACGAGCCACTGTCAGCTCCTGCCTCAATGACAACGGTTGCAAGGCTAATACCTGCGATAAGTCTATTGCGTTGTGGAAAATGTTCTTTGCGTGACGGTGTCCCAGGAGGG
Organism: Candidatus Nomurabacteria bacterium; assembly: GCA_023898425.1. Taxonomy (NCBI): domain Bacteria; phylum Candidatus Nomuraibacteriota; species Candidatus Nomurabacteria bacterium. Next base: position 424,983 of record CP060222.1, read on the forward strand.
TATTCGCTGATGATCGCACCTCCTTGTTCTAAAATGTTCTGCGCGAGTCGATAATGCTCTTTTGGATAGATACTTTCATCATCAACGCCGGTGCCTAGGATCGCGATAGTTGGCATTTGAATATCAAGAGCTCGTTGATGCGCTAAGCCATCAATCCCAAGCGCTAATCCAGAGCAGAGTGTTAGTCCGTAATGTGCTATTGGGTCTAGTAAATGTTCGATGACGCGTTTTCCATAAGTGGTATTTCTTCTTGACCCGACAAATGCAATCGTTGGAAAAGCGGGGATAGTGCCACGCACAAATAAGCACTCAGGAGGATTCTCAATAGTTAATAATTCTTGTGGATATGTTGGATCACCCCGTAAAATTTGTTGTATGCCAAGACGGGTTGTTTTTTTGGAGATGTTCGAGAAAAATCCCATCACGACGCCATTCACAATAACGTTTTGCCAATGCTAAAGGCCAGCCAAAATCAGCAATAAGTTCACTTTGGCTCACATGCTCGATATCACGAATACCGTGAAGTTGTTCACGCAATTGTCTTAACCGATGACCCGTTAAGCCAGGAATATGCGCTACAGCGCGAATGTAGGTAGAAAAATCATTTTGCACCTAATACTCCGTTCCACGAAGTCGATGCTTGTGTCAAGCCGTCTTTTACCCAAGAATCTAGCGCTTCTAAAAATGTATCAGCTTGTTTGTTTAGAATTTCTTCCTCTTCTTTTGTAAAACGCTGTAATACATAATCTTCCGTCTTCATATGCGCTGGTGGACGACTTACGCCAATACGAAAACGAGCAATTTCTTTTGTGCCAAGTGACTGTTGAATTGACGAAATACCGTTATGACCAGCCGCGCTCCCTTGTGCGGTAAATTTTGCTTTTCCAATAGCAAGATCTAACTCGTCTTGCAAAATAAGTACTTGGTCAGGAGAAATCTTATAAAATGACATGATGGCTTGTACGGCTTGCCCTGACAAGTTCATAAACGTGGTCGGAAAAGCACAAAAAACACGCTCTGAGCCAATACGAAAACCCGTTAATTGAGCTTTAAGAGCGCGATTTTTTTAAAAATCGTCAGCGTTATGATGTTCGGCAAAGGCTTGAAGCAATTCCCAACCAATATTATGGCGGGTTTTGTCATATTCTTTGCCAGGATTACCCAAGCCAACGATAAGTTTCATAGTTATTTCTATGCATGATATCATTTTCTTATGAGTAAAGAAACTGGAGTATTTACAAAATTAAAACACGCTTTTCTTAATGGGCCAATACGTTTGAACGTGCCGTTACTTTCAGCATTGGTATTGTTTATAATTCATTGGCGTTTTTGTTCCTTATTTATTACACCTTTAAATCATTGTCGTCAACAAAATAAGTTGGAAGATATTTTTTAGCAAAGGCTTGAAGCAATTCCCGGCGCAATATTATGGCGGGTTTTGCATCATATTCTTTGCCGTTAATATTTTGAAAGGCCAACGATAAGTTTACGCAGCTTATCACTGCGTAGTTTTTTAGAAGTGCGTGCGGCCTTTTTGTGGCGACGCATGGTTTGATTCACGAGTTTTGGTTTGTGACGAACGACACCAGCCACTGCTTCCATACCAGGACCAAACATATTACCTGGTTTTTCTGATTTAGAGACAGGGAGATGTTGGACTTTTACGACAATTGGCGTACCGATAAAGCCAAACTTTTCACGAATACGTTTTTCAAAGAATTTAAGCCAGTTTGGATGCAAGTTGTCTTTTTCACCGTGCACTGTAACCATGAACGTTGGTGGTGCGTGTTTTGTCTGTGCGACATCAAAGACGCGTGGAGACTTTGGACCATAGCTCGCCAAAGGACGCATACGTTGAATCGTTTTCTTTAAGAGTTTGTTTGCCGCGTTATAATCGATATGACGCATGCGCTCATCTTGAACCTCTAAGGCAAGATCAATGAGTTTGGCACTACGTAAGTTTTCTTTTGCACTTACAAAAATCATTGGTGCCCAGCTTAAGAACGGAAAGAGCTGTCTGATGAGCACTTCATATTCTTTGGCGGTATTTGTTTCTTTGTTTTCTACCAAATCCCATTTGTTGGCTACGAGAATCAAGCCTTTATTTGATTCTTCAAGCATCCCTGCAAGATGACGGTCCCATGATGTTGGATCTTGCGTTGCGTCAAAGACAAGCATGGCAACATCCGAGCGCTTAACAGCATCGCGGTTACGTTCGAGACTTTCTTCTTCGATGCCTTTTGTAACGCTAGAGCGTTTACGCATACCTGCCGTATCAACAAGCACAATGTCACGATCTTGGTATTTTAAGAGCGTATCTTGTGGCTCGCGTGTTGTATGAGCGATGGGGGACGTGATAACGCGCTCTTCACCAAGAATACTATTGATAAGTGATGATTTACCAACGTTTGGACGACCAACAAACGTCAAACGCAATGGAAGCATGTCATGCTTCATCACTGGAGGCTTACCGGCTTTGTCGAGTGTCAAAAAGATATTATCAAGTAAATCTCCAATACCAAGACTCGTTGAGGCACTCACCATGTGAGGATCACCCAAGCCAAGACGAAGAACATCACGTGAATAGGCGCTGCCTGTATCACGGATCGTATCAACTTTATTCGCAAGAAGTTTAACGGGCTTATTAGAAAGTTTAATTTCTTCTGCAAGTTCTAAATCTTGCGGAAGAATGCCGGTTTTCGAATCAAAGACAAAAAGAATAAGGTCAGCTTCTTTGATGGCAAGTCTCGCCTGATGAAGGATGCCTTCACCAATGGAGTCATGCTCCGTGTCCATACCACCTGTATCAATCAATTCAAAAGCTGCACCTTGCCATAAGACGATGCCATAATTGCGATCACGTGTTGTGTGTGACTCTGCGCTCACAATCGCTTTACCTGATTCGGTGAGGCGATTCCAGAGGGATGATTTACCGACATTGGTTCTGCCAATGAGAGCAACCTTGGGATAATCAAGGGTTTGTCGTTGTACTGACATAGTTGGTGGCTTGGGTAGGTTGCATGAGCGAATAGGATGATTCGCCTAAAATAACGAGAAAATCGGTATCGGTGGAGGCAATTGTCTCGATCGTATTGGCTTGTGCAAAAACACTACGCAATTGGGGGTTTTGGGGTGATGTCGTAGCCGCTGTGAGTGATACATCAGCGTTTAAAAACTCCTTTAATTTGACGAGCTCTTGTACTTTACTACCATTCGTTAAGTCAAATATCACAGTTCTCTCATATTGTCGAGAGCTTGCATTGCCAATGGACTCTGCTGAATACCCCTCTAAACCGAGGCGATTGGCGATCTGAAATGCCATACCGGTCTTAAAGGTACCGTTTTTTACCTCAACCTTAGGGATGTCTGCCACTGGAGTGTGGATGTCGTCATTAAAGGGGTTTTGCGCGAGTGACTTGATGCGAGTCCAGTCACCACCCTTCGGAAAGAGTAAAAAGCTACCATTGATATTAGCTGGTACAAGCTCACCGTCTGGTGCGTCTGTGAGTACATGTTGTTGAATCTCGTCCTTATTAATGTCGGTTGCGATAGGAGCGAGGTTGAATGCCTCCCAAGGACTCATGTCTGATTGTAGGTGGTTTGAAACTACTTGGTAGAGCTTAGCAAGCTTGGTGGGGTCGGCGAGTGTATTTAAAGAGAGGAGTTTTTCACGAATCGCCACGATGACGAGTTGCTGTCTTTTAGCGCGAGCAAAATCTGAGCCTTCTCCATTTGAGCCATGACGAGAACGCGCATATTGAAGTGCTGTTTCACCGTCCATCGTTTGTACGCCTTTCTTAAAGCTGATGGTTTGGTACTTATCGTCTGCAGCAGGGTAGGAAGTATCCGTAAAGGAGCGTTCAACATCAATAGTGACACCGCCAAGCGCATCAACAAGTTTTGCAAAACCGTTAAAATCAACACGGACAACATGATCAATACTGATACCAAAAAAATCTGAGAAGATTTTAGCTGTTCTTACTGCACCTTCTCCTGGATGATCGCGTTCTTCCCATGCGTGAACAGCATTTATTTTTTCATAACCACCACGACCATTTGGAAATGCCGTATCACGAGGAATCGAAAGCATGTTTACTCGGTGGTCTTTTGTATTGATAGAAGCAATGATAATGGTATCTGTCAGGTTCGCTCCATCATGACCTGCGCCACCGATACCGAGTAACAATACGGTTAAGATATCAGGATTTTTATCCTCGCCAGATAATGCGATGCCGGCGATAGCGGGTAATTCGTCACCAAAGACAAATTTACGTGCATCACGAATACCAGGTAAACGAATAAACTCTGCAAAAACGCTAGTGCCGTGTTGTACGGAACGATAAGAGGCTGCAGCACCAGCAAAGGCTATGCCACCAACGATAAACGTAAAGAGTGCTGCAAAAATGACGGTTTTACGTCGGGCAAGCTTCTCTTGATCCGTATTTAAAAAATTCACTGACATCATGCGTAAAATACCGTTAAGAACAATCGGAGTGTATCAGAATACGGCTATCCACACAATGCGTCAAACCTTTAAAATATTTGAAGTGCGCTTCGTTTATCCCCATGGCTTTGACCTTATATAATGTGGTATTATAGAGAACGAAATTATGTTCACCTTCGAACGTCTACGCGCGTCCCTTCAAACTCAACGTAGCAAAAAGTTTTTTGCAACCGTTATTGTAGCTGTTATCGCCATTATCGGTGTCTTTGGCACGACTCATGGAGTTTCTGCACAAACTCAAACAGCTCCGACAGGTGTTTGTAGTGATGCTGGCATAATTAGCTTTGTTTGTAGTGGTGTTTCGTTCGTGCTCGGAATGATCGCCGAATTTCTTGGGAGATTGATTTTACTGGTATTGAGTGTTCTTATTGCCTTTGCACAGTATAATGGGTTTTCTACGGCGCTACCTGTTGAGCAAGGCTGGGTAATTGTTCGCGATGTCACGAACATGTTCTTTATCATTGTCTTATTGCTAACGGCATTTGCCACCGTAATAGGAAGAGATGAGTATCACTATTCAAAAATTTTACCTGGACTATTACTGCAAGCTGTTCTCATCAACTTCTCTAAAACAATCATTCAATTGATGATTGATTTTTCGCAGGTGGTGATGCTTACGTTTGTAAACGCCTTTGCACAATCTGCTGCCGGTAATTTTATCTATGCATTAGGCTTGGATAAAATGATGAATCTACGCCCTAACAGTGGCGTCGAAATATCAAGTCTCATGATCGCATACATGTTAGCGATTTTCTTCATGTCGATCACATTAGGTGTAGTGATTATTCTTACGGCGTATCTTATCTATAGAATAGTTGCAATTTGGATTGCCCTTATTCTAGCGCCATTAGCGTTCTTTGTAACTGCACTACCTGGTAAATTTAAATCATCCCTAAAAGGAGTCGGTGATGAATATTGGGGAAATTAATGGGTATGCTCACAGGGGGGTCCCGTCATGGCTTTTTTTCTTATGGCTTACATTAGCCATAACGCAGCACTCTTCATCTGCTGCTACAACCAATGCTCGAGAAAGAGGTAGTTTGGCGGCTAATTTAAATCTTGTATTGCCAAGCACTGGTGAGGATACGGCTGGAACTGTTACAGCTTCATCATTCGGATTTATTAGCCAGATAGCTGATACAGAGCATATTGCCTCTTTTGTTGTTGGTATCGCTTTAATGCTGGCAGCTCTTGATGCTGCTGTTGCTAGTGCTGCTATCGTTGGTGCAGGTGCTATCGCTGCATTAACAAAGAGCAAAGCGCTTAGCTGGGGTAAAAGCCTAGCTACAGCGCCAATTAGCTTAGGCGAAGGCATTGCGAAAAGTGGTTATGGTGTCGTAGATCGTCGTTTTGACCTTACTAGAAAAGCTTCATTAGTTGGTACAAGAGCTTTGGCGCTGACTCCTGCGGCTTTACGTGGTGATACGTATAAAAAGCTAAGAGGAGGACTTGTTAAAGGTGTAAATTATCGTCGTGATGAGGCAGAGAGAGACCAACAAGAAGAAGCGGCTTTTAATAGAAATCTTTCTTCGAGAGCTAAATCGTTAGAAGAACGTCAAAGTCTTCTCGGTATTGCTTCTTCTGCTAGAGCAAACAAGGATGGGATTGTAACAAAAACTTTATCTAAAGTCGGTGTTAATATTCCTCAACACTTTCTACAAAAGCAGTAGAAAACTACTATCAAGAACAATACGGTGATAAAAATTTTATTGAAGATGAATTTAAAGCAACTAAACATAAATATCGCGAACAACTAAAAGCGGATGGCATAAAGCGAGGGTTGTCTGCTGAACAAGCAGATACTGAAGCAAGGGCTGGTAGTGAAGTCATGGTAAGAAATGAATTAAACAAAAGACAAGGCGAAGCACTTAACGCTCGTTTAGCCATTGCTAGAGGTAAACTTAATAAGAAAACAGGTAAATTTGAAAATCAAAATAGTACTGAAGTACGACAGTTAGAAGAGCTATTGAAACTAAACCCACATTTAGCCAAAGAAGGAAAAGATAAAGAAGAAGCTATCAAACGCATGATTGATTCTCCTGATCTTTACAAGGATATTCCTTTAGATACGGGGATGAGTGGTGAGTTTTTGACTGAACTCATGCTTCAAAATGGATGGGAAGATGTAAAAGATAGTAACGGTAAAGCTATAGGTTTTAGAGAAGTAGATAAAGCGGCTTGGGACTTGAAGCTAAGAGAAATGTCACGTGCAAATCCTGCTGTGAGAGAGGCAATGGATGCACATGAACGTTTTGCTAAAGCATCTCCTGAAAAATCATCAGCACAACTTAAGAAAATACACCATGTCAAAAACTTTAGCGATAGAACTGTTCAAGCATTCGCAATTGACAACGTTGATAATACCTCGCCTAAAATGGTTATAGGCAGTCGAGTTCGTGGCACCGAGCAACAGGCGGCATTAGATGCTAGTAAGCGCGATTCCGGGTCTAGTACACCTCCAAATGTAAAGGGTATTGTTGATGCAGTGATGGCTGGTGCACCGTTGGTTGAGGCATTAAATAATGCTGGATTTACAGATACGGATCAATCTCCTCTAGAAAAAACTATCTACTGACTACGTAGCGCCTACAGCATTGCAAGCAACATCCGTATTGAAATCAAGCATCGGCGCACAAGATGCGCGTAATAGAAGGTTGATACAAGCAGCTAATAAGCGATATGAAAAAGCACTTGATGCAGCAATCGTAAATTTAGAAGGTTCAGCGCTTGATGCTGAAGAACAGCGTTTAGCTGCTGCTAGAGATGCTGCGATCAAGTTAGTTGAGTCAAGTACCGATACTGCAAAAAAACAATTAGTAAATGATGCGGCTAGACAAGCGCAAGACGTTATAAAGGTTGTTGCGCAAGCGGCTACAAAAGGAGTTAAAAGGTCACAACAAGAACTCGTGGTGGGTGAGTTTATGAAAAATAATGGTACAGATATTATTACCGATATTGAACGCTTTGATAATGATTCAAAAATAAGAGCAATGAGTATTATCGAAATGACACGTGATATTGCAAATGATGTGCTTAAGGTCGAAGCGTCTAAACGCACAGCATCACAAAATGCTATTGTTGATGGATATGAAGCGCTTATCAGAGATCTTTCTAAAAAAGGTTTGCAGGAGAACTAAGAAAGAATCTTACGCAAATTCCTAATACAAAATCAAGAGCTTAACCTATGGATAGAATTGAATGGCAAGCAAGGTTTAACCTACTTCCGCAATCCGTGAGTGGGTACTTGCTTAGTACTACCGCAGAAGAGCTTGAAGACTCAGTACGTGAAGATCTAGGCTATGATTATGATGCTTGGTCAAGAATTATTGATGTGATTTGGGAGTTGTTCCTGACTCATTTAGACAAAGATAATTTTGTTCAAAAGCTTATACCTCTTTTAAATGGACGTGATATTAATGAGGTGTTAAAAAAAAATACTATTAAAGATCGTTTTACCTGTATCTGACATCATTGATTGGGATGTAGAAACAGCTTTGCAAGAGCTCGGCGCAAATCAAAAAGAAATGAGCTTGAGACGACGCATTTCTGTTTTACCCGTTACGTATAGTGCTGCCGTTAAACGTATTGCCGCAAATGCTCAAATCAGTGTTTTACAGGATGAGCTTGTGCGACGATTACGTGATCTACTTGTTTCATTGATTACTGGTGTGAGAAATGATGATACAGCCCTTGAATTTTTGCAAAAAGAAAACAAACCGAAGGAGGTTTAGGGTTTACTGAAAAACAAGCAAAGGATTATTTAAATGAACTTGATGCTTTTTGGCAAGTTCACGTGTTATTAGCGAACAAGATTATTCTGAGTGGTTTAGGACGTCACGAACACAAGAAGCTTTTGAATGGAAAGCTCCATTGAATCTTGACGTTAATGACAATACGGATAGTGAGGCGAATACTGAACCAAATAAGATACGCCTCCAAAAAAAAATATGAACCCATTTTACAGGCGGCAATTTCAGAATGTCTACAACAAATCGGCGACCTCTCATTAGACGAATATCTTAGTAAGCGCTTAGAGAATGTTATTTCTACCCGTTTACGAAATGTAAGAAATGATATCCAAACACTTGATGTTTTAACGCGAGATAGCAAGATTGGCGGTATCAGCTTGTCCAAAGAAGAGGCTGATAGAATCTTGCATATTATCGAGGCCAGCTATGAGTTACATCATAGCGACATTGAAAATGCGCAAAAAAAACGTATCCAAGACACAGAGATAGCGCAAAAACAAAAAATCGAAGAACGTAAGATACAAGAAAGCGAAGCGCATGCTGATTGGTACCAAGAAAAAGTAGCGAAGCCTGCCTTTCAGAACCCTATGACAACTGGCAATGATACAACAATGCGCCAAACACCTTCTAATACAGCTGTCCGGCCTAATATGTCAGGTATTACGGCGCCTGCAATGCAGCTATCAGATCTCATTGGTGAGTTTAAGACACTTGATATTCAAGAATTTCGTCGATTATCAAGTGACCCAGAGCAAGCAGGGGATAAGCTCTTTCAGAAATTTGAGACACTTCGTGCTGAATCTTTTGACCGTTATACAGCCGGCATTGCCGCTTGGAGAAGCTCGCCCTTACAAAAACGCTATCTACAACTCGTGAGTGAGAGCTTTTCTGAAGGCAAGACGGTTGCAGAAGTCGCGGAGAAACATCTCGCGCAAGATCCAAATACACCAACCGCAGCAGAATTAGGAGCGATCATTACGCTCAATGCCAAGATACAATATTAATGCTATAATTCTTTTGTGCCAGATAAGTTCATTGTCCCTCAATTTATTGATAACGAGAATAAGATTCTCGGTCCTATTACGGTACGTCAATTCATGATCGTATTAGCGGCAGTATTCTTGCTATTCATCTCTTATACGATTTTCAGTTTTCCGGTCTTTCTCTTTACGGTCATACTTATTGCTCCATTAGCGGCGACTTTTGCTTTTGTAAAAATTAACGGACAACCATTTCATCTTTTTGCTATTAACGTTTTACAAACAACGGTGAGACCAAAAATTCGTGTCTGGAATAAAGAAAAAAATGATGCAGAGATTCGTGCTTATATTAAGGACGGACAACCAAAAGCAACAAATGAAATCGCAGCTCCCTCAAAACCTAGGCCAGATAGCACAAAACTTCGTGATTTAACGCTGATTGTAAATACAGGAGGCGTCTATAATCCTGACGATCAAACGTAATATGAAAAGTAAAATGACTTCAAAAAAACCAGGTGTAGCTTCTCAACGCTATCTCGATATCGCAGAAATTCGTGAAAACATCGTTATCATGAAGGATGGTACCCTTCGTGCTGTCTTGCTTGTTTCTAGCGTAAACTTTTCGCTTAAGTCCGTTGATGAGCAGCAAGCAATCGTGCAAGCCTACATGCAGTTTTTAAACAGTATTAATTTTCCTATCCAAATCGTTATTCAGTCTCGCCGGATGAATATCGATAATTACATGGATAGACTCAAAGAAAACGAAAAAATACAAGAAAATGAACTTTTGAAAAGACAGATTCGTGATTACAGAGATTTTGTAAAACAAATGGTGACCTTGGGCGATATCATGCAGAAGCGTTTTTATGTCGTTATCCCGCTAGACCCAGCAAAAGACGTTACCAAAGACATTAGAAAAGGATTCTACGCAAGATTAACTGAGATTTTATCTCCTACTATTGCCGGCAAACTTACCGAAGAAAAGTTTCAGAAAATGAAGTTTGATCTTGGCTTGCGTGTCAGTCAGGTTTCATCAGGACTTTCATCAATGTCACTTAATGCTGTTCAGCTCGATACACAAAGTCTTATCGAACTTTACTATACGATCTATAATCCTGAATTGTACGAATCCCAACGCATGACGGATGTTAGTAATCTTCAACTAGAAACGTAATATGGCCTTTGAAACTCAACCAAAACAATCATTTGACCCAGCATCCTTAACCAAGGGTGGCGTTGGGTTTCAGAAAGGTAAATCTAAGGCAGATATTAAACGCGAACAAGAGGCAGAAAAAATTGCTATCGAAGAAGAGCGTATTTATCGCCGTGGCGTTGCTAGTATTAAGGATTTAATTGCCCCAGCTTCATTTGTTGTTGACCCATCTTTTTTACGATTAGGCGATGTCTTTTGTCGTACACTCTTTGTCGTGACATATCCTCGCTATGTCACGGTTGGTTGGGCATCACCAATTATCAATCTTTCTGCTGAGCTCGATATCTCGATGTTCTTTTATCCTATTGATGCACCGGTTGTCTTAAAAGAGCTCAAAGATCGTGTAGGTAAACTCGAGGCAGAAATTTCTGAAAACAATGAAAAAGGCAAGGCTCGTGATCCTATTTCTGAAACGGCATTAAGAGACGTGGAGCAATTACGTGACGATCTTACCCAAGGAATCGAGCATTTCTTCCAATTTGCATTCTATTGTACGTTTTACTCAAAAGATAAAGAAGAACTTGAGCGCGTAACAACCAAAGTCGAAAATACATTTGGTTCAATGCTTATTTATACCAAGCGTTCGTACTTTCAATCAGAGCAAGGCTTTAACTCTACGATGCCAGTAGGTAATGACGAGTTACAAATTGCATTTAACATGAGCACCTCGCCGATTGCCTCGTCGTTTCCGTTTACATCTGCTGAGCTTACAAGCGACAATGGTATTTTGTATGGCGTTAATCGTCATGATAATTCGTTGATCATTTTTGATCGCTTTTCGTTGCAAAATGCCAATGCTGTTATTTTTGCGACATCTGGTGCTGGTAAGTCGTATACAATTAAACTAGAGGTTATTCGTTCGCTCATGCTTGGCATTGATGTGATTGTTATCGATCCTGAAATGGAGTACAAGCATCTTTCTGACGCGGTGGGAGGCACCTACATCAACGTTTCACTTGCTTCACGATCAAAAATCAATCCGTTTGATTTACCTCGTCCAACAGGGGAGTCAGCATCTACCGAGGATATTATTCGTAGTGCCGTTATTACCATCAAAGGTCTATTGCGCTTGATGTTGGGTAAAATCACAACAGCAGAAGACTCTATTCTTGATCGTGCACTTCTTGAGACATATGCAAAGAAAGACATCGTCCCTGGTGTAGATCTCGCAACGGTAGAGCCACCAACGCTTCAGGACTTTCAAGACATTCTTGAGGGTATGGAAGGAACGGCTGAACTTGTTGTTAAATTACGCAAATTCTCAGAAGGTACCTTTGCTGGTCTTCTCAATTCGCAAACAACAGTACAGATGAATAATCAGCTCGTTATTTTTTCTGTTCGTGATCTTGAAGACGAGTTACGTCCAATGGGTATTTATACCATCGTTAACTATATTTGGAATGTTGTTCGCTCAGTAAAAAAGAAGCGCATTTTAATTATTGATGAGGCTTGGTGGCTCATGCAAAACGAAGATTCTGCGAAGTTTATCTTTGCACTAGTAAAACGTTGTCGTAAGTATTTCATGGGTATTTCTACAATCACACAAGATGTAAATGACTTTTTGACCTCCCCGTATGGTCAAGCTATTGTTACTAATAGCTCAATGCAGCTCTTATTAAAACAATCTCCTGCATCTATTGATCTTGTTGCTAAAACATTCTTGCTTACGCAATCAGAAAAGTACCTTCTTCTTGAATCAGCCGTTGGTGAAGGGATCTTCTTTGCCGGTGCTAAGCATGCGGCTATTCAAGTTGTTGCTTCGTATACAGAAGATCAGATTGTTACAACAAATCCTGAGCAGCTCCTCAAGATCGAGCAACAAAAGAAAGCCTTTCAAGAATCTCAAGAACTCTAACCTATGAATAAAAGACTTCTCGCAATTGCGCTCATTATCCTTGGCATTATTGGAATTATTGCCGTTATTTGGTTCTTTTTGTTTAGGAGCCCGGCCACAACACCTGTCCAGCAACCAACTCAGAACACGGTAACACCATCACAGCCATTTAATCCTTCTACTTCTGTTCCTGTATTCGTTGCTCCTACGGGCACACCACCAAATCCAGATTCCGCAGAAGAAAAAGAGCGTCAAGCACAAGAAAAAGTACGAAGAATCGCATCTAGCTATGCTTCGCGCCTTGGTACATTTAGTGCGGATGATGGCTTTGAGGCTATCCGTGATGTTCAAGCGATTGCTACACCTACGTTTCAACAACGGCTAGAGACACTCCGTGAAGAGATGCTCAAAACACATGCTATTGGCTCTCATTGGTCTCAAGAGGTGAGAGCTGTCACAAATGCTATTGAACCAAGCTCATTACCTATGCTTGGAAAATCGAAAGCCGTAATCAATGTTCAAGCTCAGCGTACAATCGGCGCTACCCAAGATTACCTCAATATTCAAGTAACGCTTGTTGCTCAAGGTGATAACTGGCTTGTAGATGATGCTGTTTTTACAACATTTGAAAGATAGGATTCTAGATGTTTTTTACCCATTCATTTGCCAATCTTGCGGGCAAATGGGTGATTGGTTATGTAGCAAATGCCAAAATGAAATCGAAGAAGTGCAACAACTGCCCGAAATTCCAGCTGGACTAGATGGAATTATTGCATGCTATGCCTATTCGGATCCAAAGGTGCGAATTTTGACAGCTTCTTATAAATATCGCTCCGCCACCGTCCTTGAAGATATTCAAGCAAACTTACTAAAAAACTGGGTACATAAATATTCTTTACCGCTTTGGGCATATGATACATCCGCGGTACTCGTGCCTATTGTCTCGCCAGAATCTCGAACAAGATCACGAGGCATTCGTCACACATCAAACCTTGCTAATACTTTTAAAAAAGCGTTTGAATTACCATCAGCTGTATCTGAGTATCTAGGTAGGCACGAACATCGTTATCATAACGCGGACCTTACACATGAAGAACGTAGCACTAACGTAAAAAACACGTTTTTCATTGAAGGAAAATTACCAGAAAAAATTATTCTTATTGATGATGTCGTTACGACCGGGTCAACACTTTCAGAAGCTGCTCAATTACTCAAAGAACACGGCACAAAAGAGGTGTATGCACTTGTATTCGCGAGAGGATGATAGAAGCTTATTTTATCACCATTAACATTGCACCAATCGCAACAAATAACGCCCCTAAACCTGTTTGCCAGGTAAAGTGCTCGTTTAAAAAGAGAACGGAGAATATCAAGACAAATATAACGCTTGTACGATCTAGTGCAGCTACTGCTGTTGCAGGTCCATGCTTGAGTGCATAAAAGTAGGCAACCCATGACAAAGCCCCGGCTATACCAGATAGCACAATATAGAGAAGCGCACGTCTATCTATGGTGCCTAGTAGATTTACCTTACCTAAACTTATCGCAACAACACTCAAAAAGAGTGCCATAATGATTGAACGTACTGTTGTAGCTAGCGTAGAATCAACAGACTGAACGCCGATTTTTCCAAAAATTGCCACAAGACTCGCAAAAAATGCAGAGAGTATGGCAAAGATAATCCATGTTGGCATATGGCACAGATAATAGCATATACGCTAAAGATTAATGGTAGGTGAGTTGACCTTATATCTAAATATTGATAGTTTGAAAAAACGCTCTTTTGCGTAGGAGGTAACGATGGGTAAAGAAGGTCTTATTTTCAAGTCAGACAAGATTCATCCGCTGGATATCAAGCTAAGCGCCGATCAAGCACGATGTCTGCCATATCGACTCTATGAACCATTGTCATTGCGATGGTCGCTAGAACCCATTCGTCATCTCACACCCAACAAAGCCTCAATCGATCGCTTGCCCGAAGGTCTGCCAGACCAGGTCGTGCGAGCCGTTGAAGGCTTCGTAAATGACGCGAAGATCCATGGTAGGTGGTTCTGTATCAAGGATGGTGACCTTGATGATGATCAAGATGAGGATATCCTAACTTCTGCAGCCTATGCAGACGAAGACGGGGACTACCTCATCGCTGATTACCCTTTGTATCAATCAAATGGGTACCATGGACCAACTCCTAAGCTGATCAAGCTGCTTTGCGGCGAGTAATTAGCAATCAGACCTAACTTAAAGGACTCTCTCGAGTCCTTTTTCATTTCTCAATGCTTTGTTACAGCGCTGGAGGTTTAGCAAGACAGCTCATTAACTCTTTCGTTTGTGTCCAGCCACAAGAACCAGATTGCTGTCTTTCGCATTGAGAATATTTATAACAAGCGTATTCTTCGCGAAATTCACAGGTTGTTACGAGATCTTTCATTTCGCTTTCTTCACCACATAATTGACCGCTACAGCCTCCAATGACGCATTTTCCGAGTACTGGCATTGTTGAGGTAGGGGACACGACCTCTTTCATAGGCGGTTTGGCTATTGGAGGTACGTCGACTGTTTCAATGTAAAGCTCGCCGGTAGCTTCGTCACGGCATTGCCTTGGATACGACTCCATTACAGCGTTTCCAGCAAGAACACAGTCTTCAAAATTACGTATTTCGCCTGGATAAACATCTGTTGTTTGAATCTTTTGCGCGATTCCTGCATCAAAGCCAAATGAATAGCCGGTGACATACCCAAAACCAAGGGCGACTAAGCTACAGCCAAGGATAGCTAGCAGGTACATTTTTTTGTTCATGCCTTGAGTATACTCCTATTACCAAGGTCTATTTATTTTGGTTATCCACAAGCTATTTGTATCAAGTCTTAAGTAATTATGCTAAAATATGCATATGACATTAAAAATTGGAGGTTTTTTGAGCGTTCTTATTGCAGGAATTTTCTTTCTTGCTTCGCCATCATATGCTGCTACGTATACGATTTGTGATGTTGGCTGTGACTATACAACGCTAAACGATGCAATAAGCTTTGATACGCCTGGTCAAGACACTTACCGGCTCTCTACTGGATACAACTATCTGTTTCCGCCTGAGTCAAACTTTTTTAGCTTACCTGATGATACAATCATTGAATGCGATCCGGGTGTCACCTTTGGCGATGATGCTTCAGCTTCAAATTTTTTTAATGTAGGCTCTAATAACACCTTTCAGAATTGTCTATTTGAAAATACTTCTTTTGATGCATCCGGAAAAACAGACGTCTCATGGTTAAATAATACCTTTTCTACAGGTACTTCGATGCAAATAACGCTTACGTTTACTTCAGGCTTTACTATTACAGACAATACTCGCATCCAACACATTCAAATTCAAAATGCTGATGACGGCCTAATTAAGGACAATACTTTTGAATGCTGGTTTGGTTCAAATTGTATCTACCTTGGTACGGCAGGTGGAGGTCCTTTTGATTATACCGATCCTGCAGATGTTCCTAATGACATTGTTATTAATAACAATGTCATTACAAACCACAATTATACTACTGGCGGTGATTTTGTACAGTTCGGTTCTGGTTTAAATATTTCTTATACAAGTAATACACTTCAGTCCATACAGACGGATGATAACTTTATCGTCATGCTTACTGCTGAAATAGGCACTTACTACTTAGCTGGTAATATTTTTTATTTTCCACACAAACCACCAGGTGGTAACAATGGGGTATGGGGCTTAAATATTCGTGTAAACGAAGCGGATGTAACGATTGTGGCTGAACATAATACGTTTTATACCGATGATCCTGAGCTTAATATTAATGGTACCTGTTTAGGTGTATTCGATAGCGGAGCGGGTGCTGGCATACAAAATATCGACATCACATACCGATACAATATTTGCTACAATAAAACACCAGAAGCAACAGCTTATACCGGCATAGCTTTTAATTACTCATTGGCTAGTTCAGCGATCACCTTAACAGAAGAACACAATGGCTTTTTCAATGTTCCTCAGCTAATTAATGATCAAGAAGGTATAATCACATCTCTAAATACTAATAACTTAGTAGAGGTTGATCCATTATTTAAGACTGAAAACCTATCAATAAATGACGATTTTGAGTTAGCTCCAATGAGTAATTATCTAGACGTGAATGGTGCGCTAGATATTGGTGCCTATAGCGCTAGTCGCATATCAGCATACACTATTGATGATGACTGTGTTGTTGATTATCTTGTTTGTCATTCAAATACGAGCGCCATACTCACACATTCTTTACGAAATGGTGATAACGTTAATGTCAGCGCAGGTAACTATCCAGGCGTACAACTACAGGGTCCATTATCAAATATCTCCATTACCGGAGCTGGTTCCAGTACCGTCTTTGATGGAGGTCAAAATTTTCGTAGTGGTTTATCTTTAATAGATGTCCATGATTCTACTTTTGAACAAATACGTCTTGTAAACTCTACGGACACGACGGTTACTACCATCGGAACAACACTTCCTTTGCTGTCTTTAGGCGGCAACGACTATGATGACTCTGAGATATTTGGTGGCCCGACAAATGCCGTATATTTTATCCCAGATGCCCTATGTAATGCCGAAGTTATTTTAGCGGATAATACAATTATCTCAGCAGATGGGACGAGTAATATTAATGCTGGGTTGGCGGATGTAGGAGGCTCATACGTTACGGTATTGTTCCATGATTTTATCGCTGATTCTTTGGTTGATGCACAGACCAACCTCTGTGGTGGTGTTGTCCCATTTACCCATTTTATCGAAGATATGTTTATTGCAAATGGCGATGGTACTTATACTTACAATCCAACAAACCTCGTTGGGCAGGGGATTACACTTAAAGCCGGTATGACATCGCCGCCAGCCGTCAATACTACGGTTACTCGTGGGTTTGTTGCAGGTCTCCGTGTCAACCAATCAACGGGGAATACCTTTAATAATCTTATTATTGATAATAATGATCTAGGTATTACTTTTTATTAATGGCGCAGATAATAACCTGATAAATAACGCTACGCTTTCTTCTAATAACTCAAAAGACATTGTTAGTAATACCGTCGGAACCAACGATTTACTTGATTCGAGCTTTACACGTACATCATCTGACATAGAAGATGGAATCGTACAAGTAAGATATAACTCTACCGTTCAAGTGGTCGACTCATTGTTAAATCCATTAGAAAATGTCGCCGTCCACTTTGTATCTGCAAATGGTCTTACCAATGTCACATCACTCACTGACGCTGCAGGTTCAACGGCTGCTGTTGACAGCATTGCTTATCTCCTCACGACAAGCTCCATCGCTCTTACAAACGGCGGTTATAATAACTTTACCATCTCTGCCGATGCTACAAGCACCTATCAAGCAACATCAACATCCGTGCTGCTTGATAGCGTAGATGTTTTTCAACTTATCATGCAGGCGCCATCCGCAAGTCCAACAACACAATATGGTGGCTTACCTTACTTATACCCACAAAATACCTCCGGACAATCAACAGGAATGACCAATAACGATTACACAAGTATTGCGGTACATTCATTAGTAAAACTACCAAATGATGGCAATATCAATACACAAGAAGATAGCACCGTTTACTATATCGGAGCGGATTTTAAGAGACATGCATTTCCTCAATCAGGCATTTACTTCTCTTGGTATTGCGACTTCTCGAAGGTAAAAATAATTGATGCTAAGCAGCTCGCTGGCTATCAACTTGGCAAAAACATCACTTATAGACCAGGTCTACGCCTTGTAAAATTTCCAACAAATCCTCGTGTTTATGTAGTCCAACAGGGGAGTGTATTGCATCCTATTAAAGACGAAGCAACAGCACTCAAATTATTTGGATCAAATTGGGCAAGCCTCATCTCTGATATACCTGACACGTTTTACAATGATTATACCTTCGGAGAAGAAATTGACACGACAACAGATAAAACAAGCCTTGATTTAACACCAGCTTACCCAAGCGGTGAAATGAATATAGAAGGATATGTCGATATCGCATCTCCAGCGTCAAGCATGAGCTGCTCTAGCCCAACATCAAGCCAAAACAATGAGGTAATAACAGCTGCTTCATGGCCGTTTGCTAGTATTCCAAAAGACTTTACGTTTAATAAAGAACTATCTACCGAATCACTCGCATCAACGGATATCCGCTACTTACAGGAGTTCCTAGCCTATAAAGGCAAAGCTATTTACGAAGAAGGTCGCGTTACAGGCAACTTTGGCCCTTTAACAGAACAGGCATTAAAAAACTATCAAGCTTCAAAAAATATTCAAACGACGGGTATCCTTGGCCCACTCACACGTGCAGCGATAAACAAAGAACTAAACGCCCTTCGCTAGGGCGTTTTTTTCTCTGGTATGATCTCATTTTACAATGTATACTTTAGACCAATATACTGTCGTCATTGCGATCTATTTTGACATCGTTTGTCATTCTATTCGGGCTATTTGTGCTCGTACCTACAACGCATGCAGCGACAAGCACCGTTTGTACCGTTGGTTGTGACTTTACAACGCTTTATGATGCTGTAACTGCAGACGCTCCTGGTCCTGACGGTATTTTGATTGATGCTGGTTACTTTTTTCTCCATGATGATGAAAACTTTGGTGATATAACATTGCCAGAAGATACCTATGTAACTTGTGACCCTAATATCACTTTAGGCGATGGCGAAGGATCACTTATATTGCGTAGTAATAATCAAACCACTATTAATGCTTGTCATTTTGACGGCGTTATTCTTCGTGCAGAATCAGTGAGTGATGTTTATTGGAAAAATAATACCTTTGAGCTACCTTTTAGATCAGAATTCCATCTTTTCGACGTAACGAATTACGAAATCACAAACAATGAAAATCCTAGTCATGTTCGCATGTATAATGCTGATTTTGGCACTATCGATAATAATGATTTCGCTTGCCGATACTCAAGTGACTTAAGTCTGGGATGTGTACATAGCACTTATATTAGTATCGTGCCTTATGATGGATCTGCTACTTCTACAGATCCTATCTACAATTCTAATGACGTGACAATCAACGGTAATAACTTTACAGATCCTAATAACGAAAATCATCTATTTATTGATTTTTTTGGCGGATTTGATGTTACCACGACAAATAATTATTTTTACGTAACCAAATCCCTGTAAATGGCACAACAGATGTGCGTTATTTTGACTTAGGAGGCCTTGTATTGACTCATAATATCTTTGACACCATGCTCCCTGATGACATGGGTGCAGGCGGAGCTACGGCTATAAATATACTTACAGAAAACCAATTAAACGCCCTTGTAGAGCACAATACGATAATTCAGAGAGGCGATAATTCTCCTACATATAATGCCTGCTTCAGAATAGACAAATATTTTGACGTTAACCCATCCGATCAAGTGACCCTTTCGCATAATATCTGTTCTGGGTCAGGATCTATCCTACAAGCAGGAATTTATTCAGGCTCAGGTGTGGATACGTTTGATAATGTAAACTTTGTAAGTCAATACAATGTTTTTTATAATGTTATTGACCTTGTCTATGCAGCTGGTCCATTGACAGCGTATCCCACCGATCTCGTTAATGTAAATCCATTTTTTCGTTTAGAAAACATTGATACTGCTGATGACTATACACCTGCTCCCATGAGTCTTATTTTAGATTCAGGCGCGCCATCGTATATTGGTGCTGTTGACGGAGGAGCTCGCATAACCACCTATACCATCGATGATGATTGCGTCGTAGATTATGTTACTTGTGTTTCGCAATTTACTTCTACCATCGACCACGTTACAAAAAGCGGCGACTCTGTCCTCATTGCAGAAGGCACATATCCGCAATTTTCACTTACAAATATTCCAAGTAATGTGAGTATACGCGGCACCGGTCCCAATACGATTATTGAT
Organism: Candidatus Nomurabacteria bacterium; assembly: GCA_023898425.1. Lineage (NCBI taxonomy): Bacteria > Candidatus Nomuraibacteriota > Candidatus Nomurabacteria bacterium. The sequence goes on from CP060222.1 coordinate 445,196, forward strand.
GCACAGTCGGCAAAAACTGGGATTGCAATTACTGGGGCGATCAACTTCAGCTTAGAGACTTAAAGATCATCAACTCAACTGTTGATACTGCAAGCATGCTTACGACGACAAAAACAATTTTTCATTATAACGGCAATGACTATGATGACTCTGACGCAGCGGGCATGCCCCTAAATAGTGTTGTGCTTACAGATGATAGCCCAGGCTGCTTAGTAGGAGCGATTGAAAATGATGGAGATGCTATTTCTGTTGGCGATGGGATAAATAACATTAACGGCGCACTTGTAAAATTTGGAGGCTCTTATATTTCTTTTTTTTAACAACAAGCACAGCACTTACGATATGTGGCGGACCCCCTATAGAGGTACTGATCCCAAACCTTTTTATTGTTAATGGCTCTGGTGGATATGACTATAATCCAACAGCATTAGTTACGGCTGGCGTTACATTGAAAGCCGGAATGACATCACCTCCTGAGATTCATCAATCTATAACGGATAGTGGTGATGCAGCGCTAAGACTAACCAATGTAACAAATAGTACCTTTGAGAATATCTTCTTTGAAGATAATGACTACGGTATCGCATTTTTGGTAGTTCAGACAGTAACGAGGTTCTTACTTCAGACTTCAGTCTCAATAACGGTACTTATGACCTTGTAAGCAAAGGCACGGGCAATAATCTTCTCTATAACTCAGATTTTCAACGGGCTAGCTCCACGGTTTCTAATACCGGTACCGTTACCGTCCGCTATGACACTGATATTCACGTGGTAGATAGCCTTGGTGCTGATCTTGCTGGTGTAACGGTCCACAAAGTCTCTGATAATGGCCTTGAAGATACCACTGAAGTTTCTGACGTAAATGGTTATACGAGTATTGTTGATACCTTGGCATATATCTTAGATTCAAGCTCTATCGAAGCTACCGCCGGAGGATATAATCCCTACACACTAACAGCTGATCGTCTTGGTCAGAATGCGACAACCAGTATCGAGGTTGCATTTACAGAACAAGGTACCGTCGAACTTATGATGGCAACCGTTGTTGTTGTCCCGCCTAGTGTCTCACTTGGAGGTGGAGGCATACCAGTTACATCTGGCAGTCCTGATGCTTTACTCCCTCAAGAAGAGCTATTTCCTCCTATGGATTCTATTCGATCTACGGAAGTGATCACTTCTCCAAAAGTGCATTATCTCATTAAGCTCTTTGATGACACTGATCCACTTACACAACAAGACACAGCTATTTATTACATTGGAGCAGATAACAAACGTCACCCTTTCCCAAATGAGAGCGTCTTTATGTCTTGGTACTGCAATTATTCTCAAGTAAAGACCGTTACTCCTCAGGACATGGCCGCATATCCGCTTGGATCAGCTATTACCTATCGTCCTGGTCTTCGATTAGTGAAGTTTCCAAATAATCCTATGGTCTATGTGGTTCAACCTGGTCGTGTCTTAAGACGTATTGTGGACGAAGAGACTGCAAAGACACTCTTTGGAGCTGATTGGGCAAAGCAAGTGACAGATATTGATGAAACATTCTATACAAACTATGCCATTGGCGAAGAACTTACCTCTTTTGTTGATGTAGAACGTCTTGATGTCTCACCAAGACACCCTAGCGGTGAGATGGGTATTGAAGGCTACAAGAGTGTCATGGTGAAGCCTTCGTTGTATCAGTGTAAGTAATCAAAGAAGGCGATTTATGGTAGGCTGTATAGATGAAATATTCTATTCTTCTACCAGCGCTTTGCTTAGCATTGATTTTGCCAGTATCAAGCAAAGCCGCAGAGGACACAGCAACAAAAAGAGCTATTGTCTTTCCAACAGTTGCTAGCGCAGTTACGTTTAAAGATGATTATAGCGCGCCTCGAGCAGGGCATTCACATATTGGCATTGATCTTATCGGACCAAAAATGACGCCGTTATATGCAGCTGTAGACGGAGTAGTGAGCTATATCGTGATTCCTGAAGCTTCTTGGGGCTATCAAATCGTCATAAAAGACGCAGAAGGTTGGACCTATCACTATATCCATATAAACAATGACACTCCCGGCACAAATGACGGCAAGGGAGGCCCAGAAAATGCCTATGCACCAGGACTCAAGAAAGGCAGCACGGTTACAAAGGGTCAACTTGTAGGTTGGATGGGGGATAGTGGCAACGCAGAAGGCGTTACATCACATTTGCATTTTGAGATTCATCAACCAAATGGAACGCCTATAAACCCATATGAGAGCCTCATTGCGGCAAAAGGAGGCTCTGTAGACCTCGTGGCACCGTCGGAACCTACATCTCCTTTACCTGTGGGGACAACCGATGATGGGATTAACACGGATCGTAACTTGATAAATATCTTTTCAAATAACTGTCTATCCGGATCATTAATAAAGACAGCTTCTAACTCTGCCGTGTACTATTGCGGAGCTGATGGTAAGCGTTACGCGTTTCCAAACGATAAAGTGTACTTTTCTTGGTACAAAGATTTTTCTTCTGTTGTCACGATTTCTGCCGATAAACTCGCAGCAGTGCCAATTGGCGGACTTGTTACCTATAAGCCAGGCTCACGCATGGTAAAAATTACGTCGATGGCAAATGTATACCATGTAGAAAAGAACGGCGTACTTCGCTGGGTAACCTCAGAAGCAATGGCAACCTCAATGTATGGCGCAGACTGGGCAAAAAAGATTGATGATCTCAATGACGCCTTTTAAGTAGCTACAAAATAGGAGAACCGTTAAACTAAAGAAAAATCTCTCTTTTATAAGGGATTTTTCTCTTTTGACACAAAATGTGTAAATACGTTTTAGATTTTGGCTTCATGCTCGTAATGCTGTGAACGGTAAAGCCTTGCTCTTTTAGTAGAGCGGTAAGCTCTTCACGTGAGTAGAGCGCAAACCAACGAGGCGCATGCATTTCTGAACTTTCTTTGTAGGATTCTCCTTCGCCTTCTTGCATCCCAAGGGCAAACCATCCACCCGGTTTTAATACGCGAGCGGCCTCGCCGAAGGCAAGGCCGATTTGTGATTTTGGAAGGTGAAGCATGGTTGTATAAGACCAAATGCCTGCAAAACGCCCTGCACGAAACTGAAGATTTAACATGTCACCAAGACTCGCTTTTAACCCATTTTCATTCGCCATCTTGACCATGGCTTCTGAAGCATCGATATGGGTTACCTTTAGATTTCTTTCTTCAAGTAATAGCCCGTCACGGCCAGGACCACAGCCAATATTGAGCACATCACCATCAACCCGACTGGCGAACTCATCAATAAATGAGGTAGGAAAGTCACGCCAGAATCCTGCCGTTTCATCATCATATACATGCGCAAAGGCATTGTAGGTATCTATGGTGAGTGACTTCATTTGTTTATGTAAACAGCATAGCAGAAACGGGAGTAATTACCATAGAGATACTACTTTATTATTTGTTCTCCTATTAGCAGCATCAAGTGATTAGAGTACTATCACTGTATGAATTACCGTGTTGTTTTGATTGTACTATCTGTCTTTCTGGCCGTTACCGCAGGCTGGATGTTTACCACTACGGTAAAGGCGCCAGCTATTATCATTTCTCCGCCCGATATTGGTCCAATTACATCCGTCATCAACACGATGAGCTTAAAAGAAAAGATCTCTCAACTTCTTGTATTGCACGTTTCTGGTAAAAACGGAGTCACTCTTTCAACTTACGTAAAAACCTATAAACCCGCTGGTCTTATTTTGATGGGGGATAATATTCCAAATAGCATCTCTGAACTTCGTACTCTAACGGAGGATATCCAAAAAAAATACTTCTAATGACTTTCCGTATCTCATTGCATCGGATCAAGAAGGTTGTACGGTAAAACGCTTAAAGCAAGACGACTATCTTTGCGCTACGGCATTAGGTAAATCACCCGTCGCTTCGACAACAGAAGCATTCGCGCAACGCAGTAATCTTTTGCAACAAGGAGGTATCAACGTGAACTTTGGCATTGTGGCAGATATTACGAGTGACCAAGATTCGTTTATCTACCCACGGGTATTTAGTGGCAATCCTACTATTGCTGGTGATCGTATCAAGGCGGCCGTTGAAGGATCAAAAGGCAAAACGCTTAGCACCATCAAACATTTCCCAGGTCATGGCGAAACAGCGGAAAACTCACACTTTTCTATCCCGCAAACGGATATTTCAAAAGAAGCGTGGCTCAAAGGCTCTGCTATCCCATTTAAAGAGGGGGCAGACGCTGATCTCGTGATGTTTAGTCATCTTATTTACACCAGCGTTGATGATAAACCTGCGACATTATCTAAAGAGTGGCATCGCATCCTTACAGAGGAATTTGGCTATAAAGGGCTATCCATCACAGACGATATGATTATGCTTCAAGAATCAGACGACCCGACCTATGCTGACCCAATCAAAAACGCCATCGATGCTTTAGATGCAGGCAATGATCTTTTACTCTTTGTAAATAATCACGGCAGTAAGAATAGCCAAATCGATATTGAAGCGCTCGTAACCGGCATTGAAGACGCTGTAAAAGACGGACGATTAAAAGAAAGTGATATAGACGCAAAACTAGAAAGAGTCCTACGCGTTAGGAAAGAGCTTTAATTACACGTATCATAAAACCGCCCATTCGGGCGGTTTTATGATACGAACAAAACTATTTATTAGGTTTAGCTATTCTGTTGCGACACGGCAAGCGATTATGAAATCTGAACCAACTTCACTAACCCGATGAGTTGAGATGGTCAGACTAAGTTGCATAGTTTTACCAGTATTAGCATAAGAGATGATCTTCTTCCAATCTTCTGGCTCTACATCAGCAGTTGTCACAAATTCTGTGCCACCCTTATTACTACCTAGCCCAAAAAGGAGTTTTTGGTTTTCAACTAAATTGATTGTGTTGCCTTCTTCTGCCATTCGTTTGTAATGGTCAACAAACAATTGCTGATTATCTGTTGTAGGTGTTGTAACTTCATAAAAAAATCTTATCCACCGTCGCATCTTCTGGGCCCCAGGGCTCCCTAATAGTCTTTTTAACGATCTTCCCATTAAGTGTCACAGCACCTATCGGCTCATAACCTATGAAGGTAAAAGCATAGGCTAGAGGTACACTTGAAAGCTCATCACATGAAAGCTCTTCGGGTGTTTGTGGATAGTTGTTAGACGTCTTAGGTTGGATCGCTGGTTCTACGACTTCTGACGCTGGCTGAATTTGATTTATCATCACACTCATAGAATCTTCTGATGCGTTCAGTCGTCTATCTAGGTACACGTATCCCAAGAGCGTCATTCCAAGGGCGAACAAGATAACAAACATCGTTGCCTTTAGAAGGCTTGCATTTGTTGCCGGACGAGAGAGTTTTTTATTGAGTTTCATAGTGCAATGAGCAGATAATACCATAGTCTACAATAAACGATGAAATAATCTTGATGATTACATAAAACCGCCCGAATGGGCGGTTTTATGTATGGCGGAGAAGGAGGATTCGAACCCTCGGTACGGTTAAAGCCGTACGACGGATTTCAAGTCCGTTGCATTCGACCACTCTGCCACCTCTCCATTTGGTGTGATCGTGCGAGCATAATACGCAAAACGACTAAAAAGGACAAGCTGACTCTAATCCCTGACTTCTTATAACAAAATAGCGTCCTAACATGCCGCTTGTGCGCTTTCAGTTTTACTTCACCGAATATTTTGATGCGAGGGATAACCGAAGTCTATACTCACCCCATTTTGCTTGTTCTGCACGCATTCTATTGTATACCTGAGCTGGATCAATCGCTTCATTTGCCATAACACCATCAAGTAGCTCATAGAAATATGCTAGCTGCTGTACGATCATCTCGCTTTGGTTGCTTCGAGCAGGCCAATCTAGCTTTTGTCCGGTGGTATCTAGCTTGGCTTCGAATACGTTTGAATATTTTGCTTCTAAACTCTTCTTGACTTAGCACACGAGCTTCGTGAGCACGACTATCGGCAAATGACGCTAAAATGCCATCCTTGTGATCATACCGCTAACCTCCGATTTGAGGTTAGCGGTAAACATATTATTGAACCAGCGTTATAGCATTCATAGTGTTATTATGCTATTATTCCGGCATCTATGCCTTTATTGAAAAAAAGTATACAGAATTTTGTTGCTTGCCCTACTTTGCAATGTATTTCTCCCATCGATGACCTATGCTGCACCTGTCACGATTGCTGGCTTTGAGATGTCCGGTAACACCGGGAATGAAGTGGCGGTTAACGCTACTGTTAATGACGTAGATTTAGAAACGGCTACTGTTACGCGAGGTTCAGGCATTACCGCAACAAATCTCAGTAATGCTTTTTCTGCCAATAACTTTGTTATCGGAGGTACCAAATCAGATGCTTTAACAAACAATGAATATTATGAAGTCTCACTGCAATCGAAAAATGGCCTGAGTCTTTCTTTGGATCAAATAACTTTCAACATCAGACGAAGTAGCACAGGACCAAATGCATACCAGTGGCAATATAGCCTTGACGGGTTTGCTACCCCTGGAGTTGATATTGGCGCAGAAGGATCATATACAGATACAGCGACGAACGGCGCTTCTATGACGCCTATTGATTTAACGACAGAAGCAGATCTTCAAAAAATCCCTGTAGGCCATACGATCACCTTTCGGCTCTATGCTTGGGGAGCAACCGGAGGACCTGGAACATTCGCTATCGGACGACAGATTGGTGATGATTTGGCTTTTGTTGGTACGCTAGGGTCTGGAGCGCTGGCTTCGTTCGAGCCACAAGGTCTCGATGGGGATGAACCATCTTTAGCGGCAACGACCCTATCCACAGATCTTAACATCGCTCTTTTAGACCGAGGGCCAGGTATTGGTGGCTCTGCTCTCAATGACGGGTTCTCCTCTAACGCTTATACGATAGCTGGCACAAAAACCGACGCTATCAATCAGGGTGATTATCTACAAATTACACTTGAGGCAAAAGATAATTATCGTGCTTCTTTTAGCGAGATACTCTTCAACATCAGACGAAGTAGCACAGGACCAAATGCATACCAGTGGCAATATAGCCTTGACGGGTTTGCTACCCTGGAGTTGATATTGGCGCAGAAGGATCATACGTTGGAACAGAAACAAATGGACTAACGATGCCTGCAGTCAACTTAAACGTTGTGCCAGAGCTACAAAAAGCAAAAGATGTTACCTTTAGGCTCTACGCTTGGGGAGCTACGACTGGAGCAGGTACTTTTGCCCTTGCTCGACTGTCAGGTGATGATCTTGTCTTTACGGGTTTTGTGAGCCCTAATAACGTATTAGCTTTTGAGCAACTAGGCAAAAGCGGTAACGAGATTACTCTCTATTGCAACTACTATCGACACACACCTCCAAATATCAGAGTTCTCGAGAGGGGCGGGGATAGTTGCATCAGCTCTTAGTGATGCTTACTCTGCGACGGGCTTTGATGCGGGGCATACGATGGCAGACGCTATCGCCAATGATGAATATATTGAGTTTTCACTCAATTCAAATACCGGTTGGTATGCAAACCTTGATCGTATTGAATTTAGTCTTCGACGTAGTGGTACTGGACCAAATGTGTATCAGTGGCAATACAGTAATGACTATTTTGCAACAGCCGGCATTCCAATTGGAGTACCTGAAACATATGCAGGTATAGAAAATAACGGTCTACAGATGCCAGCGGTCGATCTTTCATCGATACCTGCGTTGCAAAACACAACAGGAACAACTTTCAGACTCTACGCCTGGGGAGCAACCGGAGGACCTGGAACATTCGCTATCGGACGGTTAGCGGGTAATGATCTCTCACTCATCGGTGAGGTTAAAACCTACCAATATACGGTTCAATATCTTGCTGGTGTCGGAGGTAGTATCACGGGTACATCACATCAAACAATTAACTATGGTGACGCCACAACGCAAGTTATTGCTACACCTCAGTTAGGATTTCAATTTGATTCGTGGAGTGACGCGAATTTAATTAACGCAAGAAACGACAGCAATGTCACAAGCGACCACACATACACTGCTCAATTTTCACCAATTATCCTTCCTCCACAACAGAGTTACGGTGGACTAGGTCTATTTACCCCTCCACCAAGCATTGGCAGAGAGAGAGAGAAGTGACGATCGCGATGAATAGCGCTCGTGATATAGGTTTTATTGAAAATACAGGTGTAAACACTTTGTTCTTTATCCATTCAACCGCAACGTTTACGGCTCCTTCAAAAACAACTAACAAGTTAATCCCCTCAAGCGTTACACTCAAATACGCAGATCTCTATAGAAATCATATTCGTGTACAGTTTAAAGGATTGTCCGATGAGCTTACTCTAGCCATAGGGGATACTGAAAATATTGATCTTGATGGTGATGGCACCCCGATATTCAGGCAACGTTTGTCCATGTGTACGTAAATCGCATCGAGCTAACACTCCAGCCTTATAACAAATCTTTCGTAGAGGTCGTTGCTCCAGAGACTAAGCCTCAGCCAACAAAGTCCACCTCCTATATTTTTACACGTGACTTAAAAACACTCTCAACGGGCGATGACGTACAAGAGCTACAAAAAATACTTAAACTCACAAGGGTTCATACTTGTCACAACGGGCCCAGGATCACCAGGACAAGAAACACAAAAGTTTGGTGCCGCAACTCGTAATGCTCTTATCCGTTATCAAGAACAAAATAATATTCAGCCTGCTATTGGGTATTTTAAATAATAACCCGAGGTTTTATCAATAAATAGCGATTTCTTGCTCAAACGTGAATTGTTGGGTATTCTAGCGAGGCTTTTTAGCCTAAGGAGAGATACCCAAGAGGCTGAAGGGCAGGATTGCTATCCTGTAGGGGGCCTCAAAGCCCCGCGAGGGTTCGAATCCCTCTCTCTCCGCCATAGAAAAACACCGTCAATTGACGGTGTTTTTCTATGGCGGAGTGTATTGGACGTAGTTCGATTGTATTAATGATAGGAAATTTTTGGTTTTGCTGCTGCCGCTTCAATTTACATTTATTCATGTATTTGTTATTATTTAAATATATAACATTAAAACTTTATATTTTACTTTATATACAATATTATACAATATGAGCATTGCAATTAATCTAAAAAGATCCGAGCCGAGAATGGCTATCCCTCGAAAAGGTCGCAAGGCTCGCTGATTTGTCTCTCAATACGATTGTTAAGATAGAAAATGGAGTAAATCAAAATCCTACAATCGACACCTTGTCTAAAATCGCAAAGGCATTAGAAGTCAGAGTTGATGATTTAATACAAAAATAATTATGAAAAATATTGATACTAACAACGAAAAGATCGAGGAAATTCTAACGCGTTCAATCGCTGAGATTCTGCCTACCAAAGATGGTTTACGTAACGAATTGAAATCCGGCAAAAGACTCCGTATTTACACGGGGACAGACGCAACAGGAACATCGCTCCATATCGGACATGCTACAAATTATATGGTTTTGGAAAAACTACGTAGATTAGGGCACGAAGTTATCTTTCTTGTTGGAGATTTTACTGCACGAATTGGGGATCCAACGGACAAAAACGAAACGGCACGAAAGCAACTTACGCGTGAGCAAGTCATAGAAAATGTTAAGACATGGATTGACCAAGTCCGACCAGTCATTGATGTTGATAACAAAGAAAATCCTGTACGGATACTTTTTAATAATGACTGGCTTTCCAAACTATCCTTTGAAGATGTTATAAATCTCGCGTCAAATTTTACAGTTCAGCGAATGATCGAGCGAGATATGTTTCAAGTACGCATGCAAAGTAATAAGCCTTTATATTTGCATGAAATGCTTTATCCACTTATGCAGGGCTATGATTCTGTTGCAATAGATGTTGATGTTGAAATGTGCGGCAGAGACCAAAAATTCAATGCACTCGCAGGGCGCACACTGTTAAAGAAAATCAAAAACAAAGAGAAGTTTGTGTTAATAACAACATTGCTTGAAAATCCAAAAACTGGAGAAAAAATGATGTCAAAATCAATGGGTACCGGTGTATTCCTTGATTTTGATGCAAATATAAATGTATGGATCACTCATGTCTCAACCCGATGAAAACATGAGGCAGTTATTTACTGATTGTACTTGGTTGGACCTAAAAGAAATTGACGAAATTCTCAAAACTGATAATCCGCGAGATTCTAAAATGCGTTTGGCATTTGAAATAACAAAAATTTATCATGGTGATAAGGCGGCTAAATCTGCTGAAAATAACTTTATAGGAATCTTTCAGAAAAAGGAGCTACCTAACGAAATGCGGTCTTATAAGCTGACTGATGATACCTCTGATTTGATCGACGTGTTGGTATTCACAGGGCTTGCAAGTAGTAAAAAGTGATGCGAGGAGATCAATTGATTCTGGATCAATAAGAATTGACGGGATTAAGGTTATCAGTGAACTTAGTTTGCCAAAAATAAAGAATTCATTTTGCAAAAGGAAAAAGATATTTTATTAAGATAACAAGCTAACGTATGTTGTTAACGAAAAAACAGAAAAGCTTTTGGGACAGGAATGGTTACCTGCATTTACAGGGGATTTTACCAAAGGAATATGTCGCTGAACTATTAAAAGAGATAGATGTTTTGCACAAGAAATATGAAGTTATTGACTCAGATAAGCCTTTTCAAGTTGGGCTTGATAGAAAATTTATAGTAGCCGACCATCCCATTTTCAAGGATTTGATTGATTGTGAGTACAGCTTCCCATATATACTTGAAATAATGGGACCGTGTATTCAACTTTGCATGTCGCATGCTCTTATTAGACCGGCAAAGAATGATTTTGAGGGGTTTGTCCATACAGACGGCGGGCAATCAATGCAAAGCGTCTATATCGACGCCAAAGGTAAGCCTTTGCAAATAAAAATCCAGTATTTTCTTACCGATGTAGATTTGAAATTTTCAGGAAATTTTATTTATAAACCTGGTAGCCACAAAATACCTTTCCCGGTTTATGATAAAGATAGATATCAAAAACGAAGAATATGCGTCAATTACTTGCCAAGGCTGGTGATGTAGCAATTTTTACGAATGCGCTTTGGCATGGAGCAACCAAAAACATATCTAACAAAGATAGAAAGAGCTTAATCTATGGATATAATCAAATGTTTCTTCGTCCATATGATTATCACGTTGCACCAGATAATCTTCTAAATACCTGCATCAAAAGACAACGACGCCTCCTTGGTGATTTGGGAACACTTAAGCCACAGGCGCATTATTATGCCCCCAAGATCAAATAACGATAATGGAGGGAGTAGATGAAATTCTTGATAAATAATTTATGGACAGATATTTTAAAAACTATCAAAAACTATTTGTCGGTCAAAAAGATGGCGATTTAAAAAACTCATCAACTCAATTATTTTTCTTTTGATGGATTAGATAAAACTTTTTTTTCAAAAAGTAGTGCTGTTTTTCACAACGAATCGATCAAAACCAATTTTTCTAATGAAGTCCCTGAAATTGGGAAAAAATCAAATGATGTTCTAAGAGAAATAATACCTGCATTTAAAGATATAATTCACTGGAACAATCCGAGGGTATTACATAATATTACTTCTCCATCATTAATCGATGGGGTTGCAGCAAAAACACTGACCAACCTCTACAATCCAAATTGTATTTGGGACTATGTGAGCGGCCATTTTATCGATATGGAAAATTCTGTTTCAAACCAAATCGCAAATCTGGTCGGGTATTCAAGTGATTATAAGGGTGTTTTTACCTTTGGAGGAAAGGGACATTAATGTACGCGATTAAGTTAGGAATTAATAGGTGTGATCCTAATAATACTATCAATGGTATTGACAAGGATATGGTTGTCCTTACGTCTGAGTCAAACCACTATTCAATAGAATACATTTGTAATCTTCTTGGTTTGGGGAAGAAGGCGTGTATACGTATACCAGTAGACAATGAAGGACTGATTGATTTTAAGACGTTCCAAGAAACAGCTGAGAGACTACTCAAGCAAAATAAAAAGATAGTATGCGTCATATTATCTGGAGGTAATTCACTGAATAATACGGTTGATCCTATAAAAGAAGTTGTTAGTTACATTGAAAATGTAACGCAAAAATTTAATCTAAGTTATAAACCGTTTGTTCATGTAGATACGGTTATCGGATGGTTATGGTTAATGTTTAATGGATATGATTTTTCAAAAATGATCTCAATATTAAACACGGGGCCCTCGCAAAAATTCAAAAAAATGAACACAAGGCTAATCGAATTAAAGCTTGCAGATTCGATTGGTATCGATTTTCACAAAAACGCTTTCGCGTCTTATATATCAAGTATGTATCTTTGCAAGTCAAATAAAGAATTGCTGTCATTGAATTCCAATGTATTGCAAGACAATTCTCAAAAAAAATATGGCGATAACTTCCTTCAGCACTTCACAATTGAGCATAGTAGAAGTGGCGATGGGATAATTTCCGCCTATATTTCTCTGCAAGAAATTGGGATTGATGGGTTTAGGCAATATATCGCAAAAATGATGGAAGCTCATGATTACATCGAACATAACATTGATAGAAAAAGTTTTGAAATTATAAATCCGCACGGCTTAGGGTTTCCCGTAGTCTTATTTCCAAAACCGAATTTTTATTCTGGTTTATATAGTAATCTAGAGAATGATTCAGAGGAGGGAATATCAGAAATCAGAGATTATTGTTACGAGTTATTTGAATATATATCTTCTCAAAAGGAGAGAATTCTCCGGTAATTGGTTATGTCTCTAATTACTCGCATTCTATTGATGGTATTGATATTCCTGCGCTTAAATTGTATCCAATGTCAGTTGAGATAAATGAGAAAAAAAATTGGAAGTAGCATTGACACAGTTACACGATACAAAACAGAAGTTTGATGGAAATATGCAAAATAATATTAATGAAACAAAAAAAAAAAATTCTGGCGAAGGAATAGTGTTTCCAAAATGAATTTATGATTACTCCTGAGTATAAAAGAAATGTCGATAGGGCTATAAGAACTTTTGTAAAAGAAATAAAAACGCAAGATGGTTTGGTGGGCATAATATTGCTCGGAGGATTGGGTAAAAAGCAGCATTTCGATGAATTATCTGACGTTGACATATCACTTTTCATAAGTGGAAAAAGCGAAATCAACCAGATTGGCTCCCAGAATTTGAATTTAATATCTTCATGCACGATAGTCAAAGAATTCATTTCAATGTTCATCAACAAAATTTTAAAAAAGAGAAGTCTGCTTATTGGGATGATGCGAAAAAAGATGCGTACAGTAACGGCCTCGTTCTTTACGAAAAAGAGAAGATGTTATCGAACTTTTTGCAAAATAAGTTGCGGATTACAAGACCAGAATATGAGCAAAAGTTGATGACGCAATACATCAAAATACCTCCTTCCTGTCTTATAAATCCTGAAAAGCAATTAAAAAGGGGCGAGATTGAGCTTTCACACCAGATTATTAATAATGGGATAGAGAGTCTTATTGATCTACTTTTTATTATCAATAAAAATTTGTTCCTCACTATAAGTGGAAGCTTAAAAAGTCTTTTGATTTGAAATATCAACCAAGTAATTTTCAGAAAAATATACACGATGCAATGCTAGTCCGTTCGTTTACCGAGATGGATGTAAAAAGGAGAATAAAAATCATCAAGATGGTTTCAAATGAGCTGATGGGTAAAGTTGAAAAAATACTTTCACTGAATGAGGAATTAATATATCAAATTTCTTGCAATAAATTTTTAAATAGACAACTTTTAAAAACACCGTTTGGGACACAAATAAGGAAACGGTTAGAGAAAGATAAATTTATTACACATGAACAAATTCAAAAATTACAGGACTGATAAATTTTCACACAATAAACGATTACCAGACATTAGAAGAAATCCTAAAGGGCGGTTTGATATTTGATCGCGAAGAGAGAAAAACTTTATTTGATATATTATAATTACACAAATATGAATCAAAGCAACACATTATTAAATCTTGGGTGGAATATGATGAATGATAAAGACCAGGATAGACTAAATATCGACAAATTCTCACTTTATCCATTTGTAACCTACTCAGAGGAATATGCCACTTGGGACATGATGCTCAATAGAGCAAAAAATGTTGCTGCGTATGGAAATCAAAATCTAGCAGAGCAACTTTTGAATGAACAGAAAAGTATTCCTGAGAATTGGAAAAAACACAATATTATTTTCCCAAACACGCTCTGGAAGTCAGTAACTGGACATATTTTGTGCCCTTATCTGTCTTTTTAAAGGTAATAAGTGGACATTAAATTATTACTGGTTTTTATACGATTTCCATCATAACGATAGATTTTTAATAATAAAATAATATTAATATTAGCAAGTACGTCGAGCGAACACGGAGCAACACCGAGCAGGCATTGTGAGCGAAGCGAACGGCCAATGCGAGGTGATTGCGAAGTGTGAGCGGACGCTAGGACTACCAAAGAACGCGGAGACGGGAGCGCCTCGCGCCGACGGGAGCCGCAAAAAAAATGATAGGAAATTTTTGGTTTTGCCCCGCGCAAGCTTGTCGAGCGCGGCCGAGGCGCAAGTTTTATTCGTCAAAATCCTGCGGATTTTGCCCGAAATACATTCGAACTTTGTCCAATACACACCGCCATAAAATACCATCGTTTAAACGATGGTATTTTCTTTTGTTAAAACATATAAATGATATTGACAGAATGTGTTTTGTCTACGAAGCTCTGATATGAACGGTTCACGTTCAATGCTTTGCACATTCGCTACCAATCGAGGGAGACTAACAGATGAGCGCACTACTCAAAGACTGGGCTGAGGCCAATGTACCAAACAAAGAACTGTACTACGCGGCGGGATACACCGAGCAAATCGATTTCATTCAAGACAGAATCGCTCGTCTCGTCACCAAGTCTTACGAGGAGTATCTGACTCTTCAAGATTACTTGACCGTGATCGCCGACCACACGTCTAAGTCCGTACGCCTACCGGTCATTCGTATGGAGCTCGAAGACGGCACCGTGTTCGTAATGCGGCATAACTTCAACGATTGGAAGGTGTCCGTGAACTCGCCTCGAGACTTCGACGCTGACTTCATGGAGCTCTTCGATCCAAAGAAAGCCGTCCATGGTGTCTATTGCGAAGGTTTTCCGCCAGATCTGGTCTATGGACCATACGCCGAAAACAAGCGTCAGTTCACTATCATGCTTCCGGGCAACTACCACGTTTTCACCTTCTTCTGGATTTATGCGCGTCGCGTACAGTCCAGCTAGCCATTGGCGCACGACCCGAGAGTCGTGCGCCGTTTAATTACCTTCACTTTGAACGACCCTCCCGGGTCGTTTTACTTACCCCTTCCAAACTTTCCCATCCTTCACCTGCTTCATGCGATACTTCACAATCTTCTTAATCAACATTTTCGGCAACGGCTTATCGAGCGGAAACTGAATGGTGCCCGCGCTTGTTTTGTAGTTTGTGAGTTCTTTGGCGAATGTTTTGATGAGTTCAGCGCCCGGGTAAATACCGATATGTGTCTTAGCCGGCCCAAAGTTCAGCAAGATGGTTCGGTATGAATAGGATGGCATGCTCCATTTAAGCCCTTCGACGGCGTCTGGTGCTGTTTTGCGGATGATGGCACGCAATTCACGCATCTTTGCGCGCGTTTCTTTTGGAGCAGCGTTGATAAATTCGGTGACCGTTGTTGGTTTTGGGATGGCCATATAGATATAGGATAGGCGCTTTGTTGCGTAGAATCAAATATTTTTATAGAAAATAACGCCTTATTAAGGCGTTATTTTCTATAAAACCTATAGACCTAGAGCGCGTGCTTAATCCATTTGTTGGTGAACTTGAACATCTGTGAAGAGCTTTCTTTATAATTTACAAACTTTTTACTATAATCTATATTTGCAAATTTACGATTTTCTTGGCGATCGAGCCAGCAAAAAGGCGGTAGGCTTGTCGTTGTTCTTTTTGTAGATCATTCGTACTCCCAATACCTCATTGCAAGCAGGGCAATCAAGAGACTTATTCGTTAATGATATTTTTAGGTCGATGATACGATCAATATATATCCGTTTTAAAATCCTGGCCCATCTTTTTGATACATGAAGATGACTTCATTACACTTTTCGCATGAAATTTGAAGAAGCCGAGAGTAACCACCTCGGGCTTTTTTGTATTTATCAGACTTAAACAAGGTCTTTTTCATTCTTTAAGCCTAGCAAATTATGAATTCATTGTCTTTACTCTTCCACTTAACTTATACTAACCAAACTCAATATTAGGGAGCTCTATGAATAATGAACAAATCCGCAATATACTCAGTGAATTAGTTTCTTCAGAAAACGAGGATCGTTGGTGGAGAACCGATCTATTTAGAAAATATACGTTTTCGCAAATTCCATCCGAACTCAAAATAATTGATTTTCCACCCGAAGAAGAGAAAAATTATAACTGTTTTCTTTATGCTCTAGGCCTTCAAAACGACCAACGTTTTCTCGGTAATGCTGGCTGGGAATTTACGCGCAATCTGGGCACTACCTTTGAAGCTATGATAGACAAAAAAATTTTGACGATAAGTCTTTCGCCAGAAAAAGGGGACATGATTCTCTATCGTGCAAATGATGGGTCTATCTCTCATGTTGGCCTTGTAGATGGCCAGAATACTGTTATTTCAAAATGGTCATGGGGCCCAATCATTAAACATAGTATTTTTGATGTTCCTAAAGAGTATGGGGATGTTGTGGAATATTACAAAGCCTCAAAAGAAGCTAGAGACTACGTAATTGAAGAATATATTCGCAGTCTTTAACCCACAATAAAACCCACTGATTGTCAGTGGGTTTTATTATTTTTGTCACAGTTATTTCATTGAATGTATACCGATCATATTACCCTCAGTGTCACTCGCGAGAGTCATATGTCCATATTCGCCGATAGATAGCTTTGGTTTATGAATTTTTCCACCAGCTTCTACAACACGAGCATCTTCAATGCTGCAATCTTCGCTAGAAAAATACACGATGGTGCTATTACCACCCGCTGTGAATCCTTTCATTTTAACTAAAGGTCCTGCCGCACCTTCAGCTTTTTTCACTAAAAAACATCAACGAAACGTTGCCAGCTTTTCTGATGGCGTATGCCACCACAGGATTGCCGTCTAAAAACCAAACAGGACTTCTATGCCAAACCTTTGAATCGCTTTTCTTTAAGTTTGTATTTATGATCAATCTTAAATAATCGCAAATCTCTCTCATTTAAATTGCTTGTGACTTATAATATAAGTTTTTAGCTCTATGCGCAAGCATGTACTTTAAGCGTCCAATTCCCAATCATTAAGATGTTTTCTACCAATAAGACTGTGATACTGCTATAATAACCCTTATGCAAAGAGGCCGAATTATAACAGAAAATAAAACGAATTATCGTATTTTCTCCGAAGGTAAAGAATACCTCGCGAATGTACGCGGAAACTTTTTTACCGAAAAGACGTTTCCAAAAGTGGGGGACTACGTGACATTTAGTATGGCGGATGATGACAAAGCGACGATTGAAGAAATCTTGCCTCGAACATCTGTTATTTCTCGTCGTGATCCAGAAACACATAAGACACAAATCATTGTCACTAACGTTGATCGTATTTTTATTGTCATGGGGTTAGATGGTGACTTTAATCTAAGTCGTATTGAACGTTACTTGCAGCTAGCAAAACAAAGTCATACAGCGGCGGCTATTGTCTTAAATAAAGTTGATCAAGTAGACAATGTCTCTACCTATCTAGAAGCCGTCAGTAAAATCGCCGGTCACACGCCAATTCATTTTGTAAGCGCAAAGACAGGCGCTAATATGACCGTACTTCTTGAATACCTCAAGAAAAAACAAACTATTGTTTTACTTGGATCTTCTGGTGCAGGAAAATCAACCATTACCAATTGGTTACTTGATGACAAAAAACAAGAAACCCAAGATGTTCGTAGTGATGATAGTCGCGGAAAACATACAACCACTGCTAGACAGCTATTTACTCTGCCAAATGGTGGCTATCTAATTGATACGCCAGGAATGCGCGAATTAGGGATGATTTCAGAAGAATCAGATGAGCAAACAACTGCCTTTAACACCATCGACGAACTCGCAAATGAGTGTCAATTTAGCAATTGTGATCATGTGAAGAGCAAAGGATGTGCTGTTTTAGCCGCTGTCGAAGAAGGTAAAATCACCGCACGTCAGCTAGCGAACTATCTTAAGCTAAAAAATGAACCGGCAAAAAAAGAACAGACTCGCGATAGAAAACGCGTTGCATCACCAAAAAAGAAACGCTAACTTGTTTTAAACTATGATACGCAAAAACATCAATACAGAATCTTTAACAGCAAAAATGATCGGCGCACTTTTTCTTGGCGCGATCTTTGCCTACGGTATCGGCAACAGTCTCTTATCAGACGCTGTTACAAGTAGGGGAGGCGGGATGCTTGTTGGGATCGGCGCTTTGTTGATGGCGTGTAATTCTCTTTTTGTTATTACTATTGGTGTACTTTTTTATCCCATCTTAAAACGATCAAGCGAGGTGATAGCAAATGGGTATCTTAGCGCACGTATTATCGAAGCAACCTTGCTCATTATTGGCGTTATTTGGTTATTGCTTGGCGCTGATGCCAATATCAGCTCTCAACTTGCCATCAAAGGCAATTTTTATGCGTATCAATTTGCCATGCTTGTTCTCGCTGCTGGAAGTATTCCTTTTACGCTAACGCTTTTTAAAACAAAAATGATCCCACCGTTTTTGGCGATGTGGGGAATCGTTGGGTATAGCTCACTTCTTTTGGGAGTTGTATTAGAGTTTGTTGGTGTCAAAACAGGGCTTACCTTTGTGATAGCTGGTGGACTCTTTGAGATGCTATTGGCTCTTTGGCTTATTCTCAAAGGATTTACATTACCGCGTCAAGAAATTCAGGTACAATAAATCTTAATTATGCCTAAAGAAAAGATCGCTACAGGAGTCGTTCACAGAATCCCAAAAGATTTAGCGGATATTCTTACGTCTAAACCAAAAGTCCTTGAGCTTTGGAATGGTCTCACACCGCTCGCACGTAACGAGTGGATTTGTTGGGTTACAGCGTTTAAAAAAGAAGAAACCCGCCTCAACCACCTCAAGCGTCTTCAAGAAGATTTGTTAAAAGGTAAGCGTCGTCCTTGCTGTTGGCCTGGATGTAGTCATCGTATTAAAAATCTTTAACAACGATCGTTTTTTTGTTTTGAAGAACATGCAAAGTAGGTATCCTTCAACAAATGTTTGCTTCACAGAAATCATTTATCCTTAACTAATATATGCGCTCAAAATCTATCACAATCGTTCTGTTGGATGGTTCACCTTATGGAATTAAAATCGCTAAACTAGCGAATTGGAACGGCCAAGCAATTATCGCACCTAGATCAGCCTTGAAGCGGCTAAAGACACTTCCTGAAGGGAATATGCCTGCTGTCTACTTTTTATTAAGTGATGAAAATAAGATCTACATTGGAGAAACTGATACACTTAGTGATAGATTATCTCAACATAATGCAAATCGAGCAGATTGGACCACGTTTATCGCCTTTACTTCACCAGAAATTGGTAAAACTGATGTAAAATATTTAGAATACGTATTAGCCGAACGTGTAAAATTAGACGGGCTTGCAACTTTAGAAAATGCTACCTCGCCACAAAGCCCTACAATCAAAGCATCTGATAAAGATGCTTTAGATGATTTTGTGGACCGAGCTTCAGATATACTGCTAAGCCTTGGCTACACGATTTTAGGCGTAAATGAAGATATCGAGACACGCACAAAGGAGAAAGGTTTTGAAGTTATACTAAACAGTAAAGACTCAAATGCAAATGGCTTTTACAATCAAGATGGACTTTTAGTGATGAAAGGTAGCCTGGCTCGAAAAGCACATACCCCAAGCTTTGAAAAGCTTCCTTGCTATAGATACTACAAACAACTTCTACAGAACGGAGTATTAGTACCTCAAGGGTCTAAACATCTAGTATTTACTCAAGATCATCTTTTCTCGTCCCCAAGTTTAGCCGCTGCAATGGTTAGAGGCACCTCTAGCAACGGCTTGACTGAATGGAAGACAAAAGAGAACAAGACACTTAAAGAACTAGAGCCGTAAAATCGAAAGCCCTATGCCTCAATACATCGCCTTACTCCGCGGCATTAATGTCGGTGGAAACCACAAAGTAGAAATGCCAAAGTTGAAAATGGCTTTTGAAAAGATGGGTTATACGGACGTCTCAACTTATATCAATTCTGGTAACGTTATCTTTTCTTCAACAAAGGAAAATTTTGATACCATTGAACCTTTTTAGAAAAGGTATTTAAGTTTGTTATTCCGGTTATTGTACGATCAGCAAAGAATATTAAAAATGTTACTAAGAAAATTCCAAAAGATTGGGAGAACGATAAAGAGCAGAAAACCGATATACTTTTTTCTCTGGGACGACTACGATAAAAAGTCTACGATCAACCTTATTGATACAAAAGAGGGGATTGATGAGCTTTTATACGTACCTGGAGCTATTATTTGGCATATCGATCGTGACAACTATAAAAAAGTGCCATGAATAAGTTCATTGGCACTTTGGTCTACAAAAACATGACGGCGCGTAATGTAAATACCGTCAGAAAACTCGCTCAATTACTCCAACCAGCGGTAAAGTAGGCGATACCGGTAACGATCGTGGCGATTCCAAAGGCGTAAAGCATAATACGAATGGCTTTTGCACGATCCTTGGCACGAAACTCCATTTGATCAACCGTTTCTGTTTTGCCAATTTGTGGCTTGAAATTGAATAATCCTTTTGCGCCAAAGGCAACACAAAAATGCATCGAGGCTTGCAATATGCCTAAAGCAGATACAAAAGCAGGCACAAAGAGCCAGACATATCGCTGCGCAGGGGATTGGCTCACCATTAGACCAACCCAAATCGCTACAGTAATAGCTAACCCAACCCAACCCGTTACCCAACGCATACGAATCTCTTCGCGACCAATATTACAGACACCTGGGATATATTCATTCTTCATATTTGGAGTATAGCACGCGAATACTCATTCTGTGTTAAGATTGACGGACTAATCCACTCATTACGATATCTATGCACGGATTTGTCCAAAATATTGAAAAAAGCGCTCTTGAGAATACCGATTTTCGTCGCGTTATTTATACCAGTACCAAAAGCCAAATTGTTCTCATGTCGTTAAAAGCAGGAGAAGAAATTGGCGCCGAAACCCATGACCTCGACCAATTCTTTCGCGTCGAAGCAGGAAAAGGCAAGGTCATTCTAGATGGCGTTGAACATGAAGTAGAAGATGGCTCTGCAATCTTGATCCCAGAAGGCACTCTACATAATGTCATAAATACGGGTGATGAAGACTTAAAACTCTACAGCATCTATACCCCTCCTCAGCACGAAGACGGTACAGTCCATCACACCAAAGCCGAAGCAGATGCCGCCGAAGAACACTTTGACGGTCATACAACAGAACAATCATAGAAAGCAATAACCTCCCGAGTAGCGGGAGGTCTTGTTTTATTCATCGAAATCGCTCGAATGTTTTTTCTTGCCAAAGCATGAATTCTTCGAGATGTGACCGATGTAGATAGATTGTCTCATCCTGATCAACAGGAGACGTGATGAGGCGATACGGCTTAGGCACAAAGTAGCCATCGTCATTCTGTTGAAGTTGCAGAATATTGAGACGCTGGTTGATGCCGATAATGGGCGTCGCATCCCAAGGCGTCTCGGTAGTAGGTGGTTGGACGACGAGTCCAACTTCACCGTTCCAAAGACGCGCCATACTAAGACCGACGCTTCCGTCGGCAGTCTGAAAGCTCTTGCAAAGACCACCGTTTGCTCGCATCTCGAGCATTCGCTTCACCATGGTCGAATGCATCTCAGGTCGATCACGAATCAGCGCATACTGTTGTGAAAGCGGTTGCTCGAATTCTGGCACCAGTGGTTGACGATGATTCAAATGATCAATACGCCATGCGCCGGCGTCTTCAGGTGCCTGACTATAGAGCTCTTGCGTCATTACATTGCCGATGCAACTCGCAACAACCTCGCTCCCGCGCACAAGCGCGATCATGGTACCGATCCCATGAGATTGTGACCGGATAAAGGCCTTCGTCCCATCAAGGGGATCAATCGTGAAGTAAACGGCCTCATCAAGCGAAGCGCTACTTTCGAAGCGCAAATCTGATTCTTCGGCGATAATGCCGTAGTCTGGAAACAGCTCGCGCAGTGTCTTTGTATAGGTTGCTTGAGCTGCAAGGTCCGCCGATGTGCAGACATCGTCTAGCTCACCAGAGAATCCAAGCTTGGCTTTTGTTGTGAAATAGGTTCTCTGCTTCCTAATCACCGCCATCGCATTGCGAACCATCTCAATAAAGACAGCCTCGATTACCTGTCCACCTTTGACCTTCTCGAGTAAATCTGACATCACACACCTCTTTGTAAAGAACGCTATCCACGACTTATCACAAACAAAAGAAAAAGTCACCCCTGGGGGGTGACTACTCTGCGTTAAGCGTTGCCGTGGTCTTTGGACCAACGAGACCAGCGCCAGCTTCTTTTTCTGATTTGATAACCTTTTTCTCTATTTGATACTTGATGAGATACTTTTGCGTGAGTGGACCAAAGTACCCGGTAATATAATCACTCTCTGGCGTGAGTTTAAAATATTCAACAAGTCTGCGCTGCAATTCCTTTACTTGCTCTGAGCGTTGGCCTCGGTGCAAACCTCGTACGATTGGCGTTCGTTTAGGGCTTGGAGCTACTAAGGCTTTTGCCTCAGCTTTGGCTTCAATTTTTACCTCGGTCTTTACAGGAGCTTTTTCTACAGCTGGAGCTATCACTTTTTCTGCGACCACTTTCTTTGATTTGATATCCGTAAGAAATTTTGAGCGCGCTCGTGAAATCGTTTTGTTATAGGATTTTATCGCTGAGGTAGTGCCATATGCGCCAAAACCACAGTAAGGGTATTCCATTGCCTCCCAAGCTATGTCTAACTCTTCTTTATAGTAGGCAATTACACCTGATGAATCTGCACTATTTTTATAAGGAGCAATATCCTTCTCCATCTGCGCCACAGCAGCGTCGCGCGTTTTCTTTGTTGCTGTGGTTACGCACTTTGTTGTTGGTACGGTTTCGGCGTGTACAGACACAGCTTCCGAAACACCAAGAACAAGAAGGACAGCGACAAAAGCCGCAATGGATAAGGTAGATTTTTTGGTTGTAGAGAAATGTTTGATAGACATGAATCAAATGTACCAATTATCGCCAACTGGGGCAACTTGTTTATCCACTCTATGAAAACATAGGGTACCACTAGATTATTTTCTCATATTATGCTTAACTATGGTCCTTTCCTATGAAAAACACGAAACAACGAAAGCCAAAAGGACCAAGTATTTTTGGCTTACTTAAGCCATATCGTTGGCTTATCTTTGGCATGTTGCTGTTCACGATTGCAAGCAATGGGCTAAATCTAGCTGTACCAAAAGTGATCGCAAAAGCCATCGACAGCTTTACGGCCGGTCATTTTGTCTTATCAACTTTTGTTGTCACGTTTTTAAGCATTGCTCTCGTTATCTCGGTTATGACGTATTTGCAAAATATTTTGCAAAGCTATGCATCAGAACGCGTTGCACGAGAATTGCGCCAGAATATTGCAGACAAAGTGTCGCACTTATCCTTTAGTGAGATTCAAAAACAAACGTCCTCAAAACTACTTACCAATCTTACCTCTGATGTAGATGGGATTAAGATGTTTGTTTCTATGGGTATTGTAACGCTTGTATCGTCAGTCTTCTTGATTATTGGTGCGAGCATCTTACTCTTTACAACAAACTGGAGACTCGCCCTTGCCGTTGTTTTGGTATTACCTTTAGTAGGTATTACCTTTGCGCTTATTTTCTCTAAAGCCGGAGAACTCTTTAAACAGTCACAAGGCGTTGTTGATAGCTTAAATAAGATTATCAATGAAAGCATTCTTGGTGCGGCCCTTATTCGCGTATTAAATGCGCAACAAAGTGAATACGAAAAATTCTTAAAAACAAATACCGAAGCAAAGAGCATCGGGATGCAAATTCTCACGATGTTTGCTGCCATGATTCCGATTGTTACTTTTGTATCAAATATTGCTGGTCTCATTATTTTGACGCTCGGTGGTCATTTTGTGATCCAGGGCTCAATGAGTCTTGGTGACCTTGCCGCATTTAATAGCTATCTTGCGATGCTTATTTTTCCAATCATCATGATTGGTTTTATGAGCAATATGATGGCTCGTGCCGGCGCCTCCTATGGACGTATCGTTCAAGTGCTTGAGGCTCCAGAAGAGAAACCAACAGGTACCATCACAAAAGATCTACGCGGAGATATTGATTTTCGTGATGTGTCATTAACCTTTGATAATAAACCGATTCTCAAAAAGGTTTCCTTCGAGGTCAAAGCTGGGACACGTACAGCCATTATCGGTCCAACGGCTGCTGGCAAGACACAATTGCTTAATGTCTTATCTGGTCTTATCTTGCCAGAAGAGGGGACAATTACTTTTGATGGACATTCTATTAACGAATACGAATCCACGTATTTTCATTCTGCCGTTGCTATCGTCTTTCAAGACAGTGTGATGTTTAACTTGTCTCTTCAAGAAAATATCGCCTTTAGTAGCAATGCGAGCGAAGAAGCTGTCCAAAAAGCTATCGAAACAGCTGAACTTCAAGACTTCATTACCACTTTGCCTGAAGGGCTCAATACGCTCGTCTCAGAGCGTGGTACGAGTCTTTCTGGCGGTCAAAAGCAACGCATTATGCTTGCACGCGCTCTTGCTTTAGATCCAAATGTATTACTTTTGGATGATTTCACCGCTCGTGTAGACGGCAATACAGAAGCGCGTATCCTAGCAAATATTCGTAAAAACTATCCGCATCTCACATTAATTTCCGTCACGCAAAAAATCGCGCCTGTCGTTGATTACGATAAGATCTTACTTCTTATGGAAGGCGAACTGCTTGCTCGTGGCACACACGATGAGCTTATGAAAACTTCTCCAGAATACGTTCAAATCGAACGCTCACAACGTAGCACCAATCATTATGAAAACGACTAATCTTGAACCCAAACATAAAGAAAAGGGGAGCGCATTACAAGCCGCAAAAAGCATTTGGGCATTAATGGACAATGAACGACGTAATCTTCTCTTTGCTTTGCTCGCGATTTTAACCGTCTCTGGCATTAATGTTTCTGCGCCATTGCTCTTTGGCTATACGGTCGATCACTTTATTGCCGAGAAAAACTTTGACGGTGTCTTAAAAGTCGCTGCGGCGTTATTTGTATTATTCGCGATTGGATTTGGCACAGGCTATGTGCAAATGAAACTTATGGGCAGCATCGGACAACGCATGCTCTTTAAGTTACGCAATACGATTTTCGAAAAACTTCAAAGTCTACCAATTTCGTATTTTAACCGCAACAAAGCAGGGGATTTGATTTCGCGCATTAATAATGACACAGAAAAACTCAGCCAACTTTTTTCTGAAACTATCATGCGCTTTACGGGCAGTATCTTTATTCTGATCGGTACCGCCGTCTTTATCTTGGTGATTAATTGGAAATTAGGTCTTATTGCGCTTGCTCCGGCAATTGTGACGCTCCTCTTTACGCAGCTTATTTCTGGTTGGATCAAAGCAAAGAGCAAAGCAAGTCTTGCGGCAACAGGCGCCATGAGTGGATCGCTTCAAGAAAGTCTCGATAACTTTAAGGTGATTGTCGCCTTTGATCGTCGTGATTACTTTAGAATGCGTTTTGCACAAGTAAACGAAAACAATTTCAAGGCATCTCTTAATGCAGGACTTGCAAATGGTATCTTCTCACCGGTTTATGATCTTGCATCAAATATCGCTCAGCTTTCGGTTATCGGTGTGGCGATCTCGTTTATCATCGCTGGCAATCTTACTATCGGTGCCTTATTGAGTTTTCTAATCTACTTGGATCGCTTCTACCAACCATTGCGTCAGATTGCACAACTTTGGTCATCGCTTCAAATTGCGCTAGCGGGCTGGGACCGTGTCTCCGCTATTCTCGAAGAGGTTAATGACCTCGAAGTAAAAGCCTCTCAAGAAAAAGCAAATGAAGCTTTTGTTCTTGAATTTAAAGATGTGATGTTTCGTTATCCAGATAGCGAAGATGGCACTAAGGGCAAGGAAGTCTTGCACAAAGAGTCTTTTCAACTTGCTCCGGGCAAAACCTATGCGCTCGTAGGACCTACGGGTGGTGGTAAAACAACAACGGCCTCCCTTATGGCACGTCTTTATGACCCAACCGAAGGACATGTCTTTATCAACGGTAAAGATATCCGTACCTATGAGCCCGCAGAACGCGCAAAGCGCATTGGCTTTATCCTTCAAGAACCATTCTTATTTACGGGTTCATTGCTTGATAATATCTTTTACGGCAACGATCTCTATGAAAATAAAACAACTGAAGAAAAGATTGCGGCACTCAAAGCTTCTAGCCTACAAAATCTTCTCATGCGTTTTGATGGAGGGTTAGAAGCGCAAATCAATGGTAGTGGCGACGGTATGAGTCTTGGTCAAAAACAACTCATTGCCTTTATGCGCGCCGTCCTTCGCGAGCCTGATCTATTGATTTTAGATGAGGCCACCGCAAACATTGATACCGTCACAGAGCAATTACTCGAAACAACTTTACAAGCCCTCCCGAAGAAAACCACTCGCGTGATTATCGCTCATCGCCTTAATACCATCGAAAATGCTGACGAAATTTTCTTTGTGAATGGTGGCAAAATCACTCCAGCAGGCTCTTTTGATGAGGCCGTAAAGCTCTTAATGAGCGGCAAGCGTGAAAGTTAGTGTCAACAATAATCTGTACAAATTCGGATCTCAAAGTCTTGACAATAAATTATATAGACCCCATACTCCCGACATATTAATAGCAATTGATTATTATGACTGAAACACCTATCACCCAGGCAATGCCTGAAGCAGTAAGCCCAGAGCTTCCTGTATACGACATCTCAAAGATCGGCCCTAACGTTAAAACACGCCGCAAAGCTATGAGTTTAACGCGTGGCGAGCTCTCTGAGAAAGCACAGGTAAACTACAATACCATCATCAAGCTTGAATCAGGCGCGAACAAAAACCCTACCGTTAAAACCCTTATGGGTATCAGCACGGTCTTTGGTTGCCGCGTAGAAGATCTCTTGGTCTAAAGACAAAAATCTGCCATACACCCTACCCCCAACGACTAGATATATTGATGATGTACGGTATGTAGCCGTTGACCCCTTCCCCATTCGGGAAGGGGTTTTGGATTCCGTAACCCCTTCCACAAGTGTGGGAAGGGGTATTTTTTTGTACATCGTAAATTCAATACCGTAGAAAGAAACCGGGGTAGGGGGCATGCTATGCGATGTTTCATGCTATCATTCATCCATATGCTTAAAATTGGATCAAAGGCACCTGCCTTTAACTTGCCTGATAAAGACGGTGTCATGCACAAACTCGCGGATAAAAAAAGGGAGTGGGTCGTGCTTTATTTTTACCCCAAAGACGATACACCTGGTTGCACGGTAGAAGCCTGCTCTTTTCGCGATAACCTTCCTAAATTTAAAAAACTAGGGATCACTGTTTATGGCGTAAGTGTTGATAGCCAAAAGAAACATCAAAAGTTTGCGGATAAATATGACCTGCCATTCACTTTGCTTTCTGATGAAGAAAAGAAGACCGTAAATGACTATGGCGTATGGTCGCTCAAGAAATTCATGGGCCGTGAATATATGGGCATCTTGCGCTGGACCTTCCTCATCAATCCAGAAGGTAAAATCGCAAAGATCTACGAGAACGTGAAACCTGCAGAACATGTAGAGGAAATTTTGAAGGATATGAAGGAGCTGAAAAAGTAAGTATGATTTCTCAGCGTATTAACAAAGATCTCTATGAGAAGATTCTCAAGGGGCGCTTCTCGTTGCTTCCCTCCTCTTTGGGGGATCCTTTTACTTTTCTCGTTATCGTCACGGTCCCAATTATAGACCTTGTCTTTTCGCTCATCACTCAAAGTCCTGCTGGCTCAGGCTCAGTCTGGGGAGCGTTTATATTTGTGACCATAGTGATGTTTATTCTCATGACACTTCTCCTTAAGCGGGCTGAATGGAAATACAGACTCACCCTAGCCATCTCTACTGTCGCTTGGCTCTCAATCTTTATTTGGGCATTCTGTCAGATCGACGGAGCCTTCGGCTCACCAACTTGTAAACCAAAAATCTAACCCTCCGCGAGGCATCAATCTTCCTTCGCCACCAATCAATCTCATTAATGAGAGCACATTCCCATCAAACTCAATAGAATAACAGGCTTACTATGAAGATCCAACAACCCATTACAACGACACGCCCAATCTTAGATACCATTCTCACGGCCATCTTGGGGACGCTTATCATCCCGCTAACACAGTTTGGGCCTCTAGCACTTATCCAAATTATGCTGATGGTGTTTTTGGTTGGCCACAAACGGGACGTGGAGACGTGGTCGTTCTACTCTTTCTTCCTTTTGCGATAATGTTTTCTGTTGGTTGGTTCGCGGCTTTAATCCTCTATCATGGGTTCATTTTTAGCAGATACCCTCGTGGATCAAAGATGAAAAAAGGGTTAGTCGCCATCTTCATTCTAGCTGCCCTTCTATATGTAATAGGTTCACTTTTTCTTAAGTATAAAGAGCAAGTGCGCGTCAATGAAAGCGCGATGACTTATGAAAAGGCTTACCATGATATAGCTGGTACATGGCACGTTTCTAGCGTCGATAATGAATATAAGCTCGCCTTTTCTGTAGATACAACACTCGATCCATATACGAACGGCTTCAATCGTTATCAAAAATTACTCGTGACCAATCTTACCGACAATCTTAGCTTTGATTGTTCATATCATTTCGCTTATGTTTCTACCAGATATAGAGACACGATGCCTTATCAGATAGGAGTGAGGTGTCCTTATCTTCAAGCCAGAGAACTACTCGGCGACACGAAGATACAGGAAGGTATGTATGCCGGATATGAAAATAAAGCCAAAGGAACTTGGTATTTTAAAACCGATTCTATCAAAAATAATTCGATAACTCTTATTCCAAGCCAGAGTACAAATGAGCATAAAACCCTCATTTTGAAGAAATAGATATGAATACAAAGCCACAGATAACAACGTTACGCGCTACTTTAAGCTTAGTTTTCGCCAGTGCACTCGGCTTAATTGTAGGCGCGACGATCAGAGGGCCTTTGATGATTTATCAAGCTTTTACTGTTGTAGGACTTGGCGGTGGCATTTTGCTCGGTATCGCGCTTCCAATGACTGCAATTCTGTTTGTATCTATTCATTTTTTTGTTACTTTAGTTCGTAAAAGTTCAAATGAAACTTTACTCAGAAGATGGGCTATTGTCTTTTTTATTATGTCAGTAGTGTTAAGTATAGCTGGCATAAAACTTCTTATATATCAAAATATAAAGTCAATGGAACGCTTAAACGATGCTTGGAGAGCAGATTATGGCCGCATCCAAGGTACATGGTACACAATCAGCCCTAAGAACGGCTATGAATTTATGTTTTCTGTAAGCAATCTTCAAGACAGAGGCTCGCCATTCTTAATAGGTCGAGAAGATCTGCAAATCAAGAACATATCTTCCGATGTACCCGTGGAATGCAATTATGAATTTCGTGTTATGCCCCGAATCAACGGTAAAGATGTGCCTCTTGGTATTTATATTGAATGCGCTAATTGGGAAGGCGAGCCCTTGTTAAGCACGAATGAAAGACAAGATGATTGGTTATCGAACTATTGGTATAAAGAGGTCGTAATCAGCGATGAAACTCTAACTCTTATACCTGACGAATCAAAGGGCGGAGACACCGAGCGACTTATACTGCGAAGAAAATAATACCAATACAAAACACCGGCCAATGGCCGGTGTTTTTATATCTGATGGCTGCGCCACGTGAGCCGTACGCAAAAAGCCGCGCTTTTCGCGACGGCTTTTACGTGGTGCACCCGTGACGATTCGAACGTCAGACCTCTTCCTCCGCAGGGAAGCGCTCTATCCAGCTGAGCTACGGGTGCAAAAACCTCTTTATTTGGTCTAAAACTTCAGAAGCCGCCCGACTATATCAGAAAATGGCTCACTGCGCAAGTCTCCGTCTTCGGCCACAAATTGGCTAAGAAAGCCTCTTAATTCGACCGGATCAACGTCTTCGAGGGAGATAGAAAGGCGTGGTTTTACACCGCTTACAAAGTCGATATAAAGGGTTTTTGTGTGAGGTGGGTTATACACAATCGCGAATTGCTCGATGTCTTCGTAGAGGTGAAGGATGCCATCCCATACAAGGCCATCTTGACCTACTTGTACCAAAATAGGACGTGGTTCACGTGACCCTAAAAGAAGTAAGAGAATAACCGTTAAAACGATAATAAAGGCAAACAAAAAGTTCGAAGATACCAACGAGTACGCGACCAATAGCATCGTAATAACGGTTAGGGCAAAATACCACGCTTTACTACGTTCGTATTTTTGGAAAGAAACAGTCTCCCAAACAAATTGATCTTGGTCGAGAATCACCGCTTCTTGCACTTCTTTTGAAAGAGACGCCATATAGGACATAGTATACCACATTATTCCTTTCGCCTTCTATGGAAGGCGGGGATGGTAGATTACTGCAAAACTGCTAGGATAAACCTATGCTAAATTGGACCGATCCCGTTGGATTTGTAAAAGGCGCCACAACCCCCATCCGTCGTGCATGGGAGGCGCTTGGGATTCGTACCATTGGAGATTTGCTCGAAACGCCACCAAAGCGTTATGACGACTATTCTCAAACGATTACGGTTGCGGATGCGATTCATGGTGATGTCGCTACCTTTAAAGTAACGGTGGTCTCATTTAAAAAACAGCCAACATTTCGTAAGCGTATCCAGCTTTTTAAACTTGTTGCAAAGGATGATACAGGAACCATTACAGCGACCTTCTTTCAACAGCCTTGGCTTGTGAATGAGATGACCGAAGGTCGTGAAATTTTTCTTTCTGGAAAAGTTGGCGTACATGCCACTTTTGGCAAACAACTGAATCATCCCCTTTGGGAACCGAGTGATAAGCAAATCGCCAGTGGACGTATTGCGCCAGTCTATGGACTCGCCGGGACACTCGCGCAAAAAACCTATCGACGCTTAGTGCAAACTTGCTTTGAATTACTCGACGAATCCACGGTACCCAAGCTTGCAGAAGAGTTAGGCGCGCAAACCGGGTATCTTGATCTCCTTAAAAAACTTCATATGCCGGAGGCGCGTACTGATCTCGAGCAAGCACGAGAAGGCCTCGCTTATATCGAGCTCATGATTTATCAGATTGCTATGCGAACGGCGGTGGCAAAAGCAGCAAAAGCAGGCGCGCCAATGATTCCAGTGCACGAAGACGCAGCAAAGCGTTTTGCTGCGAGCCTCCCTTTTCCATTAACGGGTGATCAGAAAAAAGCTGTATGGCTATTGCTGCAAGAGATGGAGAAACCAGAACCGGTGCGCGCCTTACTTCAGGGTGATGTGGGTTCTGGTAAAACGGCCGTTGCTGCCTTTTTGGCAGCCATGGTACATCGCAAAGAACAGAGCGTTGCTATTCTTGCGCCAACTGAATTGCTCGCTCAACAACATTCGGTTTCTTTTCAGCGCTTTTATGCTGGCACGACTATTCCGGTGATTCTCTTTACGCGAACCGTAAAAAAGCGGTTCTTTCAAGGAAAAGAAGAACTGCTTACAAAAGACGAAGCGCTCGCCGAGATCGAAGGAGGTAATATTGTGATTATTGGTACGCACGCCATTCTTGTTGATGGACGGCTTCCAAAAGATCTCGCACTCGCTGTTATTGATGAGCAACATCGCTTTGGAGTTGGACAAAGAGAAACGCTTGTTCAAAATGCACGCGTTGATGGACTCGTACCACATCTTGTCTCAATGACGGCAACACCAATCCCACGTACACTCGCGCTTACCTTGTATAGCGACTTACATCACGTGCTCTTGCGCGAAAAACCGGCAGGTCGCTTACCGATTGAGACCCATGTGTGCATAGGCAATGGTCGTGAGCGCGCTTATCGTGCAATTCGTGATGCAGTAAGTAAAAAAGAACGTGCTTATATTGTTTTTCCGCTCATCGAAGCATCGGATACAACAGGCGCTCAAGCATTATTAGATGCCTATAAAGAACTTTCAAAAGGTCCACTCGAAGGGTTGGGGATTGGGATCGTCCATGGCAAACAAAAGGTCAAAGAACAAGAAGAAGCATTTGCGAAATTTAAAGATGGCCGAACACCCGTTTTACTTTCAACAACGGTTATCGAAGTTGGTGTGGACGTACCAGAAGCGACGATTATTATGATTGAAAACGCTGAACGCTTTGGACTGGCACAACTTCATCAATTACGTGGCCGTGTTGGACGCGCGCTCTTACCGAGCCAATGTTTCTTAGCAACCGATGTAGAAGGGGATAAGCTCTTACGTTTACAACTCATGGAACGCATTCAAGATGGCTTTGCTCTTGCCGAAGAAGATCTCAAACTCCGTGGAAGCGGACGCATTCTTGGCACCGTCCAAAGTGGACGCGATCTTGGTTTCCGTTATATCCAGCTCACCGATATTCCACTCATGAAAAAAGCGAATGACGACGTAAAATCCTTTTTACAAAAAGAAGGCGGCTTAGAAGCCTACCCGACAATTGCAAAAGCTGTTCACCAATTGCAAGAATCAACGCACTTTGAATAAGCCAAGAGACTCACAAGCTTCGCGTACGGTAGAGCAGGGGACGAGCTTCGCTTTTGTCGTTTTTGGGAGCTTGGCTGATTTTGGCAAAATGATCGTTAAAAAACCTAGACGTTCAAGTTCGCGCACACGCATATCCATGCGTGAGACAGGACGTAATTCGCCAGCAAGACCTACCTCGCCAAAAGCGGCGACACTTTGATCAATGATTTGATCTTGCTTTGCTGATATTGCCGCAAGACAAAACGCGAGATCAGAAGCATTTTCTGCGGCCGAAAATCCACCAATGACATTGGCAAAAACGTCTTGATCACCAAAGCTTGCACCAACCCGACGTGCCATTACCGCCAAAAGAAGACTTGCGCGATTCGTATCAATACCAGAAGTGCGGCGTAATGGCGTTCCATAGCCAGCTGCCGTAACAAGTGCCTGCAACTCAACTAGGAGGGTTTTATTACCTTCAACAATAGGCGTTACGATAGTGCCCGAGGCTTTCGCTGGACGATGCGACAATAATGCAGCGCTCGGATCAAGAATCGGCTCGAGACCGCGTTCTGAGAGGTCAAGAATAGCCGTCTCATCCGCTGAGCCAAATCGATGTTTAAAAACTCTTAAAAGGCGATGTGACTGGCCACGATCACCCTCCATCATCAAAACAGTATCAACAAGATGCTCGAGAAGGCGAGGTCCAGCAATATCACCATCTTTATTGACCTGTCCAACCAAAATAACACTTGCACCCACATCTTTTGCTGCTTCGTTTAAAATAGCTGATGATGCTTTTATTTGCGTTGGATTACCTGGCTCACCCGTAACCTCTGGCATTCGCACTGATTGAATAGAGTCTACAATCGTTAGAGCCGGTTTTTGCGCGCGAATAGTTGCTGCAATCGTTAGAGCATCCGTCTCATCAAGAAAAGAGAGCGTCTCAGGTATGGTTGCACCTACGAGACGCTTTAATCGAGAGCCAACTTGTGATGGAGATTCTTCTCCCGTCACATAAAGCACGGGTCTATTTTGTCGTGCTATCTGAATCGCGAGTTGTGCCGTTAACGTAGACTTACCAATTCCGGGCTCACCACCAAGTAGGGTAACCGAGCCATTTACAATACCACCGGAAAGAAGCTCATCCCACCATAAAAGCTTTGTTGGGACGGGGACTGCAAGCGTCTCATCAAGCGCAGCAAAAGAACCGACCTTACCAGCCGGTTTTGCTTTACCTCTTGTGCCTGAAGAAGGGTTCGCTACAGCAGCCCCGTCTTCGTGAACAGTGCCCCAAGCGCCACATTCAGAGCATTGGCCAGACCATTTGGTAAATTGGCCATCGCATTTTGAGCACACGAAGACGGAAGAAGATTTCATACAAGTATGGTCACGGGCTGTGCAAAAGGTGTCAATACTCCTCCTTTAACCTCCTCCACTGCGGCAAGCATTATATTTTGCCATAAAACTAACTGTTCTTGAATCGGTTTCCCAACTAGGGCTATTTGCATAACCAACATAAAGTGCACGAGCCCTTGCAACATTGCCATTCGCCGCTCTAAACGTTGATTTAGCTGCGTAAGTCAGGGCACGAATGCCCCCTTCAATACTTAAAAGATCAGCAATTGAATAGCAGGTATTGTTAATATTCTTACCATAAACAAGTTGACCATCTTTCATACATTGATATGAATTACAGGTCGGATGCAGATTATCATCCGTAGCAGTTCGCTCTCTATTTTTGCGACACATTGAATGCCCAATGGTGACTTGGCCTATTCCAATACCGTGGGACATCTCCATATCCAGTCCAAAATCTGGCTTTGACGGATCAAGTGTATGGTCATCATTCCTCGGAGGATCATTTGGAGAAAATTGAACGCCTGTATACGTACGATGGAGAAATTTGTACCTACCGCGAGCAACGGTTGATTTTCTTGTGACATTTTCATCATGTCCTATAGCCCGAAAACGCCCTGCAGACTCTGACTGAACAGTGGCTACGATAAAGCATTCATCAATGCCAGCTTCTCTGGCAGCGATCCTTGCTAGGGCAACCGCCTGACGAGACGCATCACTGTCATTGGCGGGTGCTGCCCCTGAACTATAGGATGATTGAGATGTTATTGCTGTCCATTGATCCAATGGAATTAATTGAAACTCTACAGGATCAATTCTCTTAAATTTCAATGTCTCTAGTGAGAGTAGCGCTGGATTCACGGTATTCAAAATTACATAAGCTCCGAGAACTAGCCCCATACCGATAAGTGCGTCAGTGATTGTTTTCTTACCATTTTTAACACCAAGAGGCGTTGCTGCTAATAAATATTGAAAACCGCCATAAACCACCATTACGATAGCCACCGTTAAAACAATAGCCGTTAGATAGCGATATAGCGCATTTACGTATTGCCCGAGGTAGGGAACAGAAACAATACCACCTGACTCTGTGGCTGGTGTAAAAGAGAAGCCAGGGATTTCTACGCCTAACACTGGAACAATAGGGACGAAGGGAGCTTCTCCAGAATCCGCTGACTCTGATACCCCGGATGACGTCGCTACATCTGCTAAACATTTCTTACTTCCATCTGTTGGACGGCAAGCGAGGCCATTCGCGCAATTTACCTGCGTGCCTGAATCACCAGAGCACAATTGACCTTCTTTTAATTTACAGAAATTTTCTTCGCACGCATAAGCTGTGCCAGCTCCGCAATCAGCCTCTGTTTCGCAGCGCGCATGTGCGGTAAGCGGCGTAGAGTTTACTGTTGCACATGTAGCCGATCGCGTTGTGGCAGTGCCGCAAACACCTGAGTTGTTAGCATCATTAACAATCCAATTTGCTGTTTGACCTTGATAATTTACATAGTGCTGGGGTACATTCAAGCATTTATATTGCTGAAAATTACGCATCACACTCTTTTCATCTTCAGAGGGAGATCCAGGCAAAACATCTGTAAACTGAAAGCATGAATTTACTGTTGACTCAGACAACAAAATACAACAAGACTTTACCGCCACATCAGCAAATGCAACGGAAGGCAGCGCAAGAGCGGCGACGGCAAAAATAGCCGCTATTCGTTGAAAATATCTCATACTACTTTTTTAATCGTGCCTTAAATACCTCCCAACGCAAGCTATTTACACTGATATCTTGTGGCATCACTTTGGATTCAATAAAAATCGTTGGAGATGTCCCAATATTATACTGCGCTGCCAAAGCATTATCTTGTTGGATAATAGCGGCATCTTTTCCTGTTGCGAGACAGGTATTAAATCCACTGACATTCATACCTGCGGTTCTCGCATATTCTTGAAGTCTATCAACCGTTAAATCACCCGTAGCTGCCATAACAAGTCCACGAAACTCCCAAAAACGTTGTTGGTCATTTGCGCAACGTCCAGCAGCTGCGGCTAAGATGGCCGAAGGATTGTCTGAGGCTAA
Source organism: Candidatus Nomurabacteria bacterium (assembly GCA_023898425.1). Classification (NCBI taxonomy): domain Bacteria; phylum Candidatus Nomuraibacteriota; species Candidatus Nomurabacteria bacterium. Next base: position 481,505 of record CP060222.1, read on the forward strand.
AATAAGATCTCTCCAAACGATTCGTGTATCAGGGATTTCGTTAATAATAGCCACGACAGCTGGCTCAAGAGACTTGGTAGAAAGATCGGTCATATCACCAAAAATCGTAACAACTACGGCATTAGTAGACGATGAACCTGTCCAAGGATCGGTTTCGCGATTAGGAGGGAGTTTTGCATCGTTTGATGGTTGCAAAAAAGTAAGCGCAGGTTTAGAGCCCGCTGGAAAATAGGACGTTGATCGTACTAAGAACTCTAAGGACGCTAAGGCAAAAAGTACGACAAGCCCGCCTATGGCAATCCAGACCATTCGATGATTCTCCATACTACAATTCAAAACGTATTAGTTGACCAGAAATTGTATCGGTAAAAATAACGGCTGAACCATCAGGTGTCGCTACCATTTGCTGAATTGCAACATCGTTAACGCTAGGGGATCCATAGACAACGGTTTCTCCTGTATCAACATTTACTCGTACTAATTGATCTGGCGTATTTGCAAAGAGTGATCGCTGTAATCCAGCGCCTGTACCCAAGCTCGTTGGTACACCGCAAATAATCTCTGATTCGTTTCTCCAGGTGCATTTATCAGCCCAAGTATTTAATTGAAGTTCACGACGGTTTGTGCCGATATCATCACCAACGGCACCGCTCACCCAAAGCGAAGGCAAATAACCGCTCCCTGATTGATAGGCACTATAAAGAAGGTTATTACCAGAAGGGGACCAGTTTGGAATAAAACCACGTCCCTCAACATCTAAGCCACGAAAATTTTCTTGATTCTTGCCCAAAAGAAGCACCTGCTGTCGATCAAAGCCTAGTGGGTTACCTGTAAATGAGTACGCAACAATTTGATCATTAGGAGACCAGCTCACATGCACTTTATCTGCATTATTTCCTAATTCTTGAATAGGCTGTGAATTTGTTCCATCTGGATTAGAAATAATCAAGAAACGATTATCTTCGTTGATACCAAGGCTTTTTGCTGCGATAGCATCATCCTGTGGCGAGAAATCAAAATCATCCCAGTGCTTAGGGAGTGTGACTTGTTTTTGTGTCTGAAAGTCATACAGCACATTATTACCATCCGGATAACTCAAAACTGCTTTATCCGAGTTGTTTCCCCAAGCAACTTGATCAACACCATAAAATGTCTGCGACGAAAGATCGGTTACGCTACCATCAGCATTAACACGGTAAAACTTACCAGAAAGCGGGTCATAACCTCGTAACGCACCCGAGTTTGACATGGCAATATTTCGTGAGACGTCAGATCGGAGTACGGTTGATCTTTGCTGGGTCGGAATACCCGTTGGCAACAATGGATTAAAGGGTCGTCTTTGATTAACCGGCAAAACACCCGTACCACCAGGATCAGTACCCGTTGTTGAGACACCGCCAGGACCACTTGTAGGCAATTGTCCAGGCGTTGTTGAAGTGGATGATGGTGGGCGTAAAATAGGGGACTCTCCCTTAAAAAAGAGGATATAGAGACCAAATCCTGCGCCAATCACGATTACAAGAAAGGCGAAGATAAAAAGTGCGCGTTTTAAATTCTCATTCATAGACTTATTGTAACACGGATGACAGGGCATTATCGAATACGGCACGGATTGGCTCAGGGAGAATAGCGCGAGCAGCAGCAAAAACCGCTAAGAAAAAGACGATCGGCTGAATAATGACCCAAATCATAGAAAGTATACTTACGATATCAACAAGAATCGTAAGCAATATCTTCCAAGCTGGTTGTTTGCCTTCGATAAAGACTTCGTAGTTCCAAATAGCAAAGACGGCTAATAAACCGATGCCGGTTCCTGCCATGGTCGCTTTGAGCCACTTCTTGCCAGCTTTTCTTGCCATGGCTTTTCTGTTTTTTCCGTCTCATCGTCTGTATCAGCGTCTTGAAGCGCTTTTTCTTGCAGGAATCTTTTTATAAAATTTGCTTGCGATCGAGCAAAGGCAATGGCATTTTGCTGATCTCGTTCTTCTATGCTCTGCGGAGCATCATATGTTTGACGATCATCGTACTCTTGTTCATAAGCGTATTCATCAGCGTATTCATTTTGTTGCGGTTCTTCGGGATAGACCTCTTCTTCATCGCTATACTCTTCATTAGCACCACTGCTGTGGATCGCTTGCATACGGCTATCAGAAGCTTTTTGTTCTGCGCCATAGATATCTTCGTCATTTTCTTCTTCTTGTGGCTGTAATGCGGGATTTGATAGGGTAGGAAGCACCGTTTGACCGCTATTTTGATTTGCTGGACGTTGACGATCACGAAGATACGAAAGCGCTCTTTCGGTATCTCCGCTTTGTCTTGGCATATTACCAAGCTGGCGTACCGTTGGTACGCTATTTGGTTGCCGTGTAGGTGTAGGGAGCTTACGCGCTGGCTCAGCCATGCCCTAATGATATCATGAAACCTTCAATCCTTGCTTGGTCAGTTTTACTGAGGCTTTTTTCTTGGTTGTTTTTAGGAGGTGAGGGGCAAGTACGGTCATCAACTCACGTTCAACGACGCTACGTAATGAACGTGCGCCTTCTTGTGTAGATGCTGGACGCTGCAAAAGCCATTCTAGAACGTCATCAGAAAGCGTTAGAGCAACTTTTCGAGATTCACGAAGGCGTTTTGCTAGCGCATCAACCTCTTTACGTAAAATCTTTTTGAGGGACTTTTGATCCAATGGCTGAAAGACAATCACTTTATCCAAACGACTAAGAAGCTCTGGTTTAAAGCGTTCTTTTAATTCTCCTTGGATCATTGCTGTAAATCCTCTTGCATCGGCATCACCAAATCCGAGGGATTTACGTTTTGCGAGTTCGGCGCCAGCATTTGACGTCAACACAATATACGAATGCTTAAATGGGATTTTTTTGCCCACGCCATCGGTCATATAGCCATCCTCCAAAGCCTGCAATAACAAGTTTTGTACATCTGGATGTGCTTTTTCGAATTCATCAAATAGTAAAACAGCGTGAGGATGTTTACGAATCGTGTCAGAAAGACGATTACCTTCGCGATAACCGACATAACCAGCAGGGGAGCCAAGCATCTTAGAGATAGAATGCCCCTCGGAGAACTCTGACATATCAAGCTTAACGAGAGCATCCTCTTTACCAAAAAGGGACTTTGCAAGAGCTTTTGCCATCGCCGTTTTACCAGTGCCTGATGGACCGACAAAGAGAAGACTTGCACGTGGACGGGCATTATCTGTTAGGCCTAAACGTGCATGACGCACAATTTGTGCAACATCTTGAATGGCTTCATCTTGTCCAACGATATCTTTTGCAAGAATATTTTCTAGATCTAATAGCTGCGCTTGTTCGGTTTGCTCGATAATCTCAAGCGGGACACGTGATAAACGAGATACCACAAGTGAGATATCGCTCATCTCAACAGATGCACGATCTTTTTTACGGTTTGCTTCAAAGGTTTTTTGATAGTCATTATACTGCGCTCTCAAGCGCTCTACATCTTTTGCGGCTTTTGAAGCAGCTTCCATATCACCTTTTTCGATTGCTTGTGATTTGAGCATTTCTGTTGCTCCAATGCCCACCTCAAGCGAACGTAGCATCTCCATTTCTGTATGCGAAGAACGCCGTGCGTTTACGATCGCGGCGCTTTCATCTAAAACATCGATTGCTTTGTCAGGAAAGTGTCGGTCCGTAAGGTAACGATGCGCAAGATTGACGGCGTAGTCTAATGTTCCTTTTGAGAACTTCACGCCATGATGTGTTTCATAACGGGTTTTAATACCCTTCAACATCGTGAGTGTGTCTTTTACAGACGGCTCTTCTACGTCAATTGGTTGAAAACGACGATCGAGCGCAGCGTCTGGCTCTAGATGCTTTTTGTATTCTGCATTTGTCGTAGCACCGATACAACGAATCTCCCCACGCGCAAGCGCAGGCTTTAGCATATTTGCCGCATCCATAGACCCTGATGTTGATCCAGCGCCAATAAGCGTGTGGATTTCATCAATAAACAAAATAGCATTTTTATCTTGTTTTACTTCTTCTACGAGTTGTTTTAAACGCGCTTCAAATTCACCTCGATACATGGTACCGGCAACCATCAACGCCAAATCAACAGCATAGAGACGCTTTCCGAAAAGAATATCTGGCACCTCACCAGCCGCTAAGCGTTGTGCTAAGCCTTCTACAATAGCTGTTTTACCCGTACCTGGCTCCCCAAGCAGAATTGGATTATTTTTTGTGCGGCGGCATAAAATCTCAAGCAAGCGATCCGTTTCTTTATCGCGTCCAATAACGGGGTCGAGTGTTGCAACATGCTCAGGTGCCGTTAACTCACGCGTAAAGACTTCGAGAGCTTTTGGCTTTTTTTCACGTCCTGGACGTGTTGAAGCAAGTGACGGGTCTTGTCGACTAAAACTTGGATTTGGTCCAGCGTCGGGCGATGGGTCAGCTGGTTCGCCGTCTTCATCGGATTCGATGGTATTCTCGGCCATCTTTTCTGTAAATTCTGGAAAACGAGACGTTGATTGTAAAACGCCACGCAATTGCTCCTTTGCGAGTTGCTGATCTAATCCATGACTATTTAAAAAGATAATGACGTCTTCTGGTGCGATTTCAATAATCGCCAATAACAAATGTTCGGTACCTATGTAACGATGTTCGTGTAGATGCGCGAGAAGGACAGCCTTTTCGAGAATACGCTTTACGATCGCCGAAAGATCAGGAGCAATCGCGGCTCCTGGCTCATGGGGCGTAGGTGTGCCACGAAACTCACGTTCTGCTTCTTCTGTTAGCATTGATGCTTTGCTAAGGACTTCGGCTGCAATAGACGAGGACTCTTGCAAAAGACCCACAATCAAATCACCAGGCGAAACCTGGTCACGACCAGAAGAAATCGTAAAAGCCAAAGACTTTTGCAAAGCTTCTTTGAGGTGATGCGTAAAACGTGAAAGGAGGTCTGGTTGCAGCATAGGTGGAGGGTTAACGGGCTTCGCCCATGAGTTTCAATCTCTTAATACGTTCTTCTACTGGAGGATGTGTTGAAAAAAGCGAAGCAATTTTTTTGCTATTACCGAATGGACTCGAAATCCATAAATGCGATGTTGCCGTAGAGGACCTTGCGAGTGGCTGTGCATTAGCTGAGATTTTTGCAAGTGCCGAAGCGAGACCATCTGGATAACGTGTAAGCAATGCGCCGGATGCGTCTGCAAGATACTCACGTTGGCGACTAATAGCGAGCTTAATGATTTCTCCAATAATAGGGGAGAGAATGAGAAATACGATACCGAGAATCATAAAGATACCACCGCCGCTATTATTATTCTTGGATCTATTACCACCTAAACCAATACGAAAGAATAGATCACCCATGAGTGACAATGCACCCACCATAACAGCGACGAGTACCATATAGAGCGTGTCACGATTTTGCACATGAGAAAGCTCATGTGCAGCCACACCCTCGAGCTCTTCGTTTTCGAGCAGGGAGATAATTCCTGTCGTAAAGGCGACAGATGCGAGCTCAGGATTTCGGCCGGTAGCAAATGCGTTTGGCGCCGTGTCTTCGATCACATAAAGCTTAGGCATTGGCATGCCAGCGGTAATCGTCAGATTCTCAACGATATTCCAAAGATAAGGATATTGATCACGTGACTTGATTTGTTTAGCGCCTGTTGTCGCAAGCACAACCTTATCACCAGCAAACCAAGAAAACGCGGTCATACCAAGTGAAATCAATAAAGCGAAGACGAGTCCGGCATAACCGGACCCGTTTAGCGCTCCATAGACATAACCCGCCGCAGCGAGCACACCCGTGAAGACCGCGATCAGTAAAACGCTTTTGCGTTTGTTTGATGCGATGTGGTTGTACATTGTTTAGAACTGAACGTTTGGCGTTGCGCGTTCTGCTTCATTGGTAAGTTCGAAGAACTCACGCTTTACAAAACCAAGCATGCCAGCGATCAAGTTAGTAGGGAAGACCTGCAACTTTGTGTTGAAGTCACGAACATTGCCATTGTAGAAACGGCGTGAAGCTTGCACTTTGTTTTCTGTGTCAGACAATTCGTCTTGAAGCTTTAAGAAACCTTCGTTTGCTTTAAGCTCAGGATATGCCTCAACAACAGCAAAGAGTGACTTAAGCGTACCAGCGAGCATGTTTTCTGCTTCACCTTTTGCTTGAGGACCAGTTGCATTCATTGCAGCATTACGAGCGGCGATGACTTTTTCGAGCGTACCGGACTCATGCGTGGCGTATCCCTTTACCGTGTTAACAAGGTTAGGAATCAAATCATAACGACGCTTTAATTGAACATCGATATCTGACCAAGCTTCGTCTGTTTGGTTACGAAGTGTGATGAGACCGTTATAAACACCAATTGCCCAAAGCGCAGCAACAACCAAGACACCGAGTAAAATCCACAATACAATCATATTTTTGGCTAAAGTAAGCTAAATATTTAGCGCCTAAAAGGCTTACCTATAGAATAGCATGACTACAGGTGGGGTCAACACTATTGTTCTATAATATTCTCCCTACTCTCCGTGTGAACGAAGAGCTACACCCTTTCATGAGGAACTTTGTCATAGATCGAGCGACTTCCGCCCTTGTGCTATCCTGCTATTATATGAGGTCATCTAGCATTAGATTTTATGCGTAATATTGAAAATCCGTTCATTCCACCAAGCGAGAAAAAGTCGACTTCGTTCTTTGCGGAGAGGAACAAACCTAAACCAAAAAATACCACAAGCTTCTGCTGAAACTATGGTTGATCTTGAGGATAGATTTGTCGTTAAAGAGTATTTGGGCGTGAAGATGGATTATGAGACGCGGACATTTCTAAAGGCTCTGATAGACCAAGGGGAGAAGAGGAGGTTATGTCGTTAGTAAAGAAGGTTATCAGAGAAAAAATGAGAAAATGCGTGCAATAAATGAAGATGGCGCACTTACACATTTTAATTACGGGAACCTGGAAATTGCCCAGCTTCCCAAATTACCGTCCACTCTTGAAAGTCTTTATTGCTATTGTTCGAGCTAAAAACCCTTCCGGAGCTACCAGAAGGACTAAAAACACTCAATATCGAAGGTAGTACGCGAATAAAATCTCTTCCTACACTTCCAGAAGGCCTTGAAGAACTTATTCTTACAAGTACTGAGATTCCTCGGCTACCCAACCTACCCTCATCGCTTCTCGTGCTCGATTGCTCTTGGAATCCCATCGCGCTAGATCCAGAGTATCAAGCAGAGCTAAAAGCACAGCGTCCAGGCTTAGAGATCATTGCTCATGTTTCTTGATACCCCAAACTATGGAATTCAACCCTTTCGCTAAAAACAACCTCCCTTCTGTTTCGATGTTTGCTAAAGAAAAGAAGAAAACGATACGAGCCACTGCCGAGGTAGTGGATGATCTTGAACGCAAATACTTGATTGAGGAATTTCTGGGTGTCGATATGAACTTTAAAACACGTCAGTTCTTTAAAGAGTTGGTTGGACGGGTAGGGAGTCAGACGTGAAGATCATATTGGGGAATATTTTTACCTTTTTCTCTCCAAAAGGTGAGCTTTTTTGTCTCGACTTATCGAATATCTCTCTTGCAAAAGACAAAGCATTCATCGATCAACTAAAAGTAGACTTTCCAGATATTGAAGTCGTGCTGTAAGCTCTATTATTGCCTTTTTTCGAGTGTCTACTGCCCTTATGCTATCCTCTCCCCATATGCAGCCATCTATATTTAAATCTTACGATATTCGTGCGCTTTCGCCAGGAGAAATTGAGATTTCTGATGCGGAGAGGATTGGGCGAACGCTCGGAGCGATCTATAAACCAAAACGCGTGATAGTTGGACATGATATGCGTACAACTTCACAAGAGCTTGAGGAAGCGTTGATAGAAGGCTTGCGTTCACAAGGCGCTGATATCGTTAGAATAGGATTGTGCTCAACGCCGATGTTTTATTTTGCCATGACCGAAGCACGAGAGAGTGTAGATCTAGGCGTGATGGTTACGGCATCTCATAATCCGTCTGAGTATAATGGATTCAAGATGATGCTAGGTAATGGCTTACCCATTGGTCAGGGGAGTGGCATGGAAGACATTCGTGACATGGCTTGCTCTGAGATGCCTATCCCGCATGCAGCACAAACCGGATCTGTTACTGATGATGAGCACGTATTAGAGCATTATATCGAAAAGATGTGGCAGCTTTCTGGTTTAGCAGGTGATTTTTCTGATTTACGTATCGCTGTAGACGCGGGCAATGGCATGAATGGTCACACCCTACCAAAACTTCTTGGACGCTTGCATGGTGCGCATATCGAAAAGCTCTATTGGGACCTTGACGGACGTTTTCCAAATCACGAAGCAAACCCTGTAAAAACAGAAACGCTGGATGCATTGCGCGCTGTGATGAAAAAACATCAATGCCACGTTGGCTTTGCTTTTGATGGCGATGGTGATCGTATTGGTGTTGTTGATGAAGAAGGAACCCCGATTCCGGGCGATATGTTGGGCGCGCTTTTATCCCAAGAGATTTTGCGTGATCATCTACAAGCAACCATTCTTTATGATTTGCGTTCATCATCAAGCCTACCTGAACTCATCACATCACTAGGTGGCACAGCAAAAATGTGTCGCGTCGGTCATGCCCACATTAAAAAACAACTTATTGAAGAAAACGCCGCTTTTGCTAGTGAGCTCTCCATGCACTTTTACTTTGGTGATTTACGCGGATCCGAAGCCACTGATCTTGTCTTGCTCCTTGTCTTAAAATTCATGCAGCGTGAAGGCAAACCTCTCTCTCAACTTTGGAAGCCATTAAAAAAGTACGCTCATTCAGGCGAAATCAATTTTAAAGTCGCTGATACACAAGCAACTATCGAGCGGATTCAAGAACATTTTGTATCTAAGGCAAAAGACATTATTACCATTGATGGTGTGCGCATGAACTTTGAAGGCTGGTGGTTTTCGGTACGCGCATCTAATACGGAACCGCTTTTACGCTTAAATCTTGAAGCGAAGACCGTAGAAGAGATGGAGGCGCATAAAAAAGAGTTGACTGATCTTATTTACTAGTATGCTCGGGCTTTTTGATTCGGGTTTAGGCGGACTTACCGTAGCAAAAGCGGTGCTCGAAGCTTTTCCTGACACAGATTTACTTTATCTTGGTGATACGGCTCGCGCACCTTACGGAAATAAAGGCCGTGAGCTCATCCAACAATATGCATTAGAAAATGCGCGTTGGTTGATTGAACATGGCGCAACGTCAATTGGCATTGCCTGCAATACCGCTTCGGTAGCGGCTACCGAACTCTTGCGAGAAACATTTCCAGAAATACCTATTTATAATGTGATTGAGCCGGTGATTTCTGAAATCAAAAAACTACAACCAAAGTCCGTAGCGATATTAGGCACACGTGGGACTCTTGCCTCACACGTTTACCAAGATTCTATTCGCGAAATAACAAGCGACATTCGTATCGAAGCGATCGCTTGTCCATTATTTGTCCCATTTGTGGAGGAGGGGATGAGTGACTCGCCAGAAGTGCTTAGTATCGCAAAAAAATACCTTGCCCCGCTTAGAGAACATCCACCGGAGCTTCTCGTGCTTGGCTGCACTCATTATCCTTTTTTAGAAAAGGTCATCGCTGAGCTTTTACCATCAACAAAGATCTTAAACGGTCCTGCGCTTTTCGCGGCTTCACTTCAAACTCCTTTACCCCCTTCTACGAGAAAGAGCGCGCAACAAAGCTTTTATTTCACCGATTTACCTACACATACAAAAGATCTCGCGCAGAGATGGCTGAATTGCGATGAAGGTGTTATCTCGCACGTACCTTCTTAGTCTCTCGATCCTCTCCAGCCTCGCCGCGGAGCGAAGAGGTACACGGCCTTACTGTCATCTCGACCGACTGAGCAAAGCGAAGAAGTGGAGAGATCTCGCAGCACGGGCAGATGCCTCCACTCCTCCTTACGTCGTCGGTCGGCATGACGGAAGCGTAACCCTTCGTTCACACGGAGGGACAGGGAGGATAACGAAGCGAGGGCGGATGCACCTTTCACCTCCTCTGTACGAAAGACGTTATTTTTGCTATTTTCTCCCCATGTCTGTCTTGATTTTTCTCCTCATTTTATCGGTTCTTGTTCTTGTTCACGAGCTTGGTCACTATGTTGCCGCTCGTATTTTTGGCGTAAAGGCCGAAGAGTTTGGCTATGGCTTTCCTCCTCGTGCTATTGGTTTTGTAAAAGTCGGTAAAAAATGGAAGCGCGTTTCTGGTTCGGACCAACGTAACTATGAAAATACCGTCTGGTCTCTTAATTGGTTGCCTTTAGGTGGATTTGTGAAATTAAAAGGCGAACAAGGTGACGGTACAGATCAACCGGACTCGTTTCAATCAAAAGCTGGTTGGAAGAAATTTATCATTCTTGCCGCTGGCGTCTTTATGAATTGGTTACTCGCATCGGCGATTTTTGCTTTTGGCTTTGCCTCTGGAGTGCCAGCTGAGCTTTCAGGATTGCCGCAAAACGCGATTATCACCAACCAACATATCGAAATCACCGAGATTGTTGCCGGGAGTGCCGCACGCGAAGCAGGCCTTGAAGCAGGAGATTACATTTTGACACTTGATAACCGTCAACCAACAAATGCAGACGACGCTCAACTCATCCTAAAAGGATACGGCGAAAATCAACCCATTAATTTCACTATTCGACGTGATGGCGAAGAAAAAGTGATTACAACTTCAGCAAAATTCTTACCCGAACTTGAGCGTGCGGGCTTTGGTATCGCGATTACAGATATTGGTATTGTAAAGTTTCCGTTCTTCTCGGCAATTGGACAAGGATTTGTGACAGCCACCTCTTATGCAGGTGCGATTATCGCAGGATTCGGACAGCTCATTCATGATCTCTTTTCTGGCGGTGGTCAGGCAGCAGATGTGTCCGGACCTGTTGGTATCGCAATTATTACTGGCCAAGTCTCAGAACGTGGCTTTTGGGCATTGATACAATTTACCGCCATCCTCTCGTTAAACCTTGCTGTTATCAACTTCTTACCAATCCCAGCTCTTGATGGTGGACGTGCGCTTTTTGTCATTTTTGAGACGCTACGTCGCAAAAAGAACGATCCTCGTATCGAGGCGGCCGTCCATCAGATCGGTTTTCTCGTTTTATTGGGCTTAATCCTCATTGTGACCCTTAAAGACCTCCAAAAGTACGGCTCCTCAATTTGGAGTGGATTATTAGGCGTATTTGGTATATAAACAGCATATCCTATGTATATCGATGAAGCATTGCGCCTTCTTGCTAAAGAAGCGCGTGACCTGGTGCCTGCAATCTCCACACTAGAGTCCTTAGAGGAGGCCAAAACCAACTTCTTAGGACGCAAAGGTCAACTCGCAGAGCTCATGAAGCGAATGGCCGAAGCAACTACCGAAGAGCGCCCAAAACTCGGCGCCATGGCGAACGAGATCAAAGTCGAACTCGAAGCGCTCTTTTCTGATACCGAATCACGACTAAAGCGCGAGGCACTTAATGAAAGTCTTGCCTCAGAGACCGAGGACATCACTGAACCTGGCATCATGCCGCCTCGTGGTCATATTCATGTCATGAATCAAGCCATGGATGAAATCGAAGGCATCTTTACCAAGGCTGGCTTTACACGCGTACGCTATCCAGAAGTTGAATGGGATGATTTTGCGTTTGAACGCTTAAACATGCCTAAAGACCATCCTGCACGTGATGAATGGGAAACCTTCTTTATGGATGCGCCTTCACATCCACAATTTGGAAAGATGTTATTAACGCCTCATGCAACAAGTGGCACAGCACGTATCTTAAACGAAAAACAATTACCGATTCGTGCCATCAACATCACAAAAACGTATCGTCGCCAAATGGGTATTCGTCATTTGCCAATGTTTCATCAATTTGATGGTGTTTACGTAGATAAAAATGTTTCGATCACACATTTACGTGGACTCTTTGATTACTTCGTTCACGAATTCTTTGGTCCAGAACGCAAGACACGTTATCGCCCATATCACTTTAGATTTACTGAGCCGTCATTTGAAATTGATATTTCCTGCGCTGCTTGTGACGGAACGGGTGTACTCAAAGACGAAAGCAAATGCCGTATCTGTAAACATGGCTGGCTCGAACTTGGCGGCGCTGGCATGCTTCATCCAAATGTCTTAAAAGCAGCCGGTATCGATCCGGACGAATATTCTGGTCTTGCCTTTGGCTGGGGAATCGAACGCACCTACATGATGAAAGAAGGCTTAAACCTCGACGATATTCGTACCCTCTACAAGAACGACGTGCGTTTCTTGGAACAATTCTAGAGTATGCCCCAGCCCACTGCTCTTGACCGTGTTCTACACCATGTAGGTAGATTCATCGCAAAGCTCTTTGTACTGATACTCTTCCTCGGTATTTATCGCTTGGCAGATATCCTTGAATTATCCTCCTATGGTCAACTAGAATTTACGGTAGGCTGCGGCTGTGTGGCACTCTTTCTTAGTCGGATACTGCTGATATTTCGCGCAAAAGGGCTCGGGCACGATGATATGAGAACAGTTATCACTAGAGCATTGAGCGACGATAAAAATTCTATCTTAGTTCGTGACATTTTCCTTGTCTTTACCGGCCTTTTCTTCATCGTAATTAGCTTTATTGATTTCTAACCTATGAACCTCCTCACTTCTTATCGCTGGTTGCGTGAATACGTTGACCTTGGCAAAACAACAGCTGAAGAATTCGCTGAACGCGTTTCGCTTTCTGGTCCGGGCGTAGAGCAGCTTATCCCTCAAGGCAAAGATCTTGAGAATATTGTTATTGGTAAAATTCTTCGCATCGAAGAGCATCCAAAAGCACAAAAATTACGCTTGCCGATTGTTGATATTGGTGGACGCGAACTCACCATTGTTTGCGGTGGTACCAATATCGTCGAAGGTCAGCTTGTTGCGGTGGCACTGGTTGGCGCAAGTGTGCGTTGGCACGGAGAAGGGGAGCTAATCGTGCTTGAACCAATCGAAATTCGCGGCGTAAAGAGCGAAGGGATGATTTGTGCGGCAAATGAGATTGGTTTATTTGACGCGTTTCCACACGGAGATGGAGAAATTTTAGATCTTGGTAAAAGCATCCCAGAATTATCTGTTGGACTTGGCACACCACTTGCTGATGCGCTTGGATTATCTGATGACACCGTCATGGACATCGAAGTTACGACCAATCGTCCTGATGCGATGGGAATGGTCGGTATGGCGCGTGAAGCATCTGCCATTTTAGACGCAGACTTCACCTGGAAAGCCCCAAAACTCCCATCAAAAATCAAAGTTTGCGAAAAGCTCGAAGTAAACGTCGAAGAAAAAGAGCTCGCACCTCGCTATATGGCGGTGCGTATGGATGGCGTAAAGGTCACCGACTCTCCATGGTGGATTAAACGTCTCCTGCTTGGTGCTGGAGTACGTCCACATAATAACGTCGTAGATATCACAAATTTGATTCGTCTTGAGCTTGGCCAACCGATGCATGCTTTTGATGCGGGCAAACTCGTTGGTGATACGCTTCACATTCGCAAAGCCAAAGCAGGAGAGAAGATCGCTGCACTTGATGGCATTACATACGAACTAAGCGAAACAAATCTTGTTATTGCTGATGATGAGCAACCTCAATGCATTGCAGGCATTATGGGTGGCGAACACTCTGCTATCACGACTGATACCGTGAGCGTTATTTTTGAAGCGGCAACATTTGATCCTGTCTTTACTCGTCGAAGTGCGCGTAAACTCAATGTCTACAGCGACTCGCAAAAACTTTTCGAAAAAGGCCTCTCAACACAAGCGCCAGAATTTGCGCGCTCGCTCGTGCCATTGAGATGTGTAAGGAGCTTTGTGGAGGAGATGTTTCAAGCGAAATCGTCGACAAGATGGCTCACGTCTATAAACCTCAAGAATTCTCCGTAAAAACCGAGCAGGTTACCACGCTCATTGGCTTACCTATCGAAGACAAAGAGATGTTGAGCTCCCTCAAGAAGCTTGGCTTTGATGCATCCATTAAAAAAGGTGTCTTAACAGCCGAAGTACCTTGGTGGCGTGACCACGATATCGAGTCAGGTCGTGATTTTATCGAAGAGATTGCACGTTTGCGTGGCTATGCGCATCTACCGGCGGTGTTTCCGGCGGGTATTTCGAATCGTCGTATTACCAAGCAACAAGTTATCGAGAAAAAGACACGCACGATTCTTAAAGGCGCTGGTTTAAGCGAAGCGTTTACCTATTCATTTGTGTCAGGAGACATGATGAAGAAAGCAGGTTTTGATCCAAGTCACATGTTGAGAATCGATAACCCTCTCACCACCGACTTTGAGTTCATGCGTGCATCGCTCTTACCATCCATGCTCGAAACGATTAGCGAAAATCATGAGCGTCGCAAAGAGCTCGCATTCTTTGAGATGGCACATATCTACCTCAATACGAGTGAAACTGGTACATGGAATGATCTCCTCAAGAAACCATGCAATTATCCCTTGGTATTTTGAGCGATGATGCAGCCTGGAAAAAAGCAAAAGGCGCTACTGAACATCTTCTAAAAGAACTCGGCATTAAAAATGTGACTTGGAAGAAACATGAAAGCGATCCATTCTGGCACCCAGGACGTTCTGCTCAAGGATTTGTTGGCGAACATCTCGTCGCAACAATTGGTGAAATCCATCCAGAACTTCGTGAGCGTTATAAGTTTGAAGGTCGTGTTGCCTTAGCCGATATCTCCGTCAAAGAATTAGCTGAGCTTGCCTCCCACGCTGACTATCAACCAATGAATGCCTACCCTGAGGTTAAGCGTGATCTCGCCTTTATCTTGGATAGCTCCATCGAGGTTCAGTCGATTGTAGACTCTATCAAACAACTCAATCCACTCATCAGACAAGCAGAATGGTTTGATACCTATAAAGGCAAGGGGATTGCACCAGGCAAAAAATCTGTCGCTATCCGCGTGACGATCGGATCTACCGAGCGCACACTTGAATCAAGCGAAACCGAGAAAGTCATTGAAGACATAAAAGAACACGTTACCAAAGAGTATCGTGCAGAAAGCAGAAGTTAGTTCAATTAAAAACGCCGATAAGGCGTTTTTGCTACATAAAGCCATTTTACTATATCAATTATGTCTATTTTACTGTTGACAAAAGTGTCATTTTATGGTATTATTTCGCGTTGACTACAGGAGTATTCTGCTTCTAAGTCATCACGATTTATGCCGTTTTGCGGCAGAAAGAGGGTTCGAATGTCCTTTTCAAGCAAGATTCTATTGGCGTTTTGCGCCTTCGTTGCCCTCATGGGCTGCGAAAGTCGCAGAGTAGATGTCTACATCCATGAAGCAACCGGCTGTGAGTCCGACGCGGACTGCGACGCCGTCTATGGCGGTGACACGTTCACCTGGTGCGACATGGAGGCCGGCAACGGCACCTGTCACTACGAAACGTACTACGAGTACGAGATTCCGAATTGCTACAGCGATCTGGACTGCGACGACGGTGACAGCACCTCATCCGACACGTGTAACGCTAATGGGTGTACGCACGTGATCCGTGAAGTCGAAGTCATCGAGGTTTCGGCTCCTTCCGAAGGAGCCAACATCACCGCAACATTTGCCACCGAAGGACGGCTCACGATCGTCGACGGAAACACCTGGGGTCACCTCGGCGATCTCACCATCACGGCCAATAACACCATTGGACGACGCCAAATCCTTGGCATCGTCTTCAGTGGCGCGAACGCCGGCGCGTGGTCGGGAGTTGCTCTGGCGCAAAACGGAGCGGTCGTGAATACGGCCGTTCCGGTGTCCACCGGCTCCTTTCGAAGCAGTATCGTCTTCAACTTCGACAGCCTCTTCCTAGCGGCTGGCGAAACGATGACCTACCAAGTCTGGGGCAAGACGGACGAGACGTATTTCACCTCGACGTCGAGGTCGGATCCGACCGTCTCGCTCTCACTCGATGGCTTGCGTATGAATGGCAACGCAGAAGATATCATCGTCTCTGAAGAGAGCGGTACCTTCTGGACCATGCTACGCAAAACCAAGCCCACGGTGACGCGCCAAGCGCTCGCAACCACGACGCTCGGCAATACGACACAGGATCTGTACAGAATGCAGATCAGTGCCGACGCCCATGGCTCGGTCGAGGTGCATAGCCTCGCCTTCGAGCTCGACGGCAACTCGACAAATCTCGCACTATCACACTTCGAAGTCCGCGTCGGCAGCCAACCGCTCCCTCCCAGCGACTACACCGTTCGCGGCGAGGTTGGACTCACCGACTATAGGACGAGCGGACTAGCGTTGGGAGATGGAGCTATTCTCATCATCCACTTCATCAATCCGCAAATTGTGACGGGTTCGGGAGTGGTTCTGACGCTCAGCGCCACTATCTCTGGTACACAGAGCGGCGATCAGGTCACGATCCGCCCCTATACCAGTGCGCCTTGGGGACACGTCGCAAGCGGATGGATGAATGCCGCCGGACGTCTCGTCTTCTCGAGCGAGGAGGTCTATACCTCTTCAATCGTCTGGCGTGACGGTGCCCATAACTTCAGCGACACGCTTGGTCACTGGGCTTACGGCGACTACGATATCTTGGACCTTACTCAGGTCCAAGTACTGACCCGCTAGTCAGCCCGACAACTCACTACCCCCACCCTCTGATTTCCGTTCTGGAATGACGAGGGTGGGGGATCAGTAATGAAGGCTTTACAACGATGTAGAGCTTTCATCTCTGGTTTCAATGCCGTTTCACGGCAGAAAGTTAAGGTTTATATGTCCTTTTACAGGTTCGCCCTCATGTTCTGCGCCCTTACCATTGGCTGCAATAGTGCTCCTATGGAGGAATTCATCCATGAGTCGGCAGGATGTCAAACAAGTGAAGACTGCGACCTACAGTACGGGCCCAATACCCGTATTTGGTGCACCGTTAGCACGGATGGCGGCACCTGCCACTATCAAACATCCTTTGATCGTGAAGCTCCAGGCTGTGTAAGCGACCAAGACTGCGATGACAGCGACCCGATATCTCTGGATTCATGTGAAGCAAACGGCTGTAGACATGTTTTTTCTGGGCTCGAAATTTATTTCGAGCCCATTAGTAGCGTCCTGACTAGCAATAGCGAGGTGTGGCAGAAAATCGGTACGGTCACACTCGTCAGCGCTATCACGCGTCGTATCGACTACCTGGCTCTAAATTCAGTTGTAATGGATCTTGAGACAGGTACCGGTATTGTTGACACAGCCTTTGTAGGAGATCGAATTTTTGATTCTTTTGCACTCGCGCAGGAAGGTAACGTTCGCGTGACAGCCCCAAATACGGGCCTTAACCGAGTTGAGTTCTTCACGCCAGATTTCTTCGTGGAGCTAGCCCCTGGGCATTCCGCATCCTTAGAGCTCTGGGCTAAGGTCAACCCTTCCTACCACGCCATCTTCCCTGATGACGGTGTGGCGGCACGAGTCACCCTTGCGGCGATCAGTGATCGCAATGGCCAAACCTTCTACGGGAATCCGTTCTCTCGTCCGTCGGTGAGTGTGATTCATCGCAGCAAGCCTAGCCTATTGAGGCAGGCCATCGCAACAACGAGGATCAGCAATGGTCCACAGCAAGATCTCTACCGGGTGCAAATCACTGCCGATCCAAATGGACCCGTTCGTGTTTACTCACTGAACTTTATCCTCAACGGATCTACGCTCGGCGGAACGGTCGGAAACTTCTCTCTAAGGAGAGGGCGGTCCAAATTCCCAACGAGGATGCAGAGATCGTCTATTGGGCCCACGAATCCGGTGAGTGGGTAAAAACGAGCCTTGCTTCTGGAATAGAAGTGTCACCTAGTGATACGGAGTTCTGGATCAACGTGATCTTTCGGGAGCCGTTGATCATCACGAGCAGCGGCATCGTTCTAACTCTCTCGGCTTCTACATCTGGTTTTGTAGATGGAGACTCGCTGAGCACGACAATTGAGGAGTAGGGCTCGATGGTGTTTGTGGAACAGACGGTACTATCGTCCGCGGTCCCGACACCAATCCGATCGTCTGGCGCACTTCTGCCATCGTATGGGACGATTTCGGAATGAATGGTTCCTGCTTCGGCACAACTTCTATCGGGACCCTCACATGGGTCACAACGCTGACCCGCTAGTCAGCCCAACAACTCTGAAGACCCCCACCCTCCGATTTCTGTTCTGGAATGACGAGGGTGGGGGATCAGCAATGAAGGCTTTACATGGTAGTAGAGCTTTCATCTCTGGTTTAACGCCGTTTCACGGCAGAAAGAGGGTTCGAATGTCCTTTTCCAGCAAGCTTTTCCTGGCGCTTTGCGCCGCGTTCGCCCTCATGGGCTGCCAGGACCACCGGGTGGATGTCTACATCCACGAGGATACGGGCTGTCAGTCCGACGCGGACTGCGACGAGGCGTATGGCGATGACACGATCGCCTCGTGCATCCAAGAGACGGGCGCTTGTCGCTACGTCACGACAAACGTGACGGAGGTCGAAGCACCTCCTTGCTTCACCGATGCAGAGTATGCTGACGACAACGCGTCGTCGGCAGACACCTGCGACGAAGGCACTTGTATTCATACCGTCCGTCTGGGCGGTGTGAGCACAATCGTGTTCGGCACGCAAAGGATGTACGGGGAGTATGCCGCTCCCTATGTTTCGTCGACAACAATCTCGACGGAGATCGAGTCCCCGCAGCTATTGGGGACGTTCCAGATCATCAATGATTCTGGAAGCGAGTTCGTCATCGACGAACTCGACTTCGGCGCAACGACCGCCCTCGGCCACTGTGCCGAGGTAACAGCCGACTATCGGTACTACACAGAATTTGTGTACGAACCGATAGAGGGACTGGAGCTTAGCGAGGAAGGCCTCATCCTGAACTTCGACGCCGTGTCAATCCCGGCATCCGAGATGGTCTGGATTGGCCTTTACTGCCGCGTGAACGCGGCAACAGAGGCCGCTGAGGCGGTACTTTTCACTCCGCGCTGGGAGTGGAACCCTGACATCCCCGTGTACACGGACAGCGCGCCTGTCATCGTGTACTTCAACTAACTTCGAGCCCCCACCCTCCGATTTCCGTTCTGGAATGACGAGGGTGGGGGATTTCTATTATTTAAATATATGTATTAACGTCAACAACTTACTTGACAAAATGACTATTCTATGGTATTATATTGCCATGAATAAATACTTGTCATCCCTATCTTTGGCTATTATCGGTACATTAACGATTAGCTCACAAGCGCTTGCAGCGCCAGGTGTTGTGTATAAAAAACGTTTGTCATTACCAACTGTTCCAACATCTATTATCTCACAAGCGGAGAAGTCCTTGTGGCGTCTCCCGACAGAAAAAAGCACAAAACTTGGTCAGCCAGTATTTGAAAACTTTACGAATCTAAAAACAAATCCTCCTGTTTTTATAGGTGAAAAAGACTGTTCGGGCGTCACGTATCGCGCATGGTCTGTAACCGTTGATTTAGAGACGGAAAGAAAAAATCATCCGACGTTACTTCCTTATTCTCGTTATTATAAAGATGCAGACGGTATTTACGAGCAACAGAAATATCTTTTTGAAGCAAGAACACCCGAGGAGGTGAAATGGCATATTGATACAACGAAAAATGTTCGCTACTCAACGGAGCCATTCTTTTCTTGTAGAAACAAAGACGTTGTCTTGGAGTA
Source organism: Candidatus Nomurabacteria bacterium (assembly GCA_023898425.1). NCBI lineage: Bacteria > Candidatus Nomuraibacteriota > Candidatus Nomurabacteria bacterium. The sequence goes on from CP060222.1 coordinate 501,191, forward strand.
CTCTGTAAGAGATTTAGAGAGTGAGCGTCCATACTACGCACCAAGATTTTTAAAACCGTAAATTATAACGGCTTTGCAAATTCAAATTCTTGGAATACAGGAGCTGCGCAAATTCCTAATAACTACAATACGGAGTCTGTTATCGTTGACGGTATTAAGCAATATCCTGGGCAGTTAACGGTAGGATACACTAGCTATCAAACTACTGGCGACAGTAGAGTGATGTCAGCGGACGTAAAAAACGGTTTTCATCTCCATACATTGCCTCATTATCGAGACCTCACACAGATTACACAAAGTGATACCAAAGTAATTTACGCGAACTTCTACCGCTTATCTGACGGCTATGGTGTTGTTGAAACAACATATGACTATACAGTGGACAGAGCTGCGCCAAAGATCACCTATTATCGTATTCGCAATGGTGAGGCCCGTTATTCTGTTGTAGATTCTTTGCCATTCGAGAGTCGCTCCGTGATTATCACGTACGATAAAGGTGTCACGATGTTTTCAGGTGCTAAGACCCTTGAAAGCTACTACCTTGGCTACCCATACTTTGGCAAAACTGACGCCTACTTGATTCACGGTATAGCTTCTGGTCATCTTGGCCCTGAAGCCGTTTACCAAGTAATCCCGTCAATCCTCTGGGAAACCGATGCTCAAGTGTATACACGTTACATGATCACTGATCGTATCACAGGCAAACAACAGTATTGGGAAGCAACAGTGAATAAACAATAAAAAAAATTAATTTGTGAAAACAAAAACTCCTCCGATATTTTTCGGAGGAGTTTTTTGTCCACACAATTTTTCTGAAGAGAAATTTTTTCATGTTAAAATTCTTTTTGTCGAAAGGAGAAATTGTGACGCGATATCAGCGCAAACCTACGAGCTCAATTCTTCCAACGTCACACTCTGACATTGGCGCGCCGATATCAAGCAAAGATTCAGGCGTTGCAAAAATTGCACTCTATAAAGTACATGTTCTTATTCTTCACGAGAATACAACGCCGCAATATTGTACAGGCAAGCTCTATATTAGACATGGACACTACCAACTTGAGTCTCATTTCTTTTTTACCTCTCTCGACATCGAACTTGATTCGTTGCCGGTGGTGAGCCTAGAAAGAAAACTAACAAGTGGTATCGGTGCACGCTATGAACATATCGACGACCTCGGTGAAAAACATCAAGCGCGTGTTATGATCTTTGACACGTCCGAAAATGCTATGACCTGGCAAAACGATTTTCTTTGTAAGACTTCACACTGAGAGAGCGCGACAAACGCTCTCTTTCTTATTGACAAAAGCGTTGAATAAAGGTAATAGATTATAGACAAGCGTTTCCCCGAAAGGGCGGTGTCATGGGCCAACGAGGCAGTAAATATGAGTTTTACTTTAACTTGCTCGACCAAGGAGTTCCTGCCTGGAATACCTGGCGCAAAGATCATCCAGACAAGATTATTGATCTATCTGGGGCAAATCTTAACTACCTAGATCTAAGCAAGGTAAACTTCTCAAAAGTGAACCTCGACAATGCACGTTTTCAAGGTACAAACTTTAGAGATGCTGACTTTCAGCTATCATCGTTACGTTTCGTCAATATCTATCGCTGTACGCTTGATGGTGCAAATTTTTATGGCGTTAAGTCGTCTTTTGTCACTATTGTTGATACTTCACTTGCTACTGTTCAAGGCAAAGAATTTCTCAATGGTGCACTTTGTCGAACGTCACGTTCTTCTATGCTTTAATCCTGACAAGACGGATGCCTCCTGCATCCGTTTTATTGTTCTCAATAGTGTAGACAAAAACATCAAAATCAGTTACTGTCTTGCCTGCTGCAAAAATGTGGCCGGTTCCTAAATCAAATAGAAAAGGTGATGTGTGAGTCGTCTTATTCTCCCAATCTACACAGTCGTTGATAATGGCGAAGATTCTGATGTCACCATTGGTGTATTCAGATCTTTCGAGAAACAAGCTACTCTGACGATTAAGCCTGCGCACAATGGAGAGCCTTTTATCCTCGATATCAGCCAACCCAAAGCCTTCTTGCAACGGCTCGTTGATCACAAGGCAATCTTTTTGCGACAACCAATAAAGGACGAGCCTCTTAAGTTATTTGCTCTACAAATATTTTCTGACGAGAGTACGGCAAAGAAAGCTCTTGCTGATAAAATGCTTTCGACGGTTGATGCTCATAGCGACCCAGCTCACGCTTAACGAGCAAAATCTACTGACAGCGCACAACTCGTGCGCTGTTTCTCTTTCTAGATTCTTTTTCTTTCTCTGCAATGTTGCTATACTCTTTTCATATGTACATTTCTCTTCAAGATCTTTTACTTATTGCTGGCATCGTCTCTTTGTTGTTTGTTGCTGGTTTTTTAAGCTGGACACTCTATGAAGCAGCGCGTCTACTTCGTAACGTAAACTATATTGCAAATATTATCCGCCGAGGCACAGAAAAAGCAGAAGACCTTGTAAATCTCGTTGGCGATAAGCTTACTGGTCTTGCTGGATACTCAGGTATGGCAGCAAAAGCAGGGGAGAAGGTGCTTGGATATATCATGGACCATATGGAGACAGACTCCGCGCCAACAAAAAAAAGAGCCAAAAGAAAGATGCCAAGTCTAACGGATTTAGATGAGGAGTAATCATCTCCCTCATTCCCTCTTCTTTAAATAAAGAAGAGGGAGGCCAGAATCAGTCGCCCTTCTTTAACAAAGAAGGGGCAGGGGATGATTCGGTTACGAAGAATAAGTAGGTTGCAAAAGCGGTACCCAACGGGTACCTTTTTGTTACTAAATCTGTTTCTCCGCAGGCCTTGCGCCGACAGCGGAAACATACCCTATGGCTGACCAAATCCCTCAAGAGGCTGAAATAAAGCCTCGTTCTCCATTTGTGCAGCTTCATGCGCATTCGATGTATTCATTATCTGATGCTATGGGGAGTCCTGATGACATCGTAAAGCATGCCCTAAGCCTTGGATACGATGCACTAGCTCTTACCGATCACAATGGACTTTATTCTGCGATCGAATTTTACGAGTCAGGCAAAAAGCACGGTCTCAAAACCATTGTTGGCGTAGAGGTTAATGTCGCACCAAATAAACATACGGATAAACGCGCTGGTATTGATCAACATACCACGCATCTCACTTTACTCGCAGAAACCAATGAGGGGTATCACAATCTTTTGCGTTTAGTTTCTATTTCAAATATCGATGGTTTTTACTATCGTCCACGTGTTGATAAAGAGCTTTTAAAAAAACACAACGAAGGCATCATTGCATTGTCGGGTTGTCTCAAGGGCGAAATCCCAAAAGCAATCCACATGCATGACGAAGAAAAAGCGCTTAAGTCTGTTGAGGAGTTTAAAGAGATCTTTCGTCCAGATTGTTTTTTTATCGAACTCATTCATCATCCAGAGTCTCCAACACAAAATGAAGTCAATGAAGGACTTATTGCTTTAGCCAAAAAAACCGATCTCCCCGTTGTTGCAACGCGTAATGTTCATTATCTGGTAGAAGAAGACCGCGAAGCACAAGATGTTTTATGCTGTATTCACGATGGTAAAATCTTGGATGATCCACGTCGTTCTACCATGTCGAGCCTTGATCTCTCGATGTGTCCACCCGAATACATGGTGGAGGCATTTGTAGATTTACCAGAGGCCATCGAAAATACACGAAAGATTGCTGATCGTTGCAATGTCGAAATTGAACTTGGGGTAAACCACTTGCCTAAGTTTGATGTTCCAGAAGGGGAGACGGAGTTTACTCAATTAAAAAAACTTTGTGAGATTGGCCTTCTTGAACGTTATCCGGATCCTGAGCAACTCGTAAAAGCAAAAGAACGTCTTACCTTTGAGCTTGAGACGATTGAGCGCATGGGTTTTGCTGCCTACTTTTTGATTGTAGCGGACTATATTAACTGGGCAAAAGACCACGATGTGATTGTAGGGCCCGGCCGTGGATCAGCCGCAGGCTCCATTGTTGCCTATGCGCTAAAAATCACAAACCTAGATCCGCTCTATTACGGATTACTCTTTGAGCGTTTTTTAAATCCGGATCGTATCTCAATGCCTGATATTGATACCGATTTTGATGATGTAAAACGTAAAGATGTTATTGAGTATGTGACACAAAAATACGGAGCTGACCGTGTAGCGGGTATTATTACTTTTGGTACTATGGCGGCTCGTGCTGCTGTGCGTGATGTGGGTCGTGTATTAGACATGCCTTATGCTGATGTCGATAAAGTAGCTAAAGCGATTCCGCCACCTCAACAAGGTAGACATATCCCATTAAAAGTCTCTAAAGAAGAAGCGCCGGAGTTGCGTGACATGTACCAAAACGATCCACGTATTAAGCGTTTGATCGATTTAGCGATTCGTCTCGAAGGTACAACACGCCATGCCTCACAGCATGCCTGTGGCATTGTGATTGCTCCTGAGGCGCTCTCTGAACTCTCCCCACTCCAAAAGGCACAGGGTGGTGATGTTGATCAGGTTGTGCAATATGCCAACCATTCCGCCGAAGTGACAGGATTATTAAAGATGGATTTTTTGGGTCTCTCTAACTTATCAGTCATCCGTGATTGTCTTGAGATTACAGAGGCGGTTTATGGTGACGTGATTGATATTAACGAGATACCACTTGATGATCCAAAAACGTACGAGCTATTAGGAAAAGGGGAGACGACTGGTGTTTTTCAACTCGAGTCAGATGGCATGAAAAAGTATATCCGTGAATTACGTCCATCTGTCATCGAAGATATTATCGCTATGGTGGCGCTGTATCGTCCTGGTCCGATGCAATTTATCGAATCCTTTATTAATCGTAAGCATGGACGCGAAAAGGTGACCTTCATGCATGAGCTCACCAAAAGCGCCCTTCAAAACACCTATGGTATTCCGGTGTATCAAGAGCAAGTGATGCAAGTGGCCAAAGACATGGCCGGTTTTACTCCTGGAGAAGCTGACACCCTCCGTAAAGCGATGGGTAAGAAGATCGCAAAACTCATGGCCGAGCTACGCGTAAAGTTTATCGAAGGCTCCATCAAAAAAGGCGTGGAGGCAAAAACAGCTGAGGCGATTTTTACCCAGTTTGAAGAGTTTGCTGCCTATGGCTTTAATAAGTCACATGCGGCTTGTTATGCATTGATTGCTTATCAAACAGCCTATTTAAAAGCGCATTATCCAGATGCATTTATGGCGGCGCTCTTAAATAGCGACATTAACAATATTGATCGTATTACGATCGAGGTCGAGGAGTGTAAGCGCATGAATATGCCGGTATTACCACCGGATGTAAATGAATCATTCGCGCGCTTTGCCGTTGTTAAGGGCAAAAACTCGCTTCGCTTTGGTCTTGCTGCGGTAAAAGGGCTCGGTGAAGATATTTCTGAAGCAATCATCAAGAAGAAAAAACCAATGGATCATTTAAAGATCTCGAGGACTTTGTTACGCGCATGGATCCATTTGGTTTAAATCGTAGGTCACTAGAAGCCCTTATTAAATCTGGTGCGCTTGATCGTTTTGAGGATCGCAATCAACTTTATTTTAACATTGAGATTATCTTGCAATATCAAAAACGCATGACGCAAGAAACAAATTCGGGGCAATTTAATCTCTTTGCGCTCTCAAGCGAAACAGCGGCACGCGATAGACTCACTTTAAAACCTGCGCCTCCAGCCATCACACGAGACATTCTTACATGGGAAAAGGAGCTATTAGGCCTCTACCTTTCTTCTCATCCGTTTAAAGAATACGCCGATAGACTTGGCGATCTTGTCCATCCAATCTCCAACTTACCAAAATTTGTTGCCGAAAAGTCCGTACGCACCGCAGGAACCTTTACCATCGCAAAAAAGATCCTGACAAAAGCAGGAGAGCCGATGGTCTTTGCCAAGCTCGAAGATATGACGGGGGATATCGAAGCCGTGATCTTTCCACGAACCTATAAAGAAAAGCCCGAGCTATGGAATACCGATAATTCCGTTGTGCTCCATGGGCGCGTTCAAGATAAAGACGGCGAATGGAAGTTTCTTGTTGAATCCGGTTATCCACTTACACCTGATAATATAGATACTGTCATTGATCACTTACAAACACAGAGTGGTAAGCGCATTGATCCACGATTAGAACCAGACGCACCGCTCCCCAAAAAGCGTGCTGAGCAAGCCATCTCGATCTATTTACGAGCGCATTTACCACCAAGCATTCTCCATCGTATTCGTGAGCTTTTTGATCAGAATCCGGGCCGTTACCGCGTTTACTTTGTCGTTGATAATGCTGGAGGCAAGCAAAAGGTCTTATCAAGTTATCGTATTCGTTTTGATGATGCGATCTCTAAAGAGTTAGAGCAGACACTTGGCCCTGACACCGTAAAGGTAGAAACAGGGGAGTGAACTGTGGTATAATCCGCTTTGACTATGGCTCGCACTTTGAAGAAACGTTCTTCACCCACTCAACATGATGTAGATCATCATTTTGGCATGTCGAAAAAAAGCACCACTTTTTGGGCGGTGCTTACGATTATTGCTTTTCCCATAGGGCTGTTAGCAGCAGGCGCTGCGAATGCCTCATCATTACAAGCGTTCATCACCGGTGTCGTCGCTTGTTTTGCGGTGCTCTTTGCCAATGCAGCTGCCGATGGCCGTCTGTGGATGTTTCATCCCAGTTGGAAAGAACGCTTTGACCATCCTGAGTTTTCTTATCGTCTAGCGATTTTTTCTGGCGCCGTCCTCCTAATGATACAAACAATATTCCTGGTCTTTGTTCTCTTTGGATCTACCGGAAACAAGGCCATGTTAATGCTTGTCTTCGAGCGAGAATGTATGGCGCCAAGATATGGAATAGAAGTATTTTGTCAGTCATTAGAAACAACCATGAACACACTACCTCGGTAGTGTGTTCTGTTTTTGAGTCATAAAAATGTGCTAGGGGTGATTCTGTCTGCACGGCATGCTATTATGCAATGTATGCGGATAACTTTTTTTGGCGCCTCACGTGAAGTCACTGGCTCTTGTTACCTTGTAGAAAGCGCAAAAGGCAAAATCCTTATTGATTGCGGGATGTTTCAAGGCTGTAAACTCTGCGGAGCGCAAAACTTTGCTGACTTTCCTTTTAATGCCTCAGAAATCGATGCGGTTTGCATCACTCATGCGCATTTAGATCATACTGGCCGTATCCCAAAGCTTATGAAGGCCGGTTTTCGCGGTAAAGTATATGCGACACCTCCATCAGTAAAACTAGCCTCTCTTGTATTAGAAGACGCCTACAAAATCATGGATTCGGATTATCGACGCGAATATCGACCAAAGCTCTACGAAGAAGAGGATATTGCGAGAGCTCTCAAAAGCTTCGTTGGCGTTGAGTATTTAAAACCTATTACCATCAAAGACCTCACTATTACCTTTAAAGACGCGGGTCATATTTTTGGTAGTTCATTTATCGAAGTACGCGAGAAAAATGGAGGGTCAGCTGCTTTTTCGGGCGACCTAGGCAATGACGGTGCACAGATTTTAAAAGAAACAAATGCCCTAGGCGCTGTAGATGCACTTATCATTGAATCCACCTATGGCAATCGTATCCATGAAGACGAGAAGACAAGGGAGTCTAAATTAAGAACGGTCATTGAAAGAACAATAAAACAAAAAGGCGTTCTTATTATCCCAGCATTTGCGATCGAACGCACCCAGCAATTACTCTATGAGATGAATCATCTTGTCGAAAATCGCATTATCCCACGCGTGGATACCTATTTAGATAGCCCAATGGCCATTAAAGCGACCGACATCGTAAAAGAGTACCCACAATATTACGATCAAGAAGCATTTAAACTTGTCGCAAGTGGTGACGATATGTTTGATTTTCCGGGCTTAACACTCGCACTAACAAAAGACGAATCCAAGCTTATTAACTCTGCACCAAAACCAAAGATTATCATCTCTGGCTCTGGCATGATGAATGGCGGCCGAGTATTACATCACTTGATTCGTTATTTGAGCAGTCCATCAACGACGGTATTAATTATTGGCTATCAAGCCGAAGGTACGCTAGGCAGACAACTCTATCACGGAGACAAGTCAGTAGAGATTTATGGGGAGCGGGTAAGTGTAAAAGCAAAGATCGAAAGTATTGGGGCGTATAGTGCTCACGCCGATCAAAATAAACTTGTGAGCTGGGTAGCAAATGCTGAGGCAAAACCTAAGCGTATTTTCTGCACCCATGGAGAAGAGGGCGCGGCAATAGCCCTCGCGACGCGTTTACAAAAAGAACTTGGTATTATTAGTGACGCGCCACGTTATGGTGATAGCTTTACCGTATGAGCGCTATCTTTTTTGCCATTATTGGGCATCTTGCCAATGCCATTGCCTCGCTCATTGATAAACTTCTTTTAGAGACTGGTTTTAAACACCCTGCGACGTATGCGGTTGCAATAGGTGGGCTCTCTACAATCACCTTATTCGCTTGGCCATTTTTCAGCTTTCCAACGTTAAGCTGGCAAATCATTGCGCATGCTATTTTATTTGGCGCAGGATTCTTTCTAGGGCTATGGAGATTCTTTGCGGGATTAAAGAAAACAGAGGCAGGATCATTTGTGCCATTAACAGCAGCCGCTGTCGCACTATTTAGCCTTTCACTCGAAGTCTTTCTCGCTTGGGACTTTACTGCCTTCACGACACATCCAATGCTTTTGGGAGGTATCGTCTTGCTCGTCTCTTCGATGTTATTGATCGCCGTTACAAATCGAACCTCTGGACAAACCGTTGCGTTGCAGCCGTCATTAGAAAGTGCTGCGTTCTTTGCCATCTCATCGGTAAATGCAACGTTTCTTTATCATGAAACAGATTTCGTCCAAGGATTTTTCTTGTCACGTGTTGCTGTACTTATCTGTGTAGCACTCGCCCTTGTACTTATTACGGATGTAAGAACTGAACTTTTCCAGAAAAAAGCAAAAGAGAAGAAACCATTTAAGCTCTTTTTCGTGGGGCAAGCAATTGGAGCGGTAGGATTTTTTGGCGTGCAGTATGCACTTTCGTTGCCAGACGGATCAGCATCGGTTGTAAACGCCCTTCAGGCCGTTCAGTTTGGTGCATTAGCGATTATAACAGGGCTATTCGGCAAGTGGCTTCCACATGCTCTCAAAGAACACTGGTCGGGTATGGTTGCCTTCCTTAAGATTTTAGCATTGGTTTTTGCGGCACTTGGCTTGTCACTGATCACAAAGTAATACAGTATTGTATTTATGAAACGTTTTTCTCTTTGGCGGTATCGTTTTCTCTGCGTCTTTATTTTCACGCTGGGACTTCTGCTCGCATTTCTTTTTATTGGCTGGCCAAAGACAACAAAGCACATCACTTATGGCATCACTTGGAGCATCCCGTATGCGCAGTTTTTAGGCGTTGACTCACAGGATGGACTATCTGCCGTTTTAACGGAAATGAACATAAAACATGTACGCCTTCCTGCTTACTGGCCTCTCGTAGAACCGTCACCAGATCTTTTACAGACTGCTTGGCTAAAAGCACAGCTAGACATTGTAGAAAAAAACGGAGCAAAAGCGACGGTTGTATTAGGCGCTCGTCAACCGCGCTGGCCAGAATGCTGGATCCCTGACTGGGCGCTGGCACGAACAGAGCAAGAACAGAAAGACGCCCAGCTGGTTTATATTGATCATGTTTTTGAGACGCTTAAAGACCATCCGGCTATCAGCGCCTGGCAAATAGAAAACGAAGCTAACCTACGCTCATTTATGAAATGTCGAGGTAACGATAATGCATTTGTAAAACAAGAGATCGACCGTATACGAGCCATGGAGCAATCAAGACCAAACCCAAGACCTATTGTCACAACCGAGAGCGGAGAGCTAACAAGCTGGCTTACTTTTGCAATGAACGCCGATCAAATTGGTTTTAGTGTTTATCGTGTGGTACGTCAGCCTTCTGGTTGGGTATTTCGCTACACTCTCGTACCTCCATGGTTCTATGGACGCAAAGCCGCATTACTATCGCCATTTATCAAAAAAACTTACGTAAGTGAGTTTCAGATGGAGCCTTGGGCGACAACGGATATTCGAGAGGCCACCCCACAAGAGAATAATGAGACCTTTTCCGTAAAAGATGTTGATGCGCACTTTGATTATGCGGAAAAAATGGGCTACCAGCAGATTGATCTCTGGGGAGCTGAATGGTGGTATTGGATGAAGACGCAAAAGGGGAATGCTGACTATTGGAATGCGATAAAAGAACGCGTAAATCTAGCGCAATAATCTAAAATTCTTTGAGTTGACAATTATCGCGTATTTCTTTATAATCCGCGCATTCTCTATGTTAGACATCCGAAATATTGCGATTATCGCCCACGTTGACCACGGTAAAACAACCCTCGCCGACGCCCTCATGAAACAGTCAGATACTTTTAAAGACGCAGGTCTTGAAGGTGAGGCTATTCTTGATTCTAATGAACTCGAACGTGAGCGTGGTATTACCATTCTCGCAAAGAACATTGCCGTTATGTACAACGGCACAAAGATTAATATTGTTGACACTCCAGGTCACGCGGACTTTGGTGGTGAAGTAGAACGTATCATGAGCCTTGTAGACGGCGCTCTTTTGCTTGTTGATGCAAAAGAAGGTCCAATGCCTCAAACGCGCTTTGTATTAAAGAAGGCGATCGAAGCAGGTCATCGCATTATCGTTGTTATTAACAAGATTGATAAACCAGAAGCTCGTCTTGATTGGGTACTTGATCAAACATTTGATCTTTTCGTTACCCTTGGCGCTTCTGACGCGCAAGCTGACTTCCCAGTTGTTTACGCATCCGCAAAAAACGGTAAAGCCGGTCTAGGCATGGTTCTTGATGAAATGACTGATATCAAACCTATTTTTGAAACGGTTGTAAAAGAAATCCCTGCACCAGACGCAGACGAAAATGGCCCACTTCAAGTGTCCGTAGCGAATGTAAGCTACGACAACTATAAAGGTAAGATGGGTATTGGTCGTATTGTTCGTGGCGTTTTTCGTCCTGGTCCTGTTACTTGGATCAATCGCGCGGGTGTAAAAGCTCCTGCAAAAATCACCAACCTTTTTAGCTTTATGGGTCTTGGTAAAGTTGAAATCCAAGAAGCAAAGGCGGGGGACATTGTGTCATTTGCAGGTATTCCTGAACTTAATATCGGTGAGACTGTTGCCGATGTTGCGAACCCAGAAGCACTACCTGTTATTAAGATCGAAGAACCAACCGTCAAAATGACCTTTGGTGTAAATACTTCACCATTTGCTGGTCAAGAAGGTAAATTTACCACCTCACGTAATATCAAAGATCGCTTAACTCGCGAGCTACAAAACGACGTTGCTTTAAGCGTTGATCCTGGTAACGGTGATGCGAGCTTTATTGTCTCCGGTCGTGGTGAGCTTCATCTCTCTATTTTGATCGAAAAAATGCGTCGCGAAGGCTTTGAGCTCCAGGTATCCCGTCCTCAAGTTATTTTTAAAGAAGAAGGCGGTCAAAAGCTCGAACCATTTGAAGAAGTTTCTATCGAGTGTCCAGAGGTTTACAGCGGTGCAGCCATCGAAAAGATGGGTCGTCGCAAAGGTGAAATGAAAGACATGCGTGTTGAAAATGGTATTGCTTATCTCCAATTTGAAATCCCAACTCGTGGTCTTATTGGTTACCGTACCGAATTTATGATGGACACACGTGGACAAGGTATTATTAATACACTTTTCCTTGGCTACAAACCGTTTGTTGGTAGCATTGATGCTGCACCTCATGGCTCACTTATCTCTCATGAGACAGGCGAAACAACGGCTTACGGACTTATCGCCGCTCAAGAGCGCGGTATCATGTTTGTAAAACCTGCCACAAAAGTCTACGAAGGTATGGTGGTTGGCCAAAATGCCAAAGCAGAAGACATTGCTGTAAACGTCTGTCGTCAAAAAGCCCTTACCAATATGCGTTCTGCAGGTTCTGGTGTTGCCGATGGTCTCAATGCTCCACGTGACATGAGTCTCGAAGAAGCACTTGAATACCTTGGTGAAGACGAACTCCTCGAAGTCACCCCAGAAAATCTTCGCATTCGTAAAACCTACTTAAAAGAATTTGAACGCAAACGCGATCAACAATCTCGCGGTTAATCACCCATAAAAAACCCTGTCTTTTGACAGGGTTTTTTAAATAGAAAATGATCAAAACTCTGGTATTATAATCGAAAACTTGCGCGTTTTTTTACCATGTTCATGGTGTTGAAAGTTTTTCCACAGGCACACACTTTTTGCTTAAAAACTCAATAAATCGAAGGGTGCACAGCCTACCTCGCTATGTTATTCTTTTGAACGTTTCATTATGTCTACAAGAAATGAAGTTGTTTTAGATATCGAGACTCGTAATACGTTTCAAGACGTAGGTGCTTATAATCCTTCCTTATTAAAAATATCCCTTATTGGGTGTTATTTTTACGAAACGGACACCTATGAGTCTTTCTTAGAGGAGGACTTACCAAAGCTTTGGCCAAGACTCGAACGCGCTGACCGCATTATTGGCTATAATCTCATAGGATTCGATTACCCCTGTATGCAGCAATATTACTCGGGAGACATCATGAAGCTACCCACGGTTGATGTCTTGGTAGAAATCGAAAAGTCCTTAGGCTTTAGAGTAAAGCTCGATGATGTTGCACAAGCAACACTCGGAGTAGGGAAGTCAGGCCACGGTCTCATGGCCGTTGAATACTGGAAAAAAGGAGAGATAGACAAGCTCCGAGACTATTGTCTTCAAGATGTAAAAGTAACCAAGGATGTTTACGAACATGCCATGGAAAAAGGTTTTATCGCGGTAAATAACCGACAGGGACAAAGAATGGAAGTAAAACTCACCATCAAACCCGTTGAAGCTGTGCCAAGACAAACCATCAATCTATCCCTTGGTCTCTAAGCCCCTACAAATGTTGTTCGAACTTCGATTATCCACATCGTAAGATCGTTCGACCACTAGATCTTGTGGTATAATTCTGATTAAGCCACTAGATCTAGTGGTTGGGCGACCTTCACTCACACGCTAACTTCTGTGAATTCCGTCATTCTTGAGGCTTTTGCCTCATAAAGACGTCCTCACGGAGGGTGAAAAGGGCACCCGAACTTGATCATGCGATTTTGCGCTTCGACGCAAAAGTCTTTTTTTGCAACCCTTTTTATGACACTTCCTCACAATTCCACAGGCGAGGCTTTTGTTCCACGCCGTCGTCGTTTACAAGATGAGCGCAAAGCCATCACCCATAAGTTTCAAGTTGGCTCATGCGAAGGGTATGTTACGGTTGGTCTTTACGAAGACGGTCAGCCTGGAGAAATCTTTATCAGACTCGCAAAAGAACGCGGCGCTATTGCCGGCATGGTTGACTCACTCGCTACCGCCATCTCTATCGGATTACAGTATGGCGTGCCCCTAAAAGTTCTGGTAAATAAATTTGCTCACGCAAAATACGAACCCTCTGGTCCTACACAAAATCCAAATATTCCACATGCAGAGTCCATTGTTGATTATATCTTTCGTTGGCTTGCTCTGCGCTTTCTCACTCCAGAAGAACGCCAAACCATCGGCGTTGTAGGCGAACGCAATCATCATCAGGTACCCGTTAATAATTCCAACCAGACCTTTCTGCAGGTAGAGTAACTTAATTCTACGATACCGTCCTTTGCCTATGAGCCCACTCTTTGGAGCTTGTCCGATGCTCACGTATCGGCCTTTCTACCGCCCATTCGAATACCCCCAATACTTCGAGTTCTTTCAAAAACAAAATCAAGCCCACTGGCTACCTATTGAGGTGCCTATGGAGTCTGATATTTCAGATTTTCGTTTTAAAATGACAGACGAAGAACGCAATCTCGTTATCCAGATTTTACGTTTCTTTACCCAAGGTGATCTTGAAGTAAACAATAACTACAACTCACATTTGATCCCAGCTTTTCCGAAGCCTGAAATCAAGATGATGCTCTCTGCCTTTGCCGCAATGGAAGGTGTGCACGTGTGGGCCTACTCGTATCTCAATGATTCGCTAGGATTACCAGAAAAAGAATACTCTGCATTTTTAGAATATGATTCTATGCGGGCAAAGTATGAATATATCCAAGGCTTTGACGTGGACAGTGTAGAAGATCTTGCTATGAATCTTGCTGTTTTTGGTGCCTTTATGGAGGGGGTCAGCCTTTTTTCTTCCTTTGCTATCCTCATGAACTTTCCTCGCTTGGGCAAAATGAAGGGCGTTGGACAAATCATTACCTGGAGCATTCGTGATGAAACGCTTCATAGCCAGGGCGTATGCCAACTCTTTCGTGATTTAGTCAACGAAAACAAACATATCTGGACGCAAGACTTTCGTGACAAACTCTATAAAGCCTGTGATGACATGGTAAAACTCGAAGATAACTTTATCGATACCTGCTTCTCACTTGGCTCGGTTCCAGGTCTTAAGCCTGAAGATGTAAAACAATATATCCGTTACACTGCCGACAAAAAACTTCATGACCTCGGTCTCGACAAGGTCTATCATGTCGAGAATCCGCTTCAATGGCTTGATGTGATGGTAAACGCCAAAGAACACGCAAACTTCTTCGAAAATCGTGCTACTGAATACGCCAAAGGCGCTGTGGTAGCTGACTGGTAAACAGACATAATAACTCGTACTTTCTCGCTCATTCTTTTCACCCTTACTTATCCCTTATGGCCACATACGCTTCTGTCATCGACGCTGTTTCTGCAAACGACCTTAATGCCGCTCGTGATATTTTACTTAGCGAAGTAAAAGAGACAACAAAAAATCGTAATAGCTGGGACTGCCCTCATTATAATACCGATCGCTCTATCCAAGAGGGTATTCAGGTTACTCATGAATTTGAGACGCTCGCAACATACTTTGGTCTCGAAAATCTTCGTGATCGTTATTTTTTGCGCGGTGCCGACGGTGAGATCTGTGAAGATATCCAAAAATTCTATACACGCGTTGCAACAGGCATGTGTCGTGGTGATCGTGAGCTTGCTCAACGCCTCTATAATTACATGACTCGCTGCTGGTTTGTGCCGGCAACTCCCGTCATGATGAATATCGGCACAAGCAAAGGCCTCCCGATTTCTTGTTTCTTAAACACTGTTCCAGATACGCTCGAAGGAATCTTTGATATTTATCGCGAAAACGCCTTCTTATCAAAATACGGTGGAGGTATCGGTACTGACTGGTCACAGCTCCGTGGTCAGAACTCCCCGTTAAAGTCCTCAGGATTGCGCTCATCGGGCGTTATCCCATTTATGAAGATCATGGACTCCGAAACGATTGCTATCAGCCGTAACGGGATTCGTCGTGGCGCAGCTGCTGCTTACCTCAGCATTGACCATCCAGATATCGAAGATTTCTTGGAGATGCGCAAACCAACCGGTGGTGATATTGACCGTAAGTGCTTAAATTTGAATCATGGCATCACCGTCACGGATGAGTTCATGAAAGCCGTAGAGGAGGGGAGAGACTATGATTTGATTGATCCTCACTACAAAACGGTCGTCAAACAACTCAATGCACAAGAAATCTGGCGCAAAATCCTCACGATGCGCGCAGAAACAGGTGAGCCGTATATTATCTTTATCGATACGGTAAACAATGCTCGTCCGCAACATCACAAAGATCTTGGTCTTATGGTGCGTCAAAGTAATCTCTGTACCGAAATCGTGCTTCCTACAGACGAGACACGTACCGCGGTTTGCTGCCTTGGTAATCTCAATATCGAAAAATGGGATGAATGGAACGAAGACATCGAGCAAATCACTTACGACATCGTGACCGCGCTCGACAACAACCTCGAAGCCTTTATCGAGATGGCAGATCCTGTCGAATTTAAGAAAGCGATCAACTCAGTTAAGCACGAACGCTCTATCGGCCTTGGCGCTATGGGCTACCATGGCTACCTCATGTCTAAGATGGTGCCATTTGAAAGCATGATGGCTCGTAATATTAACAAAGAAATCTTTACGAAGTTTGCTCAATACGCACGTGCTGCATCAGAGAGACTCGGCAAAGAGCGCGGACTCCCGCTTGATGGCGGCACACGTCGCAATAGCTATGTCACCTCTATTCAACCAACAGCTTCAACGAGTTTTATCTGTAACGAAGCAACGCCCTCAATTGAGCCAATCTCAGGTAACGCCTTCTTACAAAAAACGCTCTCTGGTAGCTTCTTGTACAAAAACAAACATCTCGTACGCTTCTTAGAAGAGAAGGGGATGAATACCACCGAGATCTGGAAGCAAATCATCGCTGATAAAGGAAGCGTCGCCAATGTCGAAGGCCTCAATGACGAAGAACGCGCTGTCTTCCGCACCGCGTATGAGATGAATATGCGCGAAATCATCCAACAAGCCGCAGATCGTCAGCCGGCTATTGATCAAGCGCAGTCATTAAACGTCTTCTTTCCTACTCCTATTTCCGGTAAGTACTTGAACGACGTTCACATGCTCGCCTGGAAACTCGGCGTAAAATCGATGTACTACCTCCGCTCAGCCTCACCGATCCAAGCAGAACGCATTGACGGAAATTCTGTCAAAAGAGACGTCGCTAGTGAAGAATGTGCCGTTTGTCAGTAAAATGAATAAAACACCCGCAAAAGCGGGTGTATTATTTAATGAAAGCATTAACCCAGAGTATGACAATCAAAC
This sequence comes from Candidatus Nomurabacteria bacterium, assembly GCA_023898425.1. Taxonomy (NCBI): domain Bacteria; phylum Candidatus Nomuraibacteriota; species Candidatus Nomurabacteria bacterium. The sequence continues at coordinate 517,888 of CP060222.1, forward strand.
ACTTGACATAATTAACAAGATCTGCTATTGTACCGCCAGTCGAGCAAATAGCTCTTCTAAATTTATTTGGATATCGACAGACGTAATTAACCTGTTGGTAATCCCAGAGAGTTTCTGGGCATTGGCATGCCCTTACGTGATAACTTTCAGCGCAAGCTGGTTAGTAATTACGTACGAAGTACTAGTTTACTTCGGCATACTCTCGGGTACACGATAGGCCAGAGGTGGGTGTTCACACTCCATCTGCTCGCCGAGGCGTGTACTGCCTCATTAAGACTAGGCCCAATCTCATTTCCAAATGGGAGCAAGCTGCATCACCTGATTCGTAGGCCTGGAAAACCACGAGTACTGTGCGAGGTGCGTCTTAGTGATTACTTTCTCCCTGGATCTCCCCAGATTGCTTAAAACACAATCTGGGGAGTTTTCTTTTCATACCCACACAAAGACATCTGCTTCGGTGGGTGTTTTTTTATTTTTTTGACGTGACATGTACCGCTTGATAAAAAGATGCGGCTAAACGCACTTTCCAACCCAAGAATGTGATTTGGAGACGGTATGAATACGGCTATGGTACCAGGTTTGAATCTTTTGCTGCATTTCAAGCCAAGCGCTCCTCCTAAGATTGCGGTCATGGATGAAAAATTCATCCGCAAACATTTCTCTCACAAGGACCTACGTCAACGAAGACGTCTGGTGCTCGATGTACAGCGATTCAACGAGTATCGCCAAAAAAACCCCTCAACCAGAATCGAGCTCATTAGACTTGATCTAACGAGATGCGAATTAAGAGGGGCGAATCTACGAGGAGCCTCCTGCTGGAGAACGATCTTCGACAAGTCTGATTGTCGTGGCGTTGACTTTACGGGGGCGGACTTGGCTTATGCCAAATTCAAACAATGCGACTTGCAACATGCAACGTTTCGAGAAGCCGGTTTGACTCGTGCCGAATTTGACGAAGCCGACTTTCGAAAGGCTGTGCTCACAGGAGCGCTTGCTCATGGTGCGCGCTTTGACGGTGCTGACCTTCGCGAGGCGGACATCAGTAAGCTAGATATCGACGCTGCGTCTTTTTGGAAGGCTCGTCTCAGGCCCGAACAGCAAGAGCATATCCTCTCACATTTCAAAAACTCCTTTCGGAGCTGACCCATCACCCACGCGAAGATATCTGCTTTGTGTGGGTGTTTTGTTTAAAAAAAGAAAAAAGGCCCCGGAGCAAGTAAAGCTCGACGGGGCAGACTCTATAACAAGTCCTGTTATTTTTTGCTCTCACGAGAGCGTAGAACAAAGAGCACTTCGCCTTCGGCGAGAAAGAACCTCACCGCAAGAGTATGGGTTCTTGTGCTTACCATCAACAACCCTTCGGATATGTGGCTCACGCTTTTAAGCAGGTGCTGATGAATTGCCGCCCAAGCTTCTTTGTATTCTGGATTTTCTACCAGTTTAAATGAAGCGACGCCTTGGCTTGTTGATGACCTGCCAAATCGACCCTTGATCATCTCTTCGAGTCTTTCCTCGGCAACCGCTGCGATAACGCTGAGATACAACGTTTCGTGATCACCCCCAATTGATTTCCTCTGTTTTTGATTACCAGAGGCAATACCCGATGTCGTTGGTACGTGCATTCCACCATCCTTCCCTTGGTAAAAAGGACGCCGACTATAGCATGTCTATAATGTATTGTCAAAAACACCACCTTAGCGGTGGTGTTTTTGTTTTTCTACATTTCGTCTTCGATAACGAAGTCTTCACGTTCTGTTACCGTGTCGATCTCTTTTTCTAGACGATCAAGCTCGGCGAGCTCATCGAGCTCTTCGATACCCGTTTCATCGTCCTCGTCTTCTTCGTCGTCATCAGAAGCAGCAGCTGTCGCTACAGCGTCTGTGTCGAGGCCGTCGTCTTCTTCTTCCTCTTCTTCTTTGTCGCTGTCACCTTCGAGGTGCATGCCAAGCTCAGCGAGCTTTGCGTCGTCCGGGTCTTCGTCGAGACCGGCCATGTCGCGGTCCCAGCTAGAAGGACCTACGTTAAGGGGGAGTGCTGTCATATGAATGTTCACACATATAACGTATGTGCCTTTGCTTTGCAAGAGGGCGCCAGATTTGATACCTTTAGCCTCTATGAGCACGACGGACATTTTGTTGGTTTTAGGTGGGATTTTGCTACTCGGCGTAGCGGTAGCTATTGTAGCGATTTTTCGGCAATTAAAGAGCCAGCAACCTGCTATTGATCCGCAATTACTGCAGTTTATGCATGAGCGTTTAGAGTCGCTTGATCGCGACATGCGTCAAACACTTACAGAATCAAACCGCACACAACAAACAGCAAGCCACCACATGACAGGAGCAGTGCGTGATGTCACCGAACGCCTCGTTAAAATCGAAGAAACCAATAAACAGGTACTCGAATTCTCAGGTCAGCTAGACCAATTACAAAGAATTCTTACCAATCCAAAACAACGTGGTATTTTGGGGGAGTATTATCTTGAGACACTCTTACGTACGATCTTTGCTCCAGATCAGTATCAAATGCAATATAAATTTAAAGACGGAGAAATTGTTGATGCAGCCGTATTCGTCAAAGACAAAATCGTCCCTATTGATTCTAAATTTAGCTTAGAAAACTACAATCGCCTTGTAGAGGCTCAAGATCCTGCGCAAAGAGCAACCTTCGAGAAGGCTTTTGTAAATGATCTTAAGAATCGTATCAAAGAGACCGCAAAGTATATCCGCCCAGGCGAAGGTACCATGGATTTTGCATTTATGTTTATTCCGCACGAGGCTGTTTACTATGATTTGTTAGTTAATAAGATTGGTGAAGGAGGGGAGGATGCCGAAAGTCTTATTCAACGCGCAGCTTCTAAATGGCATGTGATTATCGTCTCACCAACGAGTTTTACAGCCTATCTACAAACCGTTCTACAAGGCTTACGCGCCATGCATATCGAAGAACAAGCAAAAGAGATCCGTAAACGCGTAGAAGACCTCCAGAGACATATGACGGCTTACGAGCAACACTTCACCAATCTAGGTAAACATCTTGGTACAGCCGTAGGTCAATATAACTTTGCGGGCAAAGAATTCGTAAAAATTGATAAAGATGTTCTTAAAATCACCGGCCAAGGTATTGGATTTGAACCTATCTCTATTGATAAGCCTGGCGAGGACGTATAGCCATGAAACTGCTCCTAAAACGCCTAGCCCTCTATAGCGCCGTAACCATCGGTGCGGGATTACTTTGTGTTGCAGGAGTTATCGGTTATGTTCAGCTATCCCATATCCAGCAAATACATACGGATATTGATACGCTTTCACCTGCGCCATATGCCATTATTCTTGGTGCTAGCGTTAAAAGTAATGGCACGCCTTCTGATGCCCTGTATGACCGTATCTACCTCGGTAGTGAGCTCATCAAAGCAGGCAAGGTAGAGACCCTTCTTATGACGGGTGATGGCGGTGCCTACCATTTAAACGAAGTAGCTGCCATGAAGCGTGTCGCGATGGAGCTAGGCGTACCGAGAAAGATATTATTGTTGATGGACAAGGCTATCGCACCTACGAAAGCTGCAAGCGCGCGAATCAAATCTATGACATCAAAAAGCGATTGTCGTAACACAGCGCTTTCACTTGGCTCGCTCTCTTTATCTCTGTGATTTCTTTTCTATTGACGTTCAGGGACTTAGCGCTGATAGACAGAGCTATCAAAGAAACCTCTTTTTATAAGCAGAGACTTGCTCTCGAGTGCTAAGGCTTGGTGGGATACGCGGATTCAGGCTCCAATGCGCCGGTGTAAAAAACACACGCAAGTAGCGTGTGTTTTACTAAGATTTCTTTTATCCAATCGCTCGAGATGAAGTTTTTTAAAGACAAAATAGACAACAAAAGCAATAATAACAAAGTCTATGGCGTTAACCGCAAAGTTACCAAGCATAATTGAACCAATCTTAAAGGATTTTAACCCTTGTGTAGAGCCAAAATCATTCCAATCGCTGGTTGAATAATATCTTGCACAAGCGAGGTCACAAGTTTGTTTACAGCACCACCCAAGACAAAGGCAATCGCGAGACCAATAATACCTTGTTCACGAATAAACGTCGCAAATTCGAGCATGGATTCTTTTAATTTCTTTTTTACATCGAGTCGTGGAGCAGGGGAGATGACGGTCGCATCAACTGGCCCTACAACCTTTGGGGATTCTTGCATGTTTTCCATATGACAGGATTATTAAGAAAATACGTAAAAGTTGCAAGGCAAGACGAAAAAGAGATTTGCTCTATACTCTGCTCAACAACTATGTCAGCTATTATATTACAAGATTTAGCAAAAATCTATGCTACGGGTACACAAGCTCTCAAGAGCATTAATCTCAAGATTGAAGATGGCGATTTTTTGCCTTATTAGGCGCGAATGGCGCTGGTAAAACAACCATTATTGGTATTTTGACGAGTATCGTTAATAAGACAGGGGCAAGGTAACAGTTTTAGGCCATGATCTTGATAAAGATGTCGACGGCTTAAAGTCACAAATCGGTGTTGTGCCACAAGAATTCAATTTTAATATTTTTGAAAAGGTTGAGGATATTATTGTTGATCAAGCAGGATTCTATGGAGTGCCGAAAAGATCGCCCTTGAGAGAGCAGGGGAGCTTATGAAGGCGCTTGGACTTTGGGACAAGCGACATTCTCCTGCTCGTACCCTTTCGGGAGGAATGAAGCGCCGTTTGATGGTAGCGCGAGCTCTGGTGCATAAGCCTAAGATTTTATTATTAGATGAACCGACCGCTGGAGTCGATGTTGAACTCCGTTTAGAGATGTGGGACTACCTCAAAGAGCTAAATGCCAGCGGAACAACAATTGTACTCACTACCCATTATCTTGAAGAAGTAGAAAGACTCTGTAAGAACGTCGCTATCATGAAGAAAGGGGAGATCGTTCATCGCTCATCTGTACAAAGTATTATCGAAAAATATCAAAGCGTTGAGAAGGCTTACCTCGCCATTACAAACGAAACTCTATGATCAAAACTCAACTGATTGCCATTCAAACAATTTTACGAAGAGAAATTATTCGTCTCTTTCGTATTTGGCCGCAAACATTTTTACCACCGGTAATTACACAAGGTCTTTACTTTTTGATCTTCGGTACATTTATCGGATCGCAAATTAGACCGATTAACGGTGTATCCTACATGGCGTATATTGTGCCCGGAATCATTATGATGTCGATGATCACGGCTAGTTATATGAATGTTGTCTTCTCCTTTTTGGAGCGAAGTTTCAACGTCACATCGAAGAACTCCTTGTCGCACCTGTTTCGTATTACACCATTCTATCTGGCTATGTTTTAGGAGGAGTGATCCGCGCATTCATTACTGGATCAATGGTCTTTATTGTTTCATTTATTTTTATCAGACCTACGATTGAACATCCGTTCATTGTCTTATTGTTCGGACTTCTTACGGCGATTGTTTTTGCCCTTGGAGGATTCTTAAATGCGCTCTATGCCAAGACCTTTGACGATGCCAATATCTTTACCACATTTGTACTCACGCCATTAACATACCTCGGAGGCGTCTTCTATTCACTAGACATGCTTCCACCGTTCTTTAAGACACTGTCGTACGGCAATCCTATCGTCTATATGGTGGATGGATTCAGATATGGCTTCTATGGCTTTAGTCAGGCGAACCCAGTAAATGGTATTATATTCTTAATTGTCGTTATCGGCCTCTTAGCAGGTACTAACCTCTACTTACTAAAGAAGGGGACGGGAATACGATCATAATCAATTATTAAAGCCCTCGACAAAATCTCGAGGGCTTTTTGTATTTAAATACGTATTTTATACTGCTTAAAAATAATAATAAATTAGACATTCTAAAGGCGTGTTGAGCTGAGAGAATAGAGCTGCGCCATGGATTTATGACAAGCAAGTGTTTTTAACATCGGTAGAAACTAATAGAATCTGATAAGAAAATTAGCTAGGGAATCGTGTTTTAAAACCATAGCTATGCGTCGCACAATATATCTTATACGACATAAGGGGTGGGATTTAAGCCAATAAGCCTTTAAAAATGCCTTTTCCTGATATTCGACCCAGACAAGTATTTTTACGAGCCGCTAGGATGCCCTAGGCTGTTTTTGCAGGTCTCCTAGTACCTTGGGCTTTAGACCCTTTGGTAGCCTGGGATGCCTTAGAGGCTCTGAGACGATCCCAGCGTAGCTGAACCAGCTCGGAGAAGTGTAAGGAGGTCTTTTTAGGGCCTAGCTTCTCTTTGAGTTGTTTAGAGGTTTTTTTACCTCCTTTACTACCTAATAACGCGGCAGCTTTTCGTATCTCTGTATCCATGTCTTTATCATACTATACGAAGCGCTTCGTATACAAGGGTAAAACCAGATTATATCTTAAAATGTTATCCACAATAGTATTTTAAGTGATATTTCTGCTACTGATGTAAAAATATTTGCTCTACAAAAAGAGGGGCCCTTTTATATAGCCCCCCTACTCTCTCCCACTACCCCACTCCTCTACTTGTGTAATTTATTATTAATTTTATTCTTTCACATAGACGCGTCCCGGTACGCGTACATCGATATAATCGTAAAGCTTTTTCTCGCCTTCATCTGTTTTTTTAAATTATTGATACGTCTTTACCTGCATATCTATGGAGGCTGTGATATCCATAATGACTTCTTCGCCATTTTGCGCGAGCACCTCTAACTGCGTGCTTGATACTGTGGGCGGTGTAAACTCACGAAATTCCATGCCTGCTTTGCGTAAACTATCGTGAAGCTCAATCCATTCTTTTACTTCTCGTACATCACCTGTGGTAAAACCCTGTGAAATACCTTCGTCGAGATTGCGTTTGATAATAGGCGCATCATTTGCGTTGGCTGCACGATGCCCAAGGAGTCTTGCTTGTGCATCTTTTTTTTCTGTTTCATTAAGTTCTGAAGTAACAATACCGTGCAAATCTACCCAGGCGTACTGTTGTCGTGAATGAAAGATAATGCGCTTCGCTCGTTCTTCTACAGTGATATCGATAGACTGACCAAAGTGTTTTTTTACCGTTACATTGGCCGCAAAGAGTCGTTCTCGTAATACCGTCTCAAGTGCCTTCTCATCGAGAAACCACGAATGTCGCTTTGGCCAAGGTCGCCATTGCTGGCGATCATCAAGAATACGAAATACTTCTTTTGTTACGTCAGTTTCATCAAGCGCCTGTAGGCCTGTCGCACGAACCTCGTTAATCTGTAACGCGTCAGACATCAAGATGACGTATGACCACCCGATGACTGCAATAATGCCAAACAACCCAAAAACCGTATCGCGACGCGAAAAACTTCGTGAACGCAAAAAATCATTAAGTTCACTATTTCGATATCGAACCGATCTTCGTGGTATATCCATGGTTAGGACTTCATTATGGCATCTTGAATCAAGATATTCAAAAACTGCTCAAAGGTAATACCAGCGACCTTAAGTTCACGTGGCAATAATGACGCGGGCGTTAAGCCTGGCAACGTATTCGTCTCAAGTAATACGAGCCCTTTTTTTGGATGAAGAAGAATGTCCGTTCGAGAGTAGGATGAACAACCCAATACTTGATGCGCTTTTAAAGCCAGGGCTTGGGCTTTACGCGTTAGAGCTGCGCTTATAGGCGCCGGACAAATCTCTTCGGTCGATGTATCGTGGTATTTAGCTTCATACGTAAATTGACCATTTTTTGCACGAATTTCTACCGGCGCCAAAGCGCTCTCGCCTAATACACCTACCGTAAGTTCACGACCCTGAATATATTCTTCGATAAGAATCTTGTCGTGTTTACGCAATAACTTTGTGATGATTGCCTCCCATTGGGTCTTTGGTGGATTAATAGAGACTCCAACACTCGAACCATCGCTAATAGGCTTAACGACAATAGCACCGCCAAGCGTCGCGATCTTGCGTCGTAAAATATTTTGCCTATCATCCTTCCATGCTCTTCTGTCGATAATGAGATCTTTCGCCACTGGTAAACCGTAGGTACGATAGACATCCTTTGCTCGACTCTTATCCATGGCTAATGCTGACGAAAGAACACCGGACCCTGTATATGGGACATTCAAAAGCTCCAGCATTCCTTGGATGCTGCCATCTTCGCCACCCGGTCCATGCAAAGCAATAAAAACAACATCGTGCTTTGCTTTTTTTAACGCCTGAAAAAACACTTCAAGATCTTCTATGAGATCATAAGCTTTTGTACGATACCCAGCATTTTTCAATCCCTTTATGACAGCAGCCCCTGTAATAAGCGACACTTCTCTCTCTGCAGATTCACCACCCATGATGACGGCAACTCGTAATGCTGGCTTCTTTACCATATGTACGGAGTATAACGCAGAAACAAGCACATCGTAACTAGTCTACAACAATACGCGAAAGGTGCGGGCTAATACGCGTTACGATTTCATAATGAATGGTCTTGGCCAACGTTGCTAGCTCATCTGCACTTACTTCATTATCGCCTTGCTTACCGAGTAAAACGACTTCATCGCCAACCTGTACTGATTGAATGTTTGTAATATCCACCATGCACATATTCATGCATATGCGCCCAATGATTTTGCAACACTTACCACCAATTAAAACGTAAGCGCGTGATGAAAAAGCCTCACGATCAAACCCGTCATAATAACCAATAGGCAAAACGGCAATGACAGAATCTTTTTCTACCACCTCCGTCAAACCGTAGCTTACGGGAGTACCCGCTTTGAGTTGTTTGATTTGTGCGATACGTGTTTTCCACGAGAGTACCGGCCGTAGGGTGAATGTGGATTGTTCACGAATACGTTCTGAAGGCCAAAGACCGTATTGCGCGATACCAATTCGACAATAATCATAACGAATGTCTGGATACATCAACGCCGCACCACTGGCAGAGAGATGAATACTTACTGAATCAAATTTGTATTCATTTAAAATTTCAATAGCTTTTTGAAGTTCTCGATTTTGCTTATCGGTATAGTCTCTATCTGCAACATCTTCTACGTTCGCAAGGTGCGAATAAAGCCCTTCAAGAAAAAGGTCATTCTTTTTTATATCATCCAAAAAATCAGGCAATTCTTTGAGTGTAATCCCTTGGCGAGATAGGCCAGTTTCAATTGGAAGATGGATCCCCACTTGCCTCTTTAATTGCCTAAGAACACGTAAATATTCACGGTGATAACAGGTTATAGAGACATTTTCCAAAGCATCTAAATCAACGAGCTGATCTTCTGGGATAAAACCCATGATGATAATTGGTGTATCAATACCCTCCCCTCTTAACTGCTGTGCTTCTTCTATTGAATCCACGCCTAGTAAAGCAATACCGACTTCTTGTGCGAGCTTTGCGCTAACCAAAAGACCATGACCATAAGCATTGGCTTTGATCATGGCTATTGGTTTTGCTGGTTGGATAGCGTCTGTTATTACCTTCCAATTATGCTGCCAAGCAGAACGTGAAATCTCAACCCAGCTACGCATAGATTATTGGATCGTATCAAAACCGGTATAAGGAACCAGTACATCAGGAACCTTAATCGAACCATCTTCTTGTTGGTAGTTTTCGAGTACGGCAATCAAAGCGCGTGCGAGTGAAATAGCCGTTCCGTTGAGTGTATGCGCATAGGCCAATGTACCGTCTTTGCCCTTCACACGAACATTTAAACGACGTGATTGGTAGTCTGTGCAGTTTGAGGTTGATGTTACTTCGCCATAACCACCTTTGCCGTCACCGCGACCCCACATCCAGGCCTCTAGATCGTATTTACGATAAGCAGGACCACCAAGATCACCCGAGCAAATATCAATCACCTGGTAAGGGATACCGAGCTTAGTAAAAATGCGTTCTTCTAACCGTAAGAGTTCGAGATGAAGCGCTTCGCTTTGCTCTGGTGTGCAAAAAATAAACATCTCCACTTTTGCAAATTGATGTACGCGATAAAGACCATAGGATTCGCGTCCATAAGCACCCGCCTCAGTACGATAGCAATGCGATACACCAACATATTTCAATGGCAATTGCTCTTCAGTGAGTACCTCGTCTTTATGATAACCACCGAGCGTAATCTCTGCCGTACCAACAAGTGAAAGATCGGTACCTTCAATAGAGTACGTCTGCGTCTCGTTACCGCGAGGGTTAAAGCCCGTTCCAACCAATACTTCATCACGCGCTACATCTGGCGTAGACATCGCCATATAGCCCTCGGCACTGATTTCTTTCATTGCCCAAAGGATAAGCGCCTGCTCTAGTATGGCGAGCTTATCTTTCAAGAAATAAAACTTTGCTCCTGAAACTTTTGCTGCACGTTCAAAGTCGATTAAGCCAAGCTTATCCGCGAGCTCAACATGGCTCTTTGGATTGCTAAGCTGCTTAATCTCGCCGATGGTACGTAATACCTTATTATCATCATCTGTAGAACCGATTGGTGCATCAGGATGTAAAATATTTGGAATCAACAAAAAGGCCGCCTTCCATTCAGTCTCTACGGCTGCATACGCGGCTTCTTTTGTTGCGATAGCCTCTTTTAACGCCTTACCTCTTTCGATAAGTGCTGGGCGATCCTCAGCGCTTGCCTTTGGTGTTTGTGCGGCGATTTCGTTGCGTTCTTTGCGAAGCAGGTCTACTTCTTTTTGTAGGCTAACGCGTTGTTCATCGAGTGCTAAAACACCATCCACATCACATGTGATGCGTTTTTTGGCTGCATGATCTTTTACGAGCTCAGCGTTTTCGCGCAAAAATTTAATATCTAACATAGTTTTATTGTTTAGGACGAAGCGTTGGATAAAGAATAATCTCTTTGAGAGACGGTACTCCGGCCAAGATAGCAGCAAAACGATCGATACCTATACCCATACCAGCCGCTGGTGGCATGCCATGCTCAAGCGCTTCTAAAAATTCTTCGTCTTTAGGCTGAGCGACTTCACTCCCCGCCTCTGCTTGTTTTGCCTCAATGTCAAAACGCGAACGTTGATCGATAGGGTCATTTAACTCGTGATAGTACGCGTTAATAACTTCGGCGCCATGAATAATGAGCTGTGCTGCTGCAGACTTTGTTGGATCTTCGGCGCGATTTGCCAAAGGCTTCATCTCAACCGGATAATCAAGCACCCACACAGGGCCCACAATTGCCTTACGCGCGGTTTTTTTATATAACTCGTCCAAGTACTCACCAAGACCGACACAGCCTTTAAAATCGACCTTCACTTTATTTGCCTTAATCTCGGTGATAAGTCCTGGAATATCCTTTACCGTATCAATATCAATATTGCAGGCGTTTAAAATAGCTTCACGGAAGGTAAGTCGCGGGAAAGGCGCTTTAAACGAAAGGTTACCATCCGCATGTTCAACTTCGGTTGTACCAAGTACTGATTGTACCGCTTGAGCGACCATCTGCTCCAAGAACGAGAGGTACTCGTCTTTTTTTGCATATGCCCAATACATCTCAAGGAGAGTGAACTCTGGATTATGCGAATGATCGATGCCTTCGTTTCTAAAACAACGCCCAATTTCATAGATCTTCTCAAAGCCCGCCACAAGCATACGCTTAAGATAAAGTTCTGGCGCAATACGTAAATAGAGATCAATATCGAGCGCATTATGATGCGTCACAAAAGGCTTAGCGTTAGCTCCACCTGGCATGGCTTGAAGCATCGGTGTTTCGATCTCGAGAAAATCTGCTTTGTTTAAGAAATCCCGAAAAGCTGATACGAGCTTAGAGCGTAAAACAAAACGACTACGAACATCGGCGTTTGTAAGAATATCTAATTCACGCTGACGAAAGCGCATCTCCACATCTTGCAAACCATGCCATTTTTCAGGCAATGGTAAAAGAGCTTTTGAGACCATGCGATAAGAAGAGACGGCAATCGTCTTCTCCCCTCTTTGGGTAATAAATGGAATACCCGTCACTTGTGCAAAGTCACCCGCATCAAAGAGATCGCGAAAATACGAGAACAACTCCTCGCCCATCTCATCTTGGCGAAAAGAGATTTGCATTCTTCCTGTACCATCTTGCAAATCAGCAAACATCATTCCGCCATGGACGCGCATCACCATTAAACGTCCAACGATAGTAACTTCGGTTTTTTGTTCTGCTAGTGAATCAAAATCAGCAAGAACAGCAGAGATCTCATGCGAGCGCTCTGCTTGTTTTGGATAAGGATCCATTCCTAATTCTTTTGCCCGTTCAAGCTTGTCTAAGCGGACTCTGCGTTCGTCGATCATACGACGCCAAGATTAACGGATTTGCTTCACTTCGTACACTGTTGTGCCAGAAGGTGTTTGCACAGGGACTTTTTGACCGCTGGTCGCACCCAATAATGCCGCGCCGATTGGGGACTCGTTTGAGATTTTGCCTGCAAGCGGGTCAGCTTCATTTGAACCTACAATCGTAAATTCTTTTTCTTTGCCGTTTACGGAAACACTTACGGTTGAGCCAATACGTACAGCACCGCCAACTTGTGCCTCAACAATAACCGCATTCTTGAGTATATCTTCAATTTCAAGGATACGACCCTCAACAAATCCAAGCGCGTCCTTAGCCTCATGATACTCTGCATTTTCTGAGAGATCACCAAGAGCCTTTGCTTCCTCGATACGAAGAGCAAGTTCACGGCGTTTTACGGTTTTTAACTGATGGAGCTCTTCTTTTACTTTTTCAAGAAATTCAGGGCTTACGTATTGGGTATTGTTCATAGGGTTTTAGGGATATAACGAAAGAAAAACGGCGGCTTTCCCGCTCGTTTTCTTAACTCCTCGATAGTAGCCTTAGCAGATTAAGCTGTCAATCCGGCTTCTTATTGGCTTGTTACACTTGAGGAATTACGCATGTCCCACCAAGCCTGTAATACTTTTTGCGCTACCGGAACTGCAACCGACGAACCCTCTCCTCCTTCTTCAAGTAATACCGTTACAACAATCTCTGGATTTTCATATGGCGCAAAGCTCGTGAACCAGGCGTGATTCGGCTTATCAGTCGCCCACTGAGCGGTACCGGTTTTACCGGCCACATCTACAGACATTGTAGAAAGGCGGCGGCACGAACCAACCGTAACACAATCTCTCATACCAGCTCTTACCGTATTGATAATATCCTCATTAGCAATACGCTCTTTTGAGAGTGTCTCTGTACCTGTATCTCGTTTAAGGTGTGGCGTTACACGGTACCCTCCATTTGCGATAGCTGCTGTATACGCGGCCACTTGTATTGGTGTTACCAATAAATCACCCTGACCAATCGAGAGATTATACGTATCACCAACATACCAACGCTCATTCTTTTTTTCTAACTTCCACTCTTGAGAAGGTACGAAGCCTTCATCTTCACCCGTAAGATCTATCCCCGTTTTTTCTGAAAGTCCAAAGCGTCGCATCCAGTCTGTCATCTTATCAACGCCGAGACCCGTGATGGTGCCATATCCACCGCCAACAGTGTAGAAGAACGTATTCACCGAATTCGCAATTGCTCCTCGGACATTAACAACCCCGTGACCACCCGCCTTCCAGTCAGGAAAGAACCATTGGCCAATACGAATACCACCTGTAGAAAGAACGGTTGTATTAGGAGTGACGATTTGTTCAGCTAATGCCGCTGTAGCAACAATAATCTTCGCCGTTGATCCAGACGGATGACTCCCCTGCCAGGCACGAGCAAATAACGGACGATTCTCATTTGTAAGCAAGGCCGAATAGACGGTCGAAGAGACTTTTCCTGAAAACAGATTATTGTCATAAGCAGGCCACGAAACCAGTGCGAGCACAGATCCATCACGTGGATCGAGCGCAATAACCGCACCTCTCTCAGCTTTTGCTGTCGCGAGCCACTCCTTAAGTGAATCTTCTGCTACTTTTTGCAATCTTGTGTCTAAGCTCAGTTCAAGATCTGCGCCATCAATTGCCGCTTGCTCGCCTACCAGAACACCTGCTCTGCCTCGTGCATCGACTTCTGAGGTACGAAAGCCTTTTTCGCCTTTTAACAATGACTCATACGCTTTTTCTAAACCTGTCTTACCGATAGTATCTACACGGCTATAGCCATCTACCTTTAACACGTCTAATTCTTTTTGTGTGATGATGCCAGCATAACCCAGCAAGTGTGATAATGATTCAATTTCACCACTCTCTGGATACTTACGACGCGCCGCTACCTGCAACTCAAAAGCAGGAAGATTTGGTTGCTCGATAGCAAAAGCCAATGACTGCTCGTAACCCACTTCTTCTGCAACAACAACCGTCTCATCAAAAACAGAAGAGTTCGCCTCAGCATAAGGCTGAATATCATTAATTGATATACCCAATACTCGTGCTGCTCGACCAATCATGTCATCGGCTGCTTGTTTATCGAGCGGTAAGCGTGATGGCGTAAAAGCAACTTGAAAACGCGGGATATTTTCTGCCAACACAACACCATTACGATCTTTGATAATCCCTCTTCTCGCAAAAAGTGATTCTTTACGTAGACGATTGTTTTCAGCTTTTGCACGATAATCTTTGCCTTGCACCACTTGCATCCACCCTGCACGGCTAAGTAAAGCGATTAAGATCATTACTGCAAAACCAGAGGATGCAATAAAACGCTTTCGCGCAAATGATCCACCAACAAAAAGCTGTCTACCGCGCAAAGAAGTAATATCTTGCTCAAATAAGACCTCATGCTGTAGGTCTGCTCCGAAGCCACGCTGAAAAAGCTTTTTTAAAATATTACGACCCATATCCTTTTGATTTAAAGCGCACTAATCGTCCATCACTCCAGGAGATAATGCCATAACCAATAACGGTCAAAAGCACCTCCCATACAAGAATAGAAATCCAATGATCTGGCAAACTAAAAGAAGACGAAAAACCTAATACGATACCGATGCCAGAAAGCATCCATGCACTGAACCAATCGAGTGACTGAAACGCTAGCACCAAAAAACATACAACATAGAGCGAGCGATTCGTTAAGAAGCGCTCTGCCAACCATTGCATCAGTCCATAGATAATCGTCCAGCGTAAGAGAGCGCTATCGAAGCCATCCCAACGAAAAATATCCTGTACGGCAGCACCAACAAATAGCGCAATAAAAGCATGACGATATCGTTCTGTAAAAAAACAAAAGAATGCAAACGGCACAATAAGCCGAATAGAGATCCAAGACGGCAAAAAACTCGCACCACTAATATCCCACATGGCAAAAAGAAGGACACCAAGCAAAAAGAGTATCCATCGAATAATCATAGCTTTGGTGCGAGCGCTGTTGGACGCAAAACAGAAACAAGCGTTACCTCATCAAAACGCACTAATGACTCAATAGAAGCATCAATAAATGGATCTGTTGGCTGACCTCGCACAATACTGACAAATCCAATTGGTAGATTGGCAGGTACTTTTTCTTCGGTTCCTGCAGTAATAAGCAATTGATCTGTTTTTAATTGTGCTGACGACGGAACATAGGTCAAAATCATTGCCCCATTGCCCTTACCCTCAAGAACACCTGTCAAACGCCCTTCTCCCTGCAAGGCGCTTGCTACGCGGCTTTTTGCATCCGTAAGTAAGACGACCTCGGCAACACGATCGTAGATTTGAGAAATTTTACCAATCATCACACCGTTATCGGTAATAACAGCCTGGCCGATTTCAAGCGCATCATCACGACCACGATCAATAAGAAAGGATGCCCGCTGACCTTCTAACTCACGTCGAATAACGCGTGCTCCTACTGAGTCGTAACCAGAACGATCCAAGAAACGTGCCTGTGCTTTTAATCCACGGTTTTCTTCTTCTAGCGCACGTAAGCGAACATAATCCGCTGTAACCGCCGTGAGGCGATTTTCTAGATCCTGAATACGATCATCAGGATTTTGAGAGGTAGAAATCGAAGAACTCACTCCAACAAACCAACGGCTCATGGGGAGTAAAAGGGATTGCGCCCAATTTTGAATAGGGCGAAAAATCCCAGTCATGACAAAAACTCCGAGTAAGATTATACCCAGCGTATATCGTAGCCATCGTGGGATCGTTGTCATGCCAGTTGTTTACTTATAGACCTTTCATCATTTCGGTAGCAGAGATACCGATATCATTAAGGAGTCGCTCGTCCTCTAAAAGGATACCGGTACCTTTTACGATACAATTTGCCGTATCTTCTGCCACACGCACCGGTAAACCGGTACCGCGACTAATAGCCGTATCAAGACCGTGTAATAATGCTGTGCCACCCGTTAAGACAATGCCGTGCTGCTGAATATCTGCCACAAGTTCTGGAGGCGTGATTTCAAGAATGGATTTTACCTGATCAACAATAGCTTTTACAGAACGAGCTATAGCTTCACGAATTTGTGAGTCATTTACTTCGATCTCACGAGGCAAACCCGAGAGCAGATCGCGTCCGCGCATCTTCGCGGTCATGGGAGCTTCGAGCTCGACGGCAGAACCTATTTTCATTTTAATTTGTTCAGCAACACGTTCACCAAGAAGTAGGTTGAATACGTCACGTGCGTACTGAGTAATATTTTTGTTCAGCTCTTCACCTGCGATAGGGATGCTCTTGGACGTTACAATACCGTTCAGTGAAAGAACGGCGATCTCGGTTGAACCTGCCCCAAGATTCACGATCATCTGGCCAACAGCTTCTCCAATATTGATCCCAGCACCTAAGGCGGCCGCGAGTGGCGCTTCTACCACCATTACATCACGTGCACCGGCGCTTGTTGCCGCATCACCTACGGCTTTGCGTTCTACCTCGGTAACATCGAGCGGAACACAAATAACAACGAGTGGACGCGGAATCGTTAACGACGTGTCTTCGTGTACTTTATCAAAGAAGTATCGTAAGAGTTTTTCTGTCACCTCAAAGTCTGCAATAATACCTCGTTGCAAAGGACGGCTAACATGAATAGATGCCGGTGTCTTACCAATCATCGCTAATGCCTGCTCACCTACCGCCATCACTTGGTTGGTTCTTTTGTTGATCGCCACAACGGATGGCTGCTGAATAACAATCCCCTGTCCTTTGACAAAGACGCGTGTATTTTCTGTGCCAAGATCAATGCCGAGTTGCTTGGTGAGTCCTGAAAGAAATGAAAGCCACATATGTCGCACATCTTAATAGGCCGTGAACAATCTGACCAATTATGTCAACGGGTTTAGCCTCGATGACCTTCGTCAATCAGTAATAAAAGATACTCAATCACACCAATAGCGGCGAGTAAAAAGAGAAAAATAGACCAACTTAGCCAATTTTGTGCAGATAGCACTAAAAGAATAACCGAAAACGCTGATAATAAAAGAGCATGACGAAAAGCAACCTTAACCTCACGAAATGAGGCGTCCTCACGACGTCTTACCTTGACACGCCAAATCGTCCCGATAAAAGACAATGTTCCGAGTGCCGCAATAAAAACCGAGAGGTAAAATGCGAGGAGACCAAAAATACCGGACTGATTCGGATCAACAAAAAAGAGCACCGATAGTAGGGTTGCCCAGGACAACAATGTTCCTAGCAAAAGGACAAACAAAAATGAACGAAAACTCATGGGAGCATTGTAAGGGATCCGTGCCTGATATTCAATGACAAGACGGCCTTCATCCCAACCATGCGGTTTATCTCGTTTCGTAAACGCATTTCGCTCACACGCAATTCTTGAACGGCCGCAGGAGCGGATGCATAAACCGTTAATTGACCTTCGGCAAAAGACTGAAACTGTACATAAGCAGCTTTTTCTTCTCCCCAAAGCTTTACGAGACAATCATGAGCCATCTGCAAAACCCGAGTCGCCTCAACTTTTTTGGCGACCTCTCGATTCATGATAGCGCCCGGAAGGATACGCCGTATTGGTTGCCATGCCATAAGATGGTTCTACTATGGCTAAATAGCACGCTGATCGCAAATAGCTCTAAAGTCACAATGTTTACAGGTAAAGACGCTAGGCTTTGCCTGAAAGTCAGAGGTGGCTAAGTTTTCGATACGTTCGTTTAATGAATCGGCAAAATCTGTTTTCCCTGCCTCATCCAAGACTTCTACATCAAGCTCTGACCAGTCTTGGATATAGCGATAGACCATACGGCTCACCTTGCCCCAACCTCGTTGTTCAAAGGCGCATTGATAGATATAGAGTTGTTCTTTTTCTTCTGCCGCTAATTTTGTTTTTGGATTACCTGTCTTATAATCGATAATCATAAAGGTTCCGTCGGGGAGCTTATCAATACGATCTATTTTACCCTTCATCGAGTAGGTGCCGAGCACCCAGGTAAAGTCCTGCTCCACGGCAAAAACATTAGGCACTTTTTCGTGGCAATCCTTCCAAAACTTTTCGACAGCGCTTTGAGCTAATTCGTAATATTCATCATGTCGCTCACGTGAATCAAACCATTCGTCAATCCAACACTCGTCCACGAGTGCTTTTGCCTCCTCGAGTGTTACGAGAAATCCGTCTTTTTTAAGGCCAGCTGGCGTTGAGAAAAGATCTGCTTGCTGTGGCGAGGCGCGACGTGCATGTAACTCGAGCATATTTTGAAACATTAAATGGACGGCCTGACCAAAGCTCTTATGATGATTGCCAAATTTTGGGATACGATAAATATGCTCGTATTTATATTGCAGAGGACATGAGCGAAAAGCGGCGAGCTGCGTAAAGCTCACCCGTTTCTTTAATTCGTAATGCAACACGTCAGAGACAGGTTTTGGTTCTTCTGGCACTCTGAGACGATGTGCTGT
This sequence comes from Candidatus Nomurabacteria bacterium, assembly GCA_023898425.1. NCBI lineage: Bacteria > Candidatus Nomuraibacteriota > Candidatus Nomurabacteria bacterium. The sequence goes on from CP060222.1 coordinate 536,601, forward strand.
CTTATCTAAAACCGTTTTTGGTATTTGAGCATCTAATCCAAGCTCGACCAAAAAGGCGGATGGTTTTTTTGCACGTGTCCCGCCATAGTTGGTTGCCCCGGTAAGATAAAGACCGTCTTTTGCACGAGTCACAGCAACATAAAAGAGACGGCGCTCTTCTTCGACATGATCTTGTGTTGTTGGTTTCTTTTCTGTCACGAGCCCTGCTGGTAATGGAAGGTCCTCGCTGCGAGCACGTGCCGGAAAGCGCTGATCAACCAGCGAAACAACAAAAACATAACGAAACTCTAACCCTTTAGAGGCGTGAATCGTCATGATTTTTACAAACTCTGGGCCAGTATCTGGATCAAATGGCAAGCTTCCCTCTTCTCCGGATTCCATTTCGACATGAAGTTCATCCAAAAAGCCTCGTAACGATGCATCAGCAGTAGCAATCTCATAACGCTTAATACGGTCAGCGAATGCCTGAAGATGCTGCAATTGCTCACGCTTCATATTGTCTGGATTCTTCATCACCATCTCGAGATATCCGGTGGCATCAAGCACGTGCTTTAAAGCAGCTATTGGTGAAAACTGACGTATATTTATTTGCAACTTTTCGACTCCATGAACCAAGCGCTTTAAGATTAAGCGCCCATCTTGAGAGATAAAGATGCGATCTGTTTTTTCTTCTTCGATGATCTCTGTCGGGTCTTCCATTGGTTGACGTGATGCGAGCAAGACGACTTGCCACAAGGCTCTCCCCTTACGTTTGGCATACATCATGAGACTAGCAAGGTCTTTACTCGAAATATTTACACTGGGCATCTTTAAAACCCTCCAAACAGCCGATGGCTCATGATAGCCGTCTAACAAAGACATGTAGGCCACAAGATCTAAAACAATCGGCTTAGTATAAAGACCGCGTAACGCTAAAAATTGATATGGGACCGCTGTTTGATCGAGTGCCTGCACAAATGGTTCGGCTCCATCATTTGAACGCGTCAAAATAACAAAGTCGTTCCAAGTTACCGTTGGATCCATCGATTTAATGCGCTGGATTTCTTTGGCGACTTTTTCTGCCTCATCCTCCACGGAATGCTCCCAAAATAACTGCACGACACCGCCTTCACCGCGTGCCGGGATTAACTCTTTTGTGAGTCCCAGATCAGCTAGCTGAACCTCAAGGCGATGTGGGTTATTTTGCTGGATACTTTGATAGGCCGTTTTTAAAATCTCCCCATAAGAACGGTAGTTCTCTTTCAGAACAATTGTACGCGCCTCCGGAAAATCCGCGCGAAACTTTAGAATATTTGCGAGCGATGCCCCGCGAAACTTGTAAATCGCTTGATCATCATCACCGACAACCGTAATAGCCTGATCATCTCGTAATAACATTCTTACGAGCTCATACTGCGACGTATTTGTGTCCTGGTATTCATCAATCAAGACATGCGCAAATTGTTCTTGGTATTGTCTCAAGACTGCTTTACGCTCTGTAAATAAGCGTCGTGTTTGCATCAATAAATCAGCAAAGTCCATTGCACCCTCTTCACGCAAGAGGCGCTCATAGACTTCGTACACTGCCGCGATCTCTAATAATCGCGCACGTTCTTCCTCCATCACATCCTCTTCACATTCAAGCTTGGCTGTTTCTGCAAAGGCCTTATACATCTCTGGCGTTATACCTTCGTCTTTGGCGCGGGAGATATGCGAAAGAATGGCACGCAAAAAACGCACAGGGTTACCGAGAGGTCGATAGTAATTGAGCGGCAACTCGTCTACATGACGCTTAAGCATGAGCCAAGCGTCAGTTTCAGTAAGTAAACGAAAACGATTTGGTAAGCCAATTTCTAACGCATGACGTTCAAGAATGCGCTGACAAAATCCATGAAAGGTCGCAATCCAAAAATCATAAGTACCCGTCTCAAGCTTTGTGACGACACGATCCTCCATTTCTCCGGCGGCTTTTTTCGGTAAAGGTGAGGGCGAGAATGCGCTCAGTATTTTTGTCATTTTTTCAAATAGGTGAAGATAACGATCTACAAGAACCGTTGTCTTTCCTGTGCCTGCCCCAGCCACTATCAAAAGCGGACCCTCTTCATGAAGAACAGCTTCACGTTGCGCATCATTCAATCGTTCGAGATCAAGATTCATGTGCAGAATATGCCAGTTAGGTAATGGCTCGTCCACTCTTATTTAAGAACGAAAAAACCGCGTTCAAAAACGCGGTTCAGTAGAAAACAGGGGTCTTAATAGTTGTTTTTACGAAGATAAACCACTCGCCAAGTCCCCAGATTCGTTTTTCGGGAGTAAGCCTCAGGCGATAGATATACTTGTCCTGGGCTTGAACAAACTCTGCAGAACACGTGAGGATATGCATTTTATGCTCGATATACACGGTTGAGCCAAAACAAATCAACTCTTCTTGTGTGTGCCAACGTCCGTGAGATTGCAGTGTTTTCCACTTAGGATCTTTTACCTGCTCATTGCGATACTCGATATATCGACACATCTCAGCGAGATTGGCTGGACAAAAGCCTTGACCTTGCTGTTCATAAAGCACCTGGTCTGTTGAAAACATCTTACGTTCAGGTTGACGAAAGACCTTATACTCAACCATCCCTTTTGTGGAACGTTGCCGATCTCGCGTTGGATGCTCAATCAAGTTCTTTGACTCCCTCAAGACTGGGTCGATACCCCATTGAAGATCTCGTCGAGTTTTTGAGGGATCGATATTCGCTGGGATGTACTTTGAGTTCTGCGATATCAAGATCTTTGAGCATCTGCTGTACATGACGATCGAGCGCATTGTTAATCGAATCCACGTTGACCTCCGTTGGTAATGAGCTGGCAGAAACTTAATAGATATTTTAATAGGCGTCAATGACGCCTATTTTCTTAACTCTTCCATCAAGCGCAAATAAAACCTTAGATTCATCATCGTTGCTAAGCGTTGACCAAGCATTTCGTCGACCGTAAACAAGTGACGTAAATACCCCATTGTATAGCGAGAGAGCTCTTCGTCGACCGGTGTATGAATATCGTCTTTTTCTACGAGTGGCTGTTTTGAATCCTTCCATTTGGCATTATGGATATTGGCGACTTCGTAAAAATCTCGCTGAGTAAGATCTGTACTCTTCTTTAGATAGATCGATCCATGTCTAGCATTACGCGTTGGGAGCACACAATCAAACATATCAATACCTCGCGCTGTGTATCCAACGATCTCATGTGGTTGCGCACCACCCATAAAGTAACGTGGCTTATCCTTTGGCAAGATTTCATCAAGAGCTTCTAGAACTTTACATGCTTCTTCGAATGGCTCCCCAACAGAAAGACCGCCAATAGCATATCCATCAAACCCAATCTCCATCAACTCTTTGGCACTTCTGATACGTAAATCAATATCTGTGCCACCCTGAATAATACCAAAAAGCTTAGCACCTGGATTTAATGAGCCTTCGCGCGTTTTTTTCGAATTGTTCTTTTGAACGTTTTGCCCAACGCGTGGTCAGCTCTAATGCTTCGATAAGTTTTTCGCGTGTTGCAGGTAACTCCGTGCAAACATCTAGCACCATCACGATATCACTACCGATGGTACGCTGAATATCCATACAGAGCTCAGGCGTGAGCATCATCTTGGCGCCATCAATATGCGATTGAAACTTTACACCTTCTTCAGTGAGCTTACGAAGACCTTTTAAACTAAAGACCTGAAAGCCACCAGAATCGGTTAAGAGCGCTCCGTTCCAGTTCATAAAGCTATGCAGCCCTCCCATCTCCTTCATGATCTCCATGCCCGGTCGTAGCCACAAATGGTAGGTATTAGAAAGAAGGATAGGTGAGCCAAGTCGTTCAATATCAAAAGATGAAAGTGTTTTTACCGCGCCCTTGGTGGCGATAGGCATGAAAAACGGCGTCGCTAAATCTGCATGCGGGACTTTTTAGCATGCCCGTTCTCCCCTGTTTGGTTCGTCCAAATAATTCAAAACTCATATGTATGCTATTTCGGAATATACTTTTTAATGCTGGCACTCTACGCAGAATCAAGATCGTGGCCAATAATGCAATCGCGAGAGATGCTAATAGCAATTTACCAGCAGGGTTAAGGACCGCCTCACCCAGAAGGGTAAACACAATCGTTGCCGGCAGTGTACCCACAAAGGTCGCCATAAGAAATGTTTTAAAGGGCATCCGCGTAAGCCCCGAACCAAGACTCACAAAATCAGAAGGCACAAATAATAACCGCATCAACATCACCGGGATAAATCCTTCTGCTGTAAGAAGATGGTCAAGTTCTTTTACCCAGCCTTTTTCTTTTTCTTGCACAAAGTGCTGACCAAAAAAAAAACGCGCTAAACCAAATGAAATCCAAGCGGTAAGATTTACACCAAAGACGGCTATCAATAAACCAAGCCATGGACCAAATAATGCACCAGATACGATGGCAAAACCCGTTGTTGGAAAAGGTAACAATAGTTGATACAGCATAAACTCCCGTCATCATAACTGGACCCCAAGCTCCAGATCTGATGAATGACTGATCTGGATAAGATTTGCGAGATCTCGAAAGAGAGTCCTTGCACCGTCATAAATAGATACATCAACCCAAGAATCACGAGATAGATGCCAAGGACAGCTAATTTTACATAATGTTCGCGTTTAGACTCCATATTACAATTGGTCTTTTTTATCTTTCATATAATAAAACCATTCTTCTAGTGCCTGCAAGAAAATCTTGAATGGAGCCTCAAGCACAACATCAAAAAGAATACGATCACATTAAACCTCGAAACGGTTTCGGAGAGAAAACGACCCACTTTCAAAACAGGCAACGAAAAGAAGTCGATAATCAAACCACCGACACCCGTTTGCTTTTCATAGGCAACATACTCTTTTGAGGCTAATCGTAAACGATACGCAAAGAAACTCACGACACATAAAAAGAATACAAATACTGCCATACTAATCCAGGTATAACCGATGAGTGACAGGAGCCAGAAAATCAAACCAAAAGAAACGACAAACATAAAGATATAGCCCAAGGCTAACATCGTGGCACCAAACGTTGAGTAGTGACGTTTACCGCGTAGCTCTATCGCCGTAATGCCCTCGATACTCAATAACTCTTCAACGCCGTTTACAATACGTGTGACATTTTCTTTAACGGGCGGACGAATCATCGCACCTACAATAATCATAAGTACCGGTGGAAACAGCATATTGATAAGCAGTGCTTGTACATGAGGCTTACCGTAAAGTGCAATTTCAATTGGATACTCGAGCACCGCTGCAAAAAGCATCTTTGTTAAAAAGAGATAGATAATCGCTCTTACAATACCTCGAGATAAACGACGCTTCGAATCTTGAATACGTACTTCTGCAACACGTTCAATCGCCTTCTTTAAGGCACTTGGATCTTCTAGGAGTTCGCGAGCTTTGGTCGGTTCCTCGTTTAATGCCGCTCTTAGAACGGTTAACGAGACGCTCCAAGGTTTTACTGCATTACAAAACTTCTGATGGTAAGGATGCTTTAAAATGTCCTGTATGCGCTTATGTGAAGACTCTAAACAAGCTACCATCTCATGCACCTCCCCTGTCCAAAGCTCGGGGCGAAGCCAACGTGGCTCAAATATACGCAAAAGCTTATAGCTTATAAGCGCATCGTCTGCTTTTAAAAAGTTTCGTAAGCAGGCAACAAATATCTGCAAACGTCGTTCTTCGTCAGTAAGCTCGTTATTTTTTAAGCGAATCTTTTCTCCAACTTGTTCGTAGAGCAGATTAAGAAAAATCTTTTCTTCTTTTTGATCCGTAACGACCTCGTCTATTTCTGCGGCTAAAATCTCTAGTAACCATTTTTCAAAATCCGGTATTTTTGAATGGATGCGCTTAACAGCTAAAAACTTTGCTACCATTGCAGCAATCTCTTTTATTAATTCTTCGGCGTGATGATCATTCGCTAGATACTTGGCTGCAATGAGTTCACGTAACGTTTGTGAGGCGATCTGCTCTGCCTCTGTTTCTAAACTAAATTGTCGTTTTAAAATTCGAACGATGGCACTTCGGCGTAAAAGATGCTCTTCTTTATAATCAATTGCCGTACGTAAACGCTCGTAAAATACTGAAAAACGACTGATCGCGGTATGAACGATTAAGCGTCTTCCTTCGGTGGCAAGCTCAAGCTCCGTGGGCTGGACGGCCTTTGTGAGCAGATCTATTTTTGCCTTCGAAATCGTCTCCATAGAATCGGCAAACAGTAGCAATAATACCGCTATTTGTCGAATGGACTTAGCCGTCTAAAAAAGAATACCGCCCATAGTATGAGCGGTTTTCATAAGATAGTGAAGCTGCGCTGAGCCATCACCCTAACAGACCAAACCTAGGAGCCATTATCCCCTTGTATCGACCGCCCCGAAATCCTGCTTCAGGAAATGGCGGTTCATAAGTCATAACGAAGTAGCAACTGCTTGGCCAGATCCACTTCCAATGTTCATCGATGATGACGCCGTTCTGAGCAAGGACATAGTCGATAAAGTTCTTGGCACGATCGGACTCGGCTACGATTCTCTCCCGTAAATAGATTACGGGATCCGGCAATGTCTTCATAGCCTTATCGGAGGGAAACTCGAGTCGTGAGCTTCCGATTCTTCCAAGTGTATACCTCTTGCCACGCTTACCAACTGCGCAATGCAGCATCCGATGAGTACGATCTGGCTTTTCGAGGGCAAAGACCTCATACCAGGCCGTGACCAACCCCTCTGCCTGAGGTAGCCATCGCACCCAATAGTCGTTTGGCCGAGCCTTGGGCGTACGCCCGAACTTCTTTTGATGCTTCTTGGGAGCTGAGACACTGACAATTTCGTTCATGATACCTCCGTGACCCGAGATTACACGGTTTTATGAAAGCGTCAAAACAATATCTACTGAATATCCTTGCCCTACTTTTTTCTTTTTTTCGGACGCTTGCTTTTATTGGTAACAAATAACTCCCCGATTGTTTATCTGGAAATATCGACGTGTCCCAACTTGTCTTTCCAATTGTCGCCTTTACCTTAACCGCTCCCCACCCTCTGCGCTTTACACGCTCCTGAGATGTTTTTACCTGTTCTGCGCTTGCTTTATCGAGTGTGACAAAATGCCAATTTGCCGACTCGCCCGGATAGAGCCAAATCTTTGCTGTAAACTCCAGCTTCATAAGCTATTACCTTAACTCAGCTTTTTGCAAAAGGAACGCCAAAAGCTCTGCACCAAATCCATACTTCGTTGTATTTTTTCGCTATCAAATCCATTAGGAAGTTCATAGTTTTGAGAGCCTTTGTCTCCTTTTAAACGTCCCACTTCAGACTTTTTGCTATATTCTCCGTCTTTTCCAAAGCCAACAAATAAATCAGGACCATTTGCGACAGAAAAATCTTCTTCAAAACGCACATAGGTTTTGTCATCCACCGTGATAATACGTGCTGTACCACTTCCGTAGTGGACGGCATCAAAACCCGTAAATGACCCTTGTGACACGGTCTCTACCGTCGACGTTGTGATGATGCCTGCTCCCATTTCTTCTGACGTCGGCACAATCGGCAGCGCCTCCTCTACCGTGTTACTGATCCAAAAAGGCGAAATAAGCCAATAGGCTACACCTGCAACCAAAATGGCGCATATAACTATAGCTGGCCAAAGTATTTTTTTGCTCGTCATATTATGATGCAGTATAACTCATGTTTCATAACAAGAGAAACAAAAAACCGCCCTTTCGAGCGGTGTTTCAGAGTATGTCTATGCCAGTATTAGACCTCAAGATAACTCACAGGTTACGCAACACAAACGGTGCGTCAGTTTGCATCAATTCCTCCATTCCAGAGCGATAGCGTTGAACATGTCCTTTGCCCTGTGCATCAGGAATCCATATTCCTGCATAATGCATACCAGTATCAGCACAATCCACTCTTGGACAACCGACGAGGCGCAGAGGCTCTTTGCTATATACAACAATATTCTGCTTAGAAAGATATGTGTCTTTGTGACGCTCTTTAGGGCTATAGAGCGTCACATCATAACCAACCACAATAGGACGGTCACACCACGGGCATTGAATAGCCATGCCTGCCAGACAGTCGAAACAGTATTCTGCCGTTCCATCTTTTCCGCCAGGAAGCTGTAAATCGGTATAAAGCTCACCGAAAATTTCTCGTGTTTCGACAAGCGCCGATACATGTCCGCACGCCGGCGTTACACGCTTTGAAAACTTTTGCGCAAACCAGTTGCGAATACGTTGCATGACTTCTCTCCCGTGCAAAAGGTACAGAGGGAACCTCTCATAATAAAATTTGTATGTCAATAAAAAACACCGCCCTTTCGGACGGTGTTTTTGTGGTGGACACTGTAGGATTCGAACCTACGACCCCCTCGGTGTAAACGAGGTGCTCTAACCAACTGAGCTAAGTGTCCATGGTGCTGAGGAGAGGACTTGAACCTCCATACCCTTGCGGGTGCTACCACCTCAAGGTAGTGCGTCTGCCAGTTTCGCCACCTCAGCGGGGGCTCTCCACGAAACGGTAAACCCTTACGTGGTGTGGCGAGAAGATACCAAATAGCTACTTGCCTTGCAAGTCCTCTCGCTTTTGACGACCCACAATCCACTTTAAACCGCTATGTTGCAGAGAAAAATCGATATTTACGCCATTAAGCTCAACGCCATCTACCATTAATACAACTTGGCTATCTGACTTAATATGTCCTGCTTTCGCACGAACATGCGTTCTAGCCGTTTGTTTAACGTGTTTAAAAAACGATTTTTTTGATTCATCAATATCAACATAAACATCGAGTTCACCATCATTACAATCAGACCCCTGCTTGAGGTTTACAAGCCTCATAGCGCCATCTTGCTGGCATTGAATAGTATACTTACCCTCAATACTTAAAAGCGCCTTAGGATCACGAATAACAACCTCAGTAAGAAATGGTCGGTCGCCGATGAAGCCTAAATCCACTTGCCGAACAAAACGAGCCGCTAAACAGTTTACTGCTTCTTCTAGTTTTTCTGGGATCAATAATTGTTGCGCTATCGGTGAGGCTTCACAAGGGATATACCCTATCACCACATTCGCCTCTGCAATAATCGGCAAAATTTTTATCAACGTAGCATCATTACCAACAACGATAATGGTTGCGGCGCCTTTCGAAAGCGCTTCTTTGGCAAGTTCCTTTATGCCACGAAATGCGCCTTCTCGAAGGGTTTGCCCCTCGAGCTGTCTTCGCGATAATTCTGCTTCGAGTCGCGAAACCCACCTCTCTTGCGAACGATCCGAGAGTTTCGCGTCAAAGAGATAGGCATACTGATAGGTCATGATCCAGTGATCGTTGTTTTACCGTCGATGGTAGCCCCCGCTCCACAGAGAGCGTCTTTGCTACGATATCTCCTTTTACAATGGACGTTGCTAATAAATCGAGACCTTCGTCTACGGTAAGAGGCCCCGTTAATTGGCCCGCAACACTCGCTGATCCTGCTTTTACAATACCGTCAATAACGGCATCTTTGCCAACAATAAGACGCCCAATAGTGCTGAGTTTGCCTTTTAACTCGCCCTCTATGGTGACGTTACCGTCACTCGAAAAATCCCCTTCGACACGAACGCCTTTAGCGATAATAGTCGTTACTGCAGCGGACTCATTGTTTTGAGTAGGCTCTTCGATCGTTGTAGGGGTGGATTTTCCAAACATAGACATAGGGTTATAAGACTATTTTAGCGCAATTACATTTCTTCTGGTAGTGGGATCGAAAGGAGTGCAAGACCATTCTTTAAGCCCTGAAGCGCAGCGGCCGATAAACGTAAACGAGCTGCCTTATCTTCTGGTGATGCTTCGATGACTGGGACATCACGATAAAAGGCATTGATTGCATGCGAGACATCAATACACCATTGCGCGACGACACTTGGTCGTAACTCCGCAGCTGCTTGTTCAACACATTTTGGTAGACGCAATAACTCTTGAGCAAGAATCTTTTCTGACGGATGCGAAAACGCTGACTGAATTGAGCCCTTTGGCACACCGCCTGCTTTACGAATAATCGAATGCAAACGTGTTGCCGCATACTGACAATATGGGCCGGTATCGCCATCAAAGGCCATCGCCTGTTCCATATCAAAGACGTAAATACGATCATTATCTTGTCGTAACATGCCAAACTTTAGACCCGCTTGCGCAAGACACCAAGCCGTATGGGTTACTTTACCCTCTGACCAGTCTTCGTGACGCTTAATAATTTCAGCGCGTGCAAAGTCCGTTACGTTTTCAACAAAATCTTGGTAGGTGATGATATTGCCTTTTACGGCTCGACATGGCACCTTCTTTGAGGGTTACAAAGTCGTATCCGACGTGTACATCATTTGTACTCAACCCCATTCGCTTTAATACCTCAAACAATTGTTTAAAGTAAAATGACTGACGATTATCTACCAAGATGATGCTTTTATCTACTAGTGGAAATTCTTTTTCTTAAGCTCAGCTAGCGCAATATCTTTTGTTGAATAAAGAGAATTACCATCAGATTTACGCACTAAAAAACACCGAGCTTTACATCTTCAAGATCAACGACCGTTGCCCCCTGACTCTCGGTGGCTACGCCCTTTTCGATAAGAACATCTACCATTTCTTGGCCACGTGCTACCACCTCTGATTCGAGATATTGTCGCGTGATACGTACATCGAGCTCATCAAAATTACGTAGCATCTCTTCAAGACACCAGCGACGCGTTTCGAGCCAAAGCTTAGTCCATGCAGGCTCACCTGATTCTAAAGCTTTTAATACCGCTGATGATTCGTCTTTATATTCTGGATGTTCTTCGAGAGCTGCCGAAGCCTGCGTATATACATGTCCAAGATATTTACCGGTTGCTTGCTCTGGGCTCACGTCTTTTAATAAAGCGTCTACGCTCTCTACTGTAAGAGCAAGATCGACTTTTCTGTCTTTAACAAAGTACCACAAACACTTTGCGACATGAGCCCCAACATCACCTTGGTAGCTCACAGGGATTACATGATACCCCGCTTTCTCTAATAGAAGCTGCGCAGATCGCCCCAAAAAGAGATTACGCAAATGTCCTACATGAATCTCTTTATGCGTATTGAGCGAAGCGTACTCCAAGAGAATACTTTTTGACTGACCAATATTTACCGCGCCGTAAGTATCTTTTGTTTCTTCGATATCCAAAATGGTACGTCGTACGAGCACCTCATTAGAAAAACGAACATTGAGATACGGTCCTGCGGCTTCAAAAGCTACGATTCCTTCGTGTTCTGGCACAAGCTCTGAGGCAAGGCTTTTTGCAATATCTGCCGGTGACTTGCCCATAGCTTTTGCAAAAGCAAAACAACCAATGGATATATCCCCCATTTCTGGATTTGGCGGTAAGACAAATTGTTGTTCTTGTACTTCAATACCCAACTTTTCCGTAAGTTGTTTTGCGAGCTCGGACTTCCAGATATCTAATACGGTTTTCATACGCCTTTTACGTGAACAAAATGTCTTTTGCCTTTTTGAATCAAAAGACCTTCGCTGTCAATTTGAAGCATTGTTTTTGGCTCTGTGGTAACTTCGTCTTTTACGCGCACGCCGCCTTGCTCAATTTGTTTACGTGCATCCGTTTTTGAAGAACAAAGTCCGGTAGATACGAGCAATTCAACCAGCGCATGCTCCCCTGACGGGATCTCAAAAACCGCAATATCTTCTGGTTTCTCATGCTTTTGATGGACGGTTTCAAAATGCTGTTGGGCTTTTTCGGCCGCCTCTTCGCCTGCAATCCATTTGGTTACACGATAAGCGAGGTCTTTTTTGTATTGCATTGGATTTTCTCCTTTTGCTAGAGAGTCTTTAATCACAGCAATTTCTGATGCGTCTAGCTTTGTACAAAGCTCATAGGTAGGAATAAGCATGGTATCTGGCCAGCGCATCACCTTACCAAAAACATCAACTGGATCATCTTCGAGATTGACGCCATTGCCATCGGTCTTGCCCATTTTTTTGCCATTCTCGTCAACAAGGAGTCGATGCGCCATCACAAATTTTTCTTTGCCTTTGATGGACTTCATAAGATCACGTCCAGCAAGCATATTGAATGTCTGATCGTTACCACCAATCTCAAGATCCACGTCTAGAACAACGGAGTCGTATCCCTGCATAAGCGGATAAAAGAATTCGTGCAGGTAAATCGGCTTATCTTCTTTCATGCGTTTTTCAAACATATCGCGCTCAAGCATTTGCTGAACGGTAAAATGTGATGATAACTGGATCACCTCTTCAAAGGTCATCTTGCTATACCAGTCACCATTGTAACGAACCTCGCATGGATTCTCACCATCAAAAGAAAGAAAACGTGATGCGAGTTTGAGATAGTTTTTTGCATACTCTTTAACTTGCTCCGGCGTTTGTTGCACACGTGCCGCCGTTTTATCTGTTGGATCTCCGATAATGGAGGTAAAGGTACCGATCAATAAAATGACGTGGTGACCCAATGCTTGCAACTCGGCAAGCTTACTCATCATGAGCGCATGACCTAAATGCAATTGACCGGTAGCATCCATCCCTAAATAAGCAGAGATACGCTCGCCTTTTAACAATTTTTCTTTAAGTCCTTCTGTCGTTGGTAGTACACGCTCTATCCCATGAGAAAGAAACTGCCCAATGGCGTTTTTGTCGGTATTGATCTTCATAACTTCGTTCGAATACTACGTTTATTTTACCATCATCGCAATACGCGAGCTTAACATTTCTTGCTTTTGCTTTGCTTCTTCGAGTTTTGACTCCATCCCAGCAATCACCTTCTCCGGTGCTTTGCCACGAAATTCTTGATCCGCGAGCTTTGCCGTTGTCGAAGTGATATAGGAGGCGAGTTGTTCAAGTTCTTTTTGGATCTTGGCTTTTTCTTTTTCGATATCTACTAGCCCTTCGAGACTCATAGCCACGCTCACACTGCCAGCCACTACCGGCCAATCAGAAGGTAATGTGTCTACGCGATCAAATTGCGAGCTATTCGTAAGTCGTAATACCCAAGCGCTATTTGTATTAATCAACTCAGCCGTGGCGTCATCTGTTTGATAAGCGAATATCGCCTTCTTCGTCACATCTACACCTTGATCTGCGCGCAAACGACGCATATCGCCAATGACAGTACGTAGTGTTTCAAATTCGCTTGGTACAACTGAAGCTTTCTGTTGTGGCCATTCTGCAACGAGCAATAATCTATCAAACCCAGCACGCTGCCAAATCTCTTCGGTCACGAATGGCATAAATGGATGCCAAAGCCGCAACATGCCCGAAAGCAGCTCTTTTAAGATAACGGACTTATTACCTTCGACTTTTGCAATCTCAAGATACCAATCCGCTAGATCATTCCAGGTAAAATCACGAAGCTCTTCTGCTGCGAGACTGAATTGATAAGTTTCAAGCTTCTTCGTGATAGACGATGCCGTTTCTGCAAAGCGTGCTTTGATCCATTGATCAGCGAGTGAGAGATCCTCCCTGCCCTCCTTTGGCAAGGAGGATTCTGCAGGCTCCCCTTCCTTACCAAAGGAAGGGACTGGGGGATGGATCTGGGAAAGCATGAAACGACTAATGTTCCAAAGCTTATTTGCGAGATGTTTTAAGCTTTCGATCTTGGTTTCAGAAAGACGCGTATCCTGCCCTGGAGCTGTACCCATCATCAATGACAAACGCACGGCATCAGTGCCGTATTTTGGGATAAGCTCAAGAGGATCAAGAATATTGCCTAACGACTTAGACATTTTGCGTCCTTGATCATCCATAACGAGGCCATGAAGATAAACGTCTTTAAATGGGACTTCGCCAATCGCATAGGTCGACATGAGGACCATGCGAGCAACCCAAAAGAACAAGATATCACGACCCGTTTCAAGGACATTTGTTGGATGAAACGTTTTGTTCTTTTCCCAGACTTCTTTATTTGGCCAACCAAGTGCCGAAAAACTCCATGATCCAGAAGAGAACCAGGTATCGAGACTGTCTTCGTCTTGAACATACCCTTCTCCAGGTGGTTCAACCGAAGCCACCTGTTCGTCGCCCTTATACCAAACCGGAATACGGTGTCCAAACCAGATCTGACGAGAGATACACCAATCGCGTAAACCATCGATCCAATGAAAGTACACCTTTTCAAAACGATCAGGAACGATAGTGATTGAGCCGCCTCGTACAGCATCTTGCATCAAACGCTTAAGCGTTGTTGTCTCTCCTGCCTTTTGTTTTAAGGTGTCACGCTTTAGAGTAAATTCTTTGTTCACACGAACAAACCACTGAAGGCTCGGTAATTGCTCAACCGTCGCGCCGCCGCGTTCAGCGATTGGTAGCGCCTGGTCAACCTCTTCTATTTTTTCTACGAGACCAGCTGCTTCTAAATCTGCGATCACTTTTATGCGTGCTTCTTCGGTCGTGAGTTCAGCAAAATGTTCACCACAATTTTGCATCATGCGTCCTGCTTGATCGATGACTTGAATCGTTGGAAGCGAGTGACGCGTTGCCATCTCTGCATCAATCATCGAATGCGCTGGCGTCACGCCAAGTGCACCTGTACCAAATGCAGGATCAACGGCTTCGTCGGCAATAACTTTTAATTCTATTGGCTTACCACAAAACGTTGCTGAAAGCGTTTTACCGACGTATTGCGCATAACGTTTGTCTGTTGGATGCACAGCAACCGCTGTATCACCAAACTTAGTTTCAGGGCGTGTTGAAGAAATTGTGATCGGGAAATCTTTATCGTATTTAAACGTAACGAGTTTTGCTTTAACATCTTTTGTTTGTACTTCGTCATCAGATAACGTTGTTTGAAATTGTGGATCCCAATTAACGATACGAAAGCCACGCTCAATCAAACCATCTTCGTACATCGAAAGAAAAATCTGATTGACCGCTGCATTGCGTTCTTCGTCAAAGGTATAGGCTTCGCGTGACCAATCACAACTAGAACCCATCTTTTTAACTTGAGTACGAATGGTATTCGCAGAATCATCCGCAAAAGCAACCACGCGTTCTAAGAATTTTTCACGACCAAGCTCTTTGCGTGGATCCTTAAAACCCTCCTTCATGAGGAGTTGTTCGACTTTCACTTGGGTGGCGATAGCCGCATGGTCGGTACCCGGTACCCAAAGCGTCTTTTTGCCACGCATGCGTTCAAAGCGCATTAACGTATCTTGAATCGCAAGCATAGTGGCATGCCCCATATGCAGGGTGCCTGTACGATTTGGAGGTGGCATTACGATACAATACGGCTCCCCTGCTTGATTACGGTCAGGCAATAAATCTGGATTATAATATCCTGACTTCGCCCAGAGCTCATTTAACTGATCTTCTACCTCGTTGGCTTGATACGCCTTCGGAAACGATTCAAATACAGACATAGGAATACTGCGAAATATAGCGAAGAATACAGGTTTTGTGAATGGGTCATTTGATTGACAGAAGGGCAAAACCTCTATAGCTTGAAGGTTGATGGCCCTTAATCTCGAACAACAAGCGATCGAAGCAATCGGCCGCTCAAAACATCTTCTCCTTATTACCCGAACGGCCCATTCGGTAGATGATCTTTGTAGTGTTCTGGCCCTCGCTTTTTGGCTTAAACATCAAAATAAATCTTTTGATATTGTCATTCCTGATTTTGAAAATAAGCTCTATCCATCGTATTTACCAAAAAGTGCTGAAATCGCTACGCGTCTTGGTTCTTTGCGCTCGTTAAAAATCACACTCAATGTCAAAGAGACACCTCTTTCTGAGCTCTCTTATGACGTACGTGACGGCGCGCTTGATATCACGGTTGTGCCAAAGCATGGAGCCTGGAAGCCACAAGACGTGGGTTTCATGAGTGGTGATGCACGCTATGACCTTGTTATTGCTGTAGGAGCCCCTGATCGCCATAGTCTTGAGCCGATCTTTAAACACGAGCTCAATACGCTACAAGAAATCATCACCATTAATATCGACTCGTCTCCTGCTAATGAACAATGGGGTACAATTAACCTTGTAAATCCAACGCGATCCTCTGCCTGCGAATCACTCTATACGCTGTTTGAAGCATGGAACCCACAGCAATTAACTGCTGATATTGCCACAGCGCTTCTTGCGGGTATGATCGCAGCAACAAAAGGTTTCCGTACGCCACATCTCTCAGGTAAAACCCTCGAACGCTCCTCTGCTTTGCTTGAAAAAGGTGCTCGTCGTCAGGAGATTGTGCAAACACTATGGCGCACACATTCTGTTACCGCCTTACAACTTTGGGGACGCGCTCTTGCAAGACTCGAACAAGACCAAACTACCGGTCTTGCTTGGACATTTATTACCGATACAGATCTCCTAGAATTAAAAGCCGATACGAATGCTTTAGACGGACTCTTACGAGAGCTCCTTTCTTACACGCCAAATACCAAGGCGATCTTACTCTTGCAACAACGTGGCTCATTGTGGCAGGCAGATTTACATGCGCATGCTCCCTATAGCGCTATAGAAGTCACAAAAGACTTTTTGCCAACAGGTAATCAAGAACAGGCTCGCTTTGTAACTGACCTAGCTCATGGCTCACTCGCCGAACAAAAAGCCCAAACACTCAACAGCATTAAGAAGTATTTGGTATCATAGAGACCTATGGAGTCATTCAAACCCATCTTGAGTTCAAAGGCGGTTTTTGCCAGCTATCTTTTTGCAATCAAAAACAGCCTTGGCTCGCAGATGTTTCAGGAGTTTTATCTTGAAAATGAGCAAGGTGAATTATTTGATGCGCTCAAAGGCGGTGATATCGCTTGTGGTAATTATGTCTCGTGGATCCTCTTTCGTTTTCAATATATCAAACAACCACATCTTACGGTAAAAGGCATCGAAAAAGATCTCCTCGAATCTGGTTGGACCATTGTCACCGAAGCTCAAGAAGGTGACGTGATCGTTTGGGGTCCTTCTCATGAACATGATTCAGACATGCTTCATACCCATATCGGATTTTCTTTGGGAGGTGATCAAGCGATTAGCAATAGCACCAAACTTCGCCATCCAAATCAACATCATCTGACGTTTGGCACACAAGAAGATGGCACACCAAAAAGAGAAATTACCGCAATATATCGAAATCCCACCGCTTAGGTGGGATTTGTATTATATTGACATTTTACGCAAAATCTGCTATGATCTCTCTACGTTTTTGCACATTCACGTTGCAAATCGATACCAGGAGTATTGAATGATCTCGAGGTTTTTTAACATGCTCTCGCAGACAACTCGAGAGATGATGAATCGGCTCATGGGTGGACGCACAGAGCCCGAGCCACTTACAAACACGAGCGGGGGCATCTACAGAACCCCGGCATATCCCCAAACGAACCAGAAGAATGAGATGGACGACTTCCATGATGAACTGTCCTGCGAAGTAATCCAATGCTTCAAGGATGATCCTCCTTACAGCATAAACTAGAACCGCCCCGCAAAGACTATCTGTCGATGCGGGGCTTTAATTTGTGATTTTTATACACGGTCACGATAGATCTCAAGATCTTCTTTGTACGCCTTCCAGATCGCCGTGTCTTTCATAAGGTCATGTGAGATGGCCGCGAGCATCGGGGCCTTGGCCTGGCGCAAGAAGCGGCGGCGGGTAGGGTCCATGGTTTCGGCACCTTTCATATTGTCCCAAGCGTCAGCTATTTTAATTGCCCATGCGTCAGGATTATAAGCGTGAACGAGGCCGGCCATCATATCGACCCAGCGACCATCGCCGCCTTCGATCATGTCGTCGTGGGTGCAGAGGGTGACGAGTTCGATAATTTCTTCGGTACAACCAAGCTTTTCGAGCTCTTCATACGTTACTCCCCCATCTTCAATCACATCATGAAGAATGGCGGCGATAATCACCGGTTTGCTATAGCCAAATTTCTCCACCGTTTGACCAACGCGAATAGAGTGTAGATAGGCTGGCTCATCTGAGCCTTTGCGTGTACCTGGGATGCGCTCTGCGACGAGCTGCTCTACTTGTTGGCGTGTCATCATAGAAAAGCGGAGTATAAAACATCTTTCCATTTCTGGAAAGATGTTTTTGTTTTCTTATCTTGCTGGCACTGGTGCACTGTCTGGCGCTGGGGCCATCATATTTGTCACTGTACCTTCGGAGCCGCTTGTCACATCTCCCTTCATGTACATGATTGGGCTTGGGACATCTTCTAAAAATTCTGCTTTGATGAGCGGCACGATGGTACGATAATCATTTAGACCGTTGCCATCACCCGCGTCTACCTTGCCTGTCGCAAGCAACGCTGGGACAAAGTAGGTTTCATTTTTATTGTCTTTCCAGGAGTCGTAACGCATCACCACGAGTTCAAAGGCATCATATTGGATCTGAACACGAGTGCCTTTTTTGCCCCAACCATAGTATGGAGAACGACCGCCGTTTTTAAGCACTTCTTCTACAGCGCCTTTATCGATCATCGGATAAGATGAGGCTTCGAGGGATGTAGGAAGATTTGCATAACCTCCTGTAACCTCATACGTATCGAGTGAGACCGTGACTGTTAGAGCTTGCTGAGGATACCCAGACCAAGCATCGGTAACACGCTTACCGTCACGTTTATCAGGATAAACAATATTAACCGTACGTGGGTACCAGAAACATGGCGCAATTTTTTCTTCAACGGATGGCTCGATCATTATTGGCATCGCATCAGACTCTGAAGCTGTGACACCTTCTGAACGTGTTACTGGGCATGGCATGGATGATTGCTCCATGAGCGGCATAATCCAAGGCGCGTTTTCAAGTTCAGGCGCTGTTGTAACGTAGGATGATAGACCATGTGCTTTTACAAAGTCTTGGGCAACGTTGATCGCACGATCTTTGTCGAGCGTAGGCTGACCCTCGGCGTCTTGTGGTAAGGTATTTTCTTTCCACCACGAAAGATTATTGCTTGTTGCGTCAAAGTTCCAAGTAATACCGTTCTTCCCTTTCCATGAAGCATTGAGTGATTGCACATCATTTAATGCATCCGCTAATGACGAAGGTAGGCCTGCGGACTTAAGAAGAGATTTTGTAAGACCTGTGTCGATTTTTGCACGAATAACATGATAGACATCGGCTGACGCAGGCATAGAAGGCAACTCCCCTGCCCAGTGATAATCTGTTTCTAGTTGCGTATAATCACGGTCTTCGCCAGGATATGGAGCAATCATTTTGCTATCCAGCATACTTGGCGCAATACCACCACCCATCGGAGAAACAACTTCTGGTATCGCAGATCGTCCAGCGGACGTTACACTGCCATTACTAGAGTTCGCGATTGAACCAAAAGCCTGGCTTTGTTTTAAGCGTGTAATTTTGATTCCTTTTGTTGTACGAAAGATCGCCGCTTCGGTTGCAGGAGCGGCTGCTACAGAAGTTGCTATCGCTACTAATAGAAGGAGCGGAAAAACCATTTGTTTTTTCATAGTAAAAAATGAAGAATAATATCTACAACTACTATAACGTTACTTGATATTGCTTATGACACTAGATCTGCATTGGCTGTGTCTTACGTTTTACAGCGGGTAAAACCAGACGTAATTTTTTTACATAATCAAGTGTTTCGGTTGGTACACGCGAACGCGCTTTTACTTGGTGACGTTGCAAGACACCATCGATTTGGTCGTACCAGACATCGCGCTCAATGAGCGTTTTTACACGATTACTACCACCGTTATATGAACCAGCAATCGCTTCGGCAAGACGAATAGACCCTGCCGCATAAATACTATCAGGCAAATCTGCTTCCATCGCATCCATAAGCGCAAAGGCGGCTTTGCTAATATTTACATGATCACTCGTGCCTTGTTGTACATCTTGAATAAGCCCAAGCTCAGTGTGTTTTGCTAAACCCGTGTAGGTTGCTGGCATAAACTGCGCGATGCCTTGTGCACCCATATGGGATGATTGATTGCTATACGCTGTTTTTGGATTGATAGCATAGTTCACAAGAAATCGCTCAACAGCTGCATCCGGATTTGCTTGGACAGCAGCTAAACTTGAGTGCTCAATAACATAAAGAGTAAAGAGCATATTTTTATCAGCAACGCTTGCGAGCTTCTGACCTGGTTGAGCTCTTGAAATGACGTTACGCGCAGAGAGATCCGCGATAGCGGCATCTGCGACAGCATTGAGCATATCAGCACCTGCAGAAGCTACGTCAGGAGTTTGAAATTCTTTTTGATACGGTGTCTTGATCGCAATTTGCTCATCAACACCAATACGTTTACCAGCACTCAAAACCTCGGTCCAACGAGGATAACGAACCGCCATCATAATGTAACGGTTACCTGGAAATGAGTAGGTATAGCTCGCCAAACCACTCACCTTAACGGTCATTACAGGAAAATTTGGCGATGTGTAGGTAACCGGCTTCCAAGACTTGCCATCAAAAAGACCATCAACACGTACAACTTCGGTTGTTTGTGTATCATAAAGTACAAAAGATATTTCTCGCGGCTGTTGCATTTGCGTAAGATTTTTACGTGTAACCGCCGTTAAGCTCACGCCCTGCTCTAAGGTTGATTGTGCG
This sequence comes from Candidatus Nomurabacteria bacterium, assembly GCA_023898425.1. Lineage (NCBI taxonomy): Bacteria > Candidatus Nomuraibacteriota > Candidatus Nomurabacteria bacterium. The sequence continues at coordinate 557,151 of CP060222.1, forward strand.
TTTAATGCTACCTGCAATAATTTTGGTAGATTTGAAGGTAATGTCGGTGACACTGACGTCCCCGGTGTTGGCAATGGACGCGTGTCTGTAAAAATAGGAGGAGGCACAAAAGGACCTGAGTATACTGCAGGTGCTGTAGGCGCAGTCTTTGGCGCTGATGTTACAGGCGACAATATAAGCGTTGGCGTAGGCAAAGGACGTGTGTCTGTAAAGATCGGTTTTGGAACGAAAAAATTCTGATCAATAACAGATTCAGACGCCAATACTGGCCCCGCGGTAAACAATAAACCAAGACTTCCTAAAATGAGATAGAGCTTCACTTTGAGCATTTACTCATATTAACATAAAAAACAAACGAATGCTTGTTGATAAGCATTCGTTTAAAATATAACCCTAGGACGACGTCTATTTTGTCCATCGGCATATCCTCGCGCAACGGGTTTTTGTGACTGTTTACCTTCATGAAAGACAATACGCAAAGCCTTAGAGAGCAACCTATCAAGATTTCGATACCCGCTTGTAGCAAAGGCCTTATCAACTTTCACCCATTGAGCCTCCCAAATCGCACCCTCACCTGTTAATACCTCTTGTGCATCTGATGGTGCCTCAAATAAGAAGAAATAAACGGTTTTCTCGATGGTCGTCCCCTCTCTACGAAAACGAAAGAGCGTTCGGCCAACAGGGGCTATATAGCGCAAACCTTCTAAACCTGTTTCTTCTTTGATTTCTCGCACAGCTGTTTCTACTAAAGACTCCCCTAATTCTTGATGGCCTTTTGGAAAGGTCATGCGATTATATGGATCCTTGATAAAGAAGACTTCTACCGAGCCTGCTTTGCGACGAAAAATAATCCCGCCGGCAGATAGCTCAGTGCGAAATTTCGTTCGAGGACCCGGTTTCCGTTGCGGCTGACTCTGCGCTGTTCGATGCGCTGGAGTCCGCGGCTGTGGCTGGCGAGCTGGTCGCGGTGCCATTGAGGATCCCGAGGGCTCTTTCGAGTTGTGGGTCTCTTTGCTGTTCATAATCTTGCTCAGTACGATCTACGACCACATCGGGTTCGAGACCTGTTTTATTAATGGTTCTTCCAGATGGAGTGAGCCATTCAGCAATAGTGACCTTAAGCGCAGAACCATCAGAAAGATTCAGATAGTCTTGCACCGATCCTTTACCAAACGTTTTCATACCGACAACCGTTGCTGCTTTTTCATCTTGCAAGGCACCCGAAACGATTTCGGACGCGCTGGCAGAGCCTTGGTTAACCAAGACAACGGTCGGAATGCCTCGTAAGCGGGCATTGCCCGAGCTACGAAGCTGCTCAATTATTTGTCCTTGGCGACGCTCTTTCACGATGATCGAATCTCCGAGCCATTCGCCCGCCATTGCTACGGCGGTATCAAGGAATCCACCTGGATTATTCCTGAGGTCTAGGATAATACCTTTTGGATCCTTCTTCAAGACCTCCGAAACAGCCTTATCAAAGCCTTCTTTTGTGTCTGTATTAAAATTCGTTACTTCGATGACCGCAATCTGCTCTTCTGGCCACTTCACTCGAACGCTCTTTACCTGGATCGTCTCACGTACAATTTCTACATTATAAGGGTCATTTTTTGTTGATGGACGGTAAATCTTCAAAACTACCTTAGTCCCCTTTTCTCCACGAATTTTGGTAACAGCTTCTTCTACGCTCATACCCGTTGCGTCTGTGCCATCGATATCCACAATGATATCCCCCGACTTAAGGCCAGCTCGTTCTGCTGGAGTCTCGGGTAATGGCGCGATTATCGTGACATGATTATCACGCAAACCGATCTCGGCACCAATCCCTGAGAACGTACCTGATAAAGCCTGTTGAAAATCATTTGCTTCTTTTGGATCAAAGTACATTGTATACGGATCTCCCATACTCCCTGCCAAACCCTCTAAAGCACCATAGAACATTTGCTTATCTGTCACCGTATCTTCGTAGTACTTTTCTTTTAACTTACTCCACACCTCCCAAAATTGTTTAAATTCAACATCCTTATCAATGCTATTAGGCGCTGATTGCCCGATACCCAATACAGAACCACCAAATGCCGTAGAGGTTGAGTTTAAACCAGCAGAACTTGAAACGCTGGCTTTACCTGCAACGACACCTATAACAAGACCGCCAATAAAAATAGCGGTAAGCGTCATCCAAGGCTTGTGCTTACTTGGTGGCGTTGGAGGTAAAACTGGAGGATAGCTAGAGATCATAGAGTGTTTGATGTTTCGTCGTGAATAACTTCAATGTCTGCACCAAGGCTACGTAAACGCTCATCAAGTTTTTCATACCCACGATAAACGAGCTCGGCATTATGAATAATGGTTTCGCCATCAGCGAGCATACCTGCCAGTACCATGGTTGCACCGGCGCGCAAATCTAATGAACGAATTTCCGTACCCTTAAGTGGTGTTGGACCTGTAATGATAACGCGATGCGGATCAGCGACAATTGCATTTGCTCCCATCTTAATAAGCTCACTCACATATCCCATACGTGATTCAAAAAGCGGATCTTGTACCATGGTTGTTCCTTGGCACTGCGTTGCTAATAAACCAAAGATGGCTTGCAAGTCAGTAGGAAAGCCAGGATAGATAAGTGCTTGGATTTTTGGCACGGCTTCCATGCGACCAACGCCCTGAACACGAAATTTGTTCTTGCCGATAAGTTCGTGCTTTACCCCAATTCTGGTGAGTAGCGAGCGGATGGCATCAAGCTGTTCAGGCACAACCGGAGACATCGTGATATCACCCTTCGTTAATGCAGCCGCCACAGCAAATGTACCGACCTCTAACATATCCGGAACAACACTCCATGCTTTGCGAGGTGCTTTAAGTGAGCCAACGCCTTTAACCTCTAATTCGTGCGAGCCAATGCCTTTGATCTTCGCACCACATGCAACCAAAAAACGACAAAGATCTTGCACATGGGGTTCAGCCGCAGCTAAACGAATGAAAGTCGTGCCTTTTGCTAAACATGCCGCCATAATTAAGTTTTCTGTAGCCGTCACGCTAAACTCTGGCAAAATGATATAGGCGCCTTTTAGGCCTTTTGTCTTCATGACATATTGATCGCCATGCTTATCTGGCTCGATTGTCGCATCAAGAGCTGTAAGCGCAAACAAATGTGTGTCGATAGGTCTATTGCCAATCGTACAACCGCCTGGCTCTGATACAGCAACCGACTTAAAGCGCGCCAACATTGGACCGAGAAGCAAAATAGAAAAGCGCATGCGCTTCATCGCCGCTTTATCAAGCTTGGCTGGGTTGATGGTTTTCGTGTCGATCGTGAGCTCATTCTCCCCTGTCCACTCAACCTTACCACCCATACCAGCGATAATATCAAGAAGTTGTTGAAGGTCACTCAAGCGAGGGACATCGGTAAAACGCACCGGTCCTTTCACAAGGAGTGATGCTGCAACTAATGGTCCGATTGCGTTCTTTGCGCCTGAAATAGACACGTTTCCGCTTAGACGACGGCCGCCTTTTATTGCAAATTTCATATTGGATCGAAAAAAGTGTATCCTTTACCCATCATCATGTCGAGATCTCGCCGTCAGCCGCCATTTCATCGGCGCATTATCCCTTGGGTTTTTGTGATTGTTTTTATTGTTCTCGCGCCCACGCTACTCTTTTATACCGCAGGGTATCGCCTAAACCCAAATAAACGTGTCATTGAGCGCAATGGCACCCTTATCTTAGATACTACCCCTGGAGGTGCACGCATCTTTTTAAATGATCAGGAGCGTGCAGAAAAAACAGCTTCTACCATCCAAAACATGAATCCCGGCACTTATCAGGTGCGCTTTGAAAGAGCAGGCTACCATTCATGGAATAAACGTTTAGAGGTAAAAGCCGAGCAAGTGACGTTTGCAAATAAAGTCTACCTTTGGAAACAAGCCGAACCAAAACTTCTCTTAGAATCAACGACCGAACTTCTTTCGCGCAGTAACAAGAAGCAACGTTTTGTTGTTGCCGAAAGCACAACCACTTCTCAAGAATTACTTGTTTTTGATAATGATAACTTGTCTCGACGTATTCAGCTTACCTCTAAAACACCGGTCCATTCAGTGGATTGGAATGAAGCTGATGATGCCGTTGTTGCCAATATTGAATCCTCCGACGATAGCTACTGGGTAGATATTCGCTCTACAACAAATCAAAACAAACTCCCTCCTGGCGAATACCATTGGCACAATGATCTACTTACGGGTTTAAATAGCGAACGTCGCTATACCTATGATCCGCGTAGTAAACAGCTCTCGAGTATCGTGACTACAGACGGCAATGACGAACTTGCTCCTGTGACACTAACGCAAAGCACCAGCACCAACCTACAACTCCTCACCTGGAATAACGACACGAACCGCGCTTTCTCGCTTCCTCGTGGCAATTGGCTTATTCATAGCATAGAGGAAGATTTTGTCTTACTAGAGGATGGGCAGCGCTTGCTAGCCGTAAAAAATAAAAGCTCTGTCGCACAAGAAAGCTACGGCAAAATACAGTCTTGGCTATTAAACACCGATATTCCAACGGCTCTCGTACTCAATCAAAATGAGCTCTGGCTTTGGCAAATCGACCAAAATCCTGAACTTCTTGTGCGTAATAGTGATGCTATTATTAGCGCTGATTGGCATCCAAAAGCAGGTACAATTTTTTACGCAACCAAGACGCAAGTTTTTGCACTTGAACTTGATAATCGCGATGGCAGACAACGGACAGAGCTCGCCTCTTTTGAGTCTATTACGGATCTCGCGACGGTAAATGATCATCTCATTATTCTTGGAACAAAAGACGGTAAGACAGGCGTGTGGAGTTTGGATCTTGAATAAGCATCAAACAAAAAAGCCGTAGATTCGCATATAGCTTGTCTACGGCTCTGATAGCATTGCTTTTACAGCCGCCCATAATCCGTCTGTCTCATTTCTCTTCGTAGAGCATCTTTCATGAAACAAATGATTGAGCCAGGAATAGCAGGGTTTCTTATAAGCTCACCATCGTCTCCAACAACTCCCACAGAAGAATCTGCTAGATGAGCATTATAGCGTAACTGTAACTTAGCAGAAAGAGAAAGGCGCAAAAACACCACATCCTTGAAGTTATCGATACTGATGACGGTCAACACCGATCCCTTCATAATAACGACACTCCTTGCAGATAAATGCTTTGCGCTTACCTCATCCCTCGTACTCTTCTCATCAGTAGAGGTATTTCCATAGGTTATAAGCGTGACAAATTCATCGCCAATAAGTATGGGCCTATCGGGAGAATCGTTGTACGTAGAAGCACAAGTCCCTTCAGCGAAGGATACTTGATCCGGCATAAAGCCAATCGGCTTTTCGCGATAATTTCTATCCCCTTGTAAACAGGGCTTTGATTTACGCCAAAAAATACAATTCTGCTCAAGGACGCAACGAAGTTCGCCAAGATCACCTCTCTTGTAGAAGTACAAGACCCACACTTATCTAGCGTAAAATTACACCATTGTCAATGTATTTAGCACAAACAAAAACGCCGTAGACGAACGTTTTTTCGTTATGTCTACGGCAGCAGCGGAACTAAGCACCTACAAGGCCTTCTGTATCATAGCGCTCCCTTTTTTCCATGTGAGAAAGCATTACAAGATTTACAATAAATTCTTGACGGTCTGGCGCAAAATCATGATCGTCACTAGCATATCTTTTCTCACTCTCATCTGAAGAGGTCAAGGGAATATATCGATCTTGGTATCTGTGGTGACACCTGTCAGTGATTCTGTGCACCACACGATAAGTGTCCGCCGAGAGAACCTTTATAATCTTTAGCATTGAACCTTTGAGCAGCCAGTAGCTGACCATCTCATGCTCCTCGCAAGGACAATCACTCTTCTTGCACGACATGAGTCGATCTTGATCGAGAAGAAAAACATCTGAGACTCTGTATGCGTCTTTGCTCAGCGTAGCCACCACACTCGCATTTAGTACGGGCCGCTGGTTATCCCATCCCTCCGGGGGATCCCGATACGGGGATTTCTTGTGAGACCCTAATACCGACTCGTTCTCACGAAAAAAGAATGCGCTACGCAAAAATTCTATGAGCCGCTTCATGACTACCTCTTTGTCGAAAAGTACAAAATCCCGTCTTTTTTAGACTATAATACCCTTAACGTCAATGCGTTTTATATAAACAAAGAAAGGGGCCGGGGGATGATTTTTTCCTCGTGACTCTACAGCGACGCCCTTATACTCTCTGCCACCTCTTTTGCCTCTCCCTCTTCATACGGTTTGCCTGGCCAATGTTTGAATCCGTCATTCTCAAAACGTGGAATAATGTGAAAATGGGTGTGAAAAATCACTTGTCCCGCTGCTTCATTATTGTTTTGGATGATATTGAATCCTTGAGCTCCAGTTGCTTGCATGACACCGGCGGCGATTTTTTTCACGGCGATAATCAAAGCGCTAAGCGTCTCGTTATCAATATCAACGAGATTCTCTGAGTGCTTCTTCGGAACAACTAACACATGACCTTTATTTGTAGGATGAATATCTAAAAAGGCATAGACGTGATCGTCTTCATACACTTTTTCGCATGGGATTTTACCAGCGATAATATCAAGAAAGAGTTGGGTGTTTTTCATAAGCGTAATAAAGAATGAATACAAAGGTTATGGCAATTGCTCCAAGAACACCAAATGCATGCCAACCAGCGCCAAGAAGAATACTAGCAAAAAGCATGATACCCATAAGCGCTAAAAACATCGCCACGAGAAAGCCTGCTAATGCGCCCTGGCCGCGTGCAAAGAAGCAAAGCGTCAAAACCCCCATGATCAAGACGGGCAACGGTATATAGGGCAATACAGAGCCTGGGAGAAGCCACTCGATTGCGACAAGCAATGCACAAACGACAATACCCCCCTCAGCGAGGGCACGTAGAAAAAACTTTGCATATTGTATGATGAGCATATTATTGTAAGCGCTTATACGCACGGCGGGCTTCAGCTTTTATTGTTTGCCAGAATTCTTGAGCGCTCAGTGACGGACGCGTGAATCTTAATCTTACAGAACGAATATCAAAAGCGCCTAAACGACTTTCGATACCCGGTAATCCTAGTGAAAGTTTTTGAGATTCTGATGTATCGGGTAAATCAAAGAACGTTGAGACTTGATACCAATTATCACCTAGACTAATTGGCGTTTTATAAGGCGTGCGGATCGCTATAATCCCCTCTTCTAAAGGTTTTGTTTCTGCCGTTAATCGTCGTAGCGTTGGGACAAATGCGGCTTGTTCATCAACAGCAAAATAACCATCTCCAATAATACGAATATTGCTAAGCGGTTGACTTACAGTGAGCCATGGCGCAGATACGTCTTTTGCATCACGTGATAAGGCGTAAACCGTATGCGTTCTTTCGATAGGCTGACGTAATGCGCCAAACGAAATGGTTTGTAATGAGTCCGCATGACGCACTTCGGCGGTAATATGTTGCGAATTTGTGAGCCAAGTTGTTGATGCTTGACCTTCTTTATACCCCACCGAATCTCCCGCATAAAAACGCGGACCGACGACCCAGCGTCGCATTGAAGACTCAATATGACGAATGAAAAAATCATCATCTGATTGAAAGGTTAACCGATAAATCCCAGAAGATAATCCGCTAGCAAAAATACGCTTGGTAAATGGTTGGCTCATCTTTGCATCCAAAGATCCACTTACAGACACGGGCTCCGTTAAGATGATTTCGCTCCCCTTGCGTAAGACAAATGCCGATACATTTTGCGTCCCTGCACGTGCACGATTAGCGTCTTGTAAAACAAAGCTCATGTCAATCACACCATCTACTGGCACGATCCAAAATTCATGTGTCCCGCGTAAATTGATATCAATCGAACGAGAAAGTGGCACCGTATCATTTAGTTCAAATTTTGGAGAATCCGCTCCCCAAACCAAAACGCGTTGCGGATCTTTTGAAAGAAGATCCGAAGGCACGCCGTCATTACGAATAAAACCATGCACTCCTTGATACTCGGCTTCTTGCCATCCCTTGGTTAATTGCTCGCTAAAAAATGGCTTATACTCAAATTGAAATGCTTCTTCATCACGCAATATCCCGAGTTCTGCAAGTGGCTGATCTTTTGCGCGAATATCAAAGGCGACTTCGAGCCGATCAAAAGGCCCTGGTAAACGCACCGTTGTATAAACAGGCTCAGCGGTAATACGTTGCCCCACCCATTGATCTGGTTGCTTGCCAGGTGATGTAACACGCTCGCCAGGTTGAAATGGATACAGCCAAATACTACTCCCATCAAAGCGAAAGGATTTCTCAATCATTCCTGATGGCGGAAACTGTTGCAATAATACAAAGGCAATAACGCTTGCACAAAGTGTCCAAGCAACGAAGCGCATAAGACTGCGCGCAAACAATGACAGTTCACTCATCGGAGATACTGGATACGGTACAATACAAAACGATCAAAAGCGAAAAGCTCTTCGAGCTGCATCCCCTGCGCGCGCCACTCATCTTTTTGTTTTTGTGATAATGGACGTGAATAATATGCTGACGGTGTATCAATCTGCTCTAGAGCTTTTGAGATTTGCTCAATAGGAGGCATGGGCGAAACAGCGCGATAATCAGGAAAGAAAATCTTATCTGAACGATCCGAAAAACGATCGCTCCTTGAGGTAAGACCTCTGCCGTTTTCTCTCGTGTCTGATCATTGAGACGTGTAGAACGGATGACTGACACGATTGCTTCATCATCACCAAGAATCGCGTGATAACCTCCAAAGAGTGATACACATGCCACGAAAATGATGAGCGCTTTTTGATACTGTTTATCAATGCGATCAAAGCACCACGCTACCGCCCATGCTGACAGCAAAGCTACGGGCAATAGGTAACGTAAAAAAGAGTTTCCTACTGTTATTGAACCTGGGCGAATATGATCTTGGTAAAGACCATTGCCGTAATAAGCGACTAATAATCCAAGACCAAGAGCCGCTGCTATAAATCGATAATCCGGCAAGACAATTTCCTTCCATACGCTACGAAGTTTCTTGCGGTATTTGATACTCACCTGAATCCAAGGTGACAGATAATAGAGCGAGATGACCGTTAGTACTATCGTCCAAGGCAAGGCATAGCCAAGAGCAAATGATTTGATATTCCACCAGATATTACGAGGATGAACACCGAAGGCAAAAAGCGATACAACGCTCTGACCTTTCTGCTCACTTACTATTTGATCCGTTCCGACTAAAGATACGCTATTATCACGTAAGAAATATCCGATACGCCAAGGCGCCCCATAGGTACGGGTCGTTATGATGCCCATAGGCAAAAGGACAATCATCAAACCTGCGATCACAGCACATAAAGGTGTTTTTTGACGAAGCAATGAGCGCAAGCTCTTTTTCGTAAGATGACCTTGTGCTGCTAGAACACCCAGTAACCATGGCCCTATCCAAAAGAGCTCAATAGGACGAATGATACAGATCAAAGCGAATAGCACCCCCGAAACAAAATACTTTGCAATAACTGACCTTTTTTCTAATTGAGTACTATTTGTGTCCAATTTAGTATTAGACTGCATTGCGTATGTTAACCATAATACAGCGGCAATGATGGATGGATTCGGAAACAAACTACGATTGAGATAAAGTTGAAACGGCGGATAACAAAGCAGTACCAAGATACCGAGCAATGAACCCGGGCGTGAAAACGCTTTACGCAAAAGCACATACATCGCAGGGACGATACTTGCAGCAATACCGACACTCACCCACTTTGTAAGCGCTGTACCAAAAATAATTATGAACAATGATAGTACCCAAGGCCAACCCAAAAAGCCCACCGGCACAATCACCTCACCCTGAGATACCCAACTACGCGGATGAAGCCATCCTGCCTGAGCCACGAGCGGTTCCTCCAGTGCACCACTATAGGTGCTAGCCATATGCTTTGCGGTGATGAGTACAGCCGTCTCATCTGGTGACGAAAGTGTCTTACCGCCAAACCATAGCAAAGACGAGCCAACCAGCCAGGTAGCGGCAAAAAGTCCCCAGGCAATAACCCGGTCCTTCTTGTTCTCGGGGAGAGACATTTGTGATAACCTTAACCCATGAAACGGTATTTTGTCATTCTCTCGGTCCTGACGCTCATTTCAGCGCAAATAGGGTCGCTCGCTAGCCCAGCCTTTGCCGCCGGCTATGAAATCCCCGCCGCTGACCTCGCGAATGGTTTTAACCCAAACGCCATCTTAACGGACGATGATATTTTTGATGTAACCCGAATGGATCTAGCTTCTATCCGTGCTTTCTTAAAGGCGCATGGTAGCTTAAATTCAATTCGCGTCGTCGATATCGATGGCGTAGAAAAAGAACCTGCTGAGGTCATTTGGCGAGTCGCTAATAGCTATCGCATCAATCCGCAGTATCTTCTTGTTTTACTTCAAAAAGAACAAAGCCTTGTAGAAACAAAAAACATTACTCAACGTGCTCTTGATTGGGCAACTGGTTTTGGTGTTTGTGATAGCTGCGCCAAAGACGATCCACGTATTCAAGATTTTAAAGGTTTTGCCAACCAACTTGATTACGCAGCCAAGCAACATCGCGAACGCTACTACATGCAGCTACTTGGACGTGGTACCACTATCTCAGGACATGCTCCAGGCAAGACAGTGCTTATTAGTGGCTCAGCAGTAACACCGGTCAATAATGCAACGGCCATGCTTTATACCTATACGCCACATATCCATGGTAATCTAAACCTTTGGCGTATTTGGCAACGTTGGTTTTCGCTCACACTCCCCGACGGCACCATCGCTCAAACCGATGATGGTCAAATCTACCTCATCCGCTTTGGCACAAAAAAACCTTTCGCTTCTAAGATGGTCGCTTATAGCATGATTGATTCATCCAAAATCATCCAAGTGAGCACGAGCGATCTCATCAGCTATCCAACAGGTGAAAGCATTGAATATCCTAATTACTCCATCGTTGAGACCCCTTCTGGCAAACTCTACCTTCTTACCGATGGTAAAAAACGTCTCATCAAAAGCCAAGATGTGTTTCGTAAGCTCGGCTTTATCACCGATGATATTATCGTTATCGAAGATGAGAACCTCAGCTCTTATGAGCTAGGTGCAGATATCTCTTCAGAAAAACAATACCCAACAGGGTTGCTGGTTCAAGATCCAAAAAAGAACTATTGGTATGTGCAAGATGATACGAAACAACGCATCGCCGACCCTGCTTTGTTAGGAATTTACTTTAAAGGCCGAAAAGCAAAGATCCTTGATCAAGCGACGGTAGATAGCTACAAAACCATCGCTCCCTATGCTTTGCGTGACGGTGAGCTCGTGCGAAGCGTTACACATCCCGCTGTTTATGTTGTAGAGCTTGGCAAATTAAGACCTATTGTCTCTGGTGAAGTTTTTGAACGCGTTGGTTGGCAGTGGCGAAACGTCGTCGTTGTATCAGACGCCTTTGTTGCTAATGCAGAAAAAGGCAAAGCTTTTACACTAGACACAGCCCCAGCAGAGGCACCTCCCGCCGAAGAAGCGTCACTCACCATCTCAACCATCACAAACAACTAATATGATTGTCTTTGCAGCCATGGTCCCCCATTCGCCATTACTTATCCCAAGTGTTGGAAAAGAACATCGAGATGCTTTAGCGCAAACATTAAAAGCCTACGAACAAATTGAGCAGGCGCTTTATCTAGCAAAACCAGATACGATTATTATCATTTCTCCACATGCGCAAATGTATCCAGATGCTTTTAGTGGAAACATGTCTCCAAAATACATTGGATCACTAAAAGCCTTTGGGGATTTTGAACCGCTTTTTGAAGCAAAGGCGGATTTTCTTTTACTCGATCATATTCATCGCGCGATGCGTGATAACAAAGTGCCTTTTACATTGAGTTCATCTGAAGAGCTGGACTATGGTATTAGTATCCCTTATTCACTGCTTACGACACATCTACCTAATGTAAAACTCGCACCGCTTTCGACATCGATGCTTGGCGTTGCCGAGCATGCACAGTTTGGTCGCGAGCTCGCTAATATCGTACGTCAAGAAACACATCGTATTGCTATTATCGCTTCTGCGGATCTTTCGCATCATGCAAATGAAGCTTCGCCAAAAGGTGCAACAGCAGAGGGTGCTTGGTTTGAAACAACCGTCCGAGAAGCTGCGCTTACACAGAATCTTCAATCTCTCTTAGAGATGGACTCAGCTAAATGCGAAGCCGCGGGCCAATGTGGCCAAAAACCGCTAGCTATTTTACTTGGCGCCTTAGAAGGTATTAACCTAAAAGCAAGCGAGCTCTCATATGAGGCTCCATTTGGCGTAGGTTATAGCGTTATCAGATTTGATCTTGCTTAATACATGCCGTATCGCGTCATACCTGTGATGAGAACGCCCCATGGCGTTGATGCTTTTGATTATGCTTCTGAGAGCAACTATCAACCGGGTGACGCTGTCTGGATCCCCTTTCGCAAAGGCAAGACCTTGGGGATTGTCCTCGAAAAAACAAAAAGCTCTTCGATTCGTGAGTTAAAAACGATTCTTGGACCTTATGCAGATTTGCATTTTTCTGAAGACGGGCTCGCGCTTAGTCAATGGCTCGCAAAACAAACTTTTACTTCATTGCCAAGCATTTGGAAAAGCTGGTTGCGCGATTATCCCAAAAAACCTAAAACAACGAACGTTCGCTATCCAACAAAACGTAAAAAAACGGAGATCAACGCTACCTGGCGATTAGAAGCAAAAGAGGCACTCATTAACGCAGCAAAAGAAGCGCTTGAAAAAAACGAGCGTATCTTGATCTTAACACCATGGAAACATCGTGCCGTGGATTTTGCTTCGTCATTAGATATCCCTCAGTTTACGAGCGAGCTGAATGCAGGTGACGCCTATCGTACCTGGACAGACTTTGCCACCGGAGAAACGCCAGGTCTTGTGACAACGCGTGTTGGTGCTTGGATTGGACAATTTGCCGATCATGTCTTTCTTGATATCCCTGAGCAAGACGACCATAAGCAAGATGAGCTCGCTCCTCGTTTTGATGCTCGTAAAATCGCATTACGTTTAGCTGAGCTTAAACGTGTCTCTGTAAGTGCGTTTGGGTTAAATCCCCCTTTGCATTCTGATGAATCAGCGCCAAGTATCAATGTCCGCCATGAAATCATCATACGACAACGTGCTGGCTATTCTCGTATCCCGATGATTCAAGAAATCGCTTACCAAAAGCTTTTAGACGAAGATCGTGCAACGGCTGTTGTTTTTCATCCAATAAAATTTGAGCTCGCAAAACTCACCTGTCGTGATTGTGGTTGGCAACCGCTCTGTAAGCGCTGTGACTATGTTCTCTCGTCACATCAAGGCCAGGCTCATTGTAAGCGCTGTGGTAATAATCAACCTATATGCCAGAGCAATGTGGCAAGTGTAGTAGCATTGATCTCGGTAAAAGCATGCCTGGCATCGATCGGCTTAAACGCGTCTGGAATGAAAAGCACCCAGACATCGCCATCGAGTGGCGTGGTGTAAGCGCCGAAGAACTTGATCGTCCTCTCCCCAAAAGGCGATCGTCCTTCTTACGGATGGCGACCTGCTTGCGGGCGCAGAGGATATTCGTAAAAACGAAAGACTTTGCCACGCTTTTCGTCGTTTAGCTGCCTCCGTACAAGAAGCAGAAGGCTCACTCTCTATTCAAACATCTGAACAATCAGCACATCTTTGGGGCCCGTGGCTCACAACAGAAGGGTATACAAAATGGCGAACACATGAACGAAAGACGCGTGAGCTCTTTCAATATCCCCATCGCAACGGGTTATAAAGGTGCTTATGGATGGTACGCAGCACGCGATCTTTGACTGGCTTCATCGTATAGAAAAAATCTTTGGTGACACTATTAGCACACGTGGACCATTTGAGGTTCCATTTCGTACCAAAGGCAGTAGCTTGCGTTTTTGCCTACACATTCTTCCAAAAGATAATCGTTTAAGCGAAGCCTTCTTAGACCAACTCGCGTCATTGATCACCGAAAAGATGTACATTGATCTTGACCCTATCTCCTTTTTTCGCTAATGTAAGGCAAATTATATGTTTGAAGTCGTTAAACTCCCAACCAAGACCTTACGTGAACGCTCGGTAGAAGTTGATCCAAAAGAGGTCACTACACCTGAGTTTCAGGCCTATCTTGATGAACTCATCGAAACCATGTTCGCTGAGGATGGTGTTGGTATTGCCTCACCACAAGTTGGTCGCAATATCCGCGCCATTGTTGTGAACTACGGCAAACACGGTCCAGAATGCTATATCAACCCTGTTATGACCAAGGCCTCAGAAGCAAAAGTTTCTAGCGAAGAAGGTTGTCTTAGCGTCTACAATGAAGATGGCTCCACAAAGATTTGGGGAGATGTAGAACGTCATCGCAAGATAACGGTCAAAGCTCTCAATCGCCTTGGACGCGAAGTAACCCTCGAGTTGCGAGACTTTCCTGCTATTGTGATGCAGCATGAGATAGACCATCTCGATGGCATTCTTTTTGATAAAGCAAAAGATACACATACCCACGACCATGGACACAGCCACTAAAATCCTTTTCTTTGGTACATCATCTATCGCTGTTCCGGCTTTACGTGCGCTCGTCAATGACGAGCGCTTTGAGGTTGTTGGCGTTGTCACTCAACCTGACCGCCCTATTGGGCGTAAAGGCGAGATGCAGTCGCCGCCCGTTAAACTGGCGGCCGAAGCATTGCATGTGCCTGTTTTTCAATTTGAGAGCGTAAAATCAGAAGAGGCTTATCTTTCTCTTTCGGTCACAGGCTTTCAAGCTGCTGTTGTTGTGAGTTTTGGTCAAATTATCCCACAAACGGTATTAGATTTGGCACCAAATAAGTTTATCAATATCCATGCTTCGATTTTGCCAAAGTATCGTGGCTCATGTCCGATTAATATGGCGATAGCGAATGGTGATACAGAAACAGGTGTTTCATTGATGGTTTTGGATGCAAAGATGGACCATGGACCAATCATCAGTATCGAAACAACACCTATCACCAAAAATGATGATGCAATTAGCCTTGGCGAACGTGTAGCTGAAATAGGCGCCAACTTACTTATTCGTGATCTTCAAGATTATCTCAAGGGTGTTATTCCTGCCAAAGAGCAAGATCATGAGCAAGCAACCGTTGTTTCGATGTTAAAGCGTGAAGACGGCTATCTCGACCCAAAAACCATGACAGCCGAAGAGATGGAGCGTCGTATACGTGCCTTTAGACCATGGCCAGGCACATCCATTGCTCTTGCTGACGGTAAACGTCTTAAGATTCTCGAAGCCGAGCTACGCGAATTCAAAGATGATTCTCTCCCGTGTCTAATAGGTAAAGATCAAAAGATTCTTGCTCTTAAAACCGTGCAACCCGAAGGAAAAAACGCGATGAATGGTGAAGATTTTTTAAGAGGGTATAAAGGTGAATTATAGTTTACCTCATCCATTTCTTACAGAAAGCCAAGTTATTGCTTCTTCATGTGTTGAGATCTCCCCACGATCGCGTGCCTCTTCAACAAGAGCCAATGTCTTTCCCATTTCTGGCCCTGGAGGTATGCCGAGCGACTTCAGATCTGCTCCATTGATTAACTGGTTCTTTTTAGGGTCAAGCCAACCAGGATTTTGTGAAAGCTGCTCTCGCAATAAGAGCGCTGGACGATCATCTCCAGACCCAGATAGCGCAAGTAGCGTTTCTAGAGAGGCTGGGTAGATTCGCTTAATAACTTTACGAACTTCATTTGCTAACTGCTTCTCTGATAGCTCATTTGCTTCAAGCGCCTTCCAAATTCTTAGCGGTTCAGACCGCTCGCTCAAAAGAGCATTAATTGGATTCACGACATCTTTTTTAGAAAAACTTGTTTTCTTTAAAAAATTCTGTACTGCTTCATTTTCTTTTCTATCTATCATCGAACAGATAGCCCCTAACATTGCCTGCAGCTGCTCATTTTCTGTAAAGACATGTTCATCATTATGTATCGTTTCAGCGACATGATCTACACGTTGCGCTAGCGAGTCCCAAGAATCCGTAAGATTAAGTTCAGGGTAATAACGCTCAATAATACCAAGCTCTTTACTCAAGCGAAGCCCTATTGAAGGGCGCTCTGATTTTAAAAGAAGCTTTCTCCACTCCTCCGTAATTCGTTCATTGGATAACTCATCTAAATCACCCCTGTCTACCATTTCTTGCATGAGAGCAAATGACTTCTCTTCTGCTCGTAGATCCATACGTGCAGCAAATTGTATCGCTCGATAGACACGAAGTGGATCATCTTGAAAACGTTCTTCGTCAGTGACGCGTAATGTTTTGGATATTAAGTCCTCTATCCCTCCAAAATAATCTTCATATTTTCCGGTAAGTGGGTCAACAGCTAACGCATTAAACGTAAAATCACGTCGTCGAGCCGCCTCTTTGATGCTCATGGCTGGGTCTCCATGGATCTCAAAACCCTTATGACCGGCACCCACCTTAGATTCACGACGTGGGATTGATATGTCGAGATCCAGGCCATCCCCGAGGGCTACTTTAAAAATACCAAATGCTCGTCCAACCTTATTTACTTTATTGCCATAGAGTTGATCTAAAAATTCTTCAAGACGTGCTGCCGGGACACCATAAACTTCGACGTCTGCATCCTTAGGGTGCTTTCCAATTAATGAATCTCTGGCGAATCCTCCGACGATGAGTAATGCCGGATCATTGTCAGGATATTTCGGATCAGGCGGGCAAGATTTGACCTTGGTTGCAAGCGCGCTGACAGCGTCTAAAATACGTTTGTCTTGAGAAAACAACCTTTCGCGATGAACAGCCGGATCTGTCAGGTCCTCCATATCTTGAGGAAGATCCTGTTTTTCGGGCAAGCGTTCGGAGGCGCTAAAAGGGTTAACCGTTTCAAAAGATTGTTCCATAGGTCTCAAAAACATTTTTTTTATTGCATCGCGAAGGTTAACGGTTGATCGAGATCGCCTCTACACGACTTGTCTCTCCTTGATAGACAGATTCGCTTTTTACCATACCCACTCCTTTTACAAGCCAAAGATAGTTTGTTGTGGTGATAGGTGGCATTTGTGATGCAAATTGTTGCATTATAGCATTTGCTCCAAAATCAATAGTCACTGTCGTTTTTTGTTCTATTTTGATAGCGGTAAAGGTTCCTGCTGGCACCGTCACTGATTCTTCTGCAAGAGCTTTTTGTTGCATAGCGATGGATTGCTTCATATTTACTGGCTGATTACCCATTGCCGGAGTCGTGAATTTGCCCTCTACAGCATAGGTCGTATCCCACTCAGAACCTACGCGAAGATCCTTCGGGAGAAAGACACCTTCTTGAGAAAGTGTTTCAAAAGAAGCGTCTGTTCCGGAGAGAGCCGCCGAAAGGTCAAGATAGCCCTCTGCGACAATTGATTCTCCCGAGCAACGATAGCTCGCCTGCAACGTGATATCTGGATGTTCTGAAAAGGTTATTTCCATGTGGATCGTTTCATCATCAACCTTGGTGATGCGTTGCGTAAATGCTCCCGAATCAGGAGTATTTGATTGATAGGTGATGCTTTGATCCTGCTTTGAAGGAAAGTAAACATTCGCACAAGCAGCACTCGATGGAGCGCTCGGATTTGGCTCACCAACTGCTATCGAAGGACCAGGACCTTCAGCCGAGGGTCGCGAAGGTGATGTGCTGCAGCCTGCGCCTAATAACGCGACGCTAAGCGAGAGAACGAGGAGTTTTTTCATATGACTCTAGTATACCAGACAAACGCAAAAGCCGACCGGAGGATCCGATCGGCTTCACTGTAAGGCTAGATGACGTCAAAGAGCTTTTGAATCACTTGGTTCAACACGAAGCTTTGGCGATATTCGACTTCACCCAACTTCAAGACGATGTTGATCATTCCGGACGAATGCCCAATGAAGAGCGACCCGTCTTGGCTGAGAATCGAACTCAAAAGACTGCGGTTCATCTCTTCTATTGTGCTTGGACCTTCACTATCCTCGTAGCAGCTACCAAGGTCAAAGGTCCAGCCGCTAATAATACTGGATACATCCGTATTCGGAAATACGAACTCATACTCACGCTCGCCATCATCCCAAAGGATGAGACACAAACCTTTTTGTAAGTGCCACGATCTATTGATCGTAAGCTCGATATAGACCTTACCGTGTTCGCCCTCGTCCTTTCTGGCCAAGCCCTGAAGACAGAGAATATCGTCCTCGGCAAATTCTGGCACCACTTTGATAAGTTTTTTCACACTAGCTCCTGTTCAGTGGTAAATGTACGTTCATTTTATTACACTATATTACTACTTTTGTCAACGCTCGGGCAGATACGTAGACCTCCATCATAATCACCGCCAAAATCCCTAATGGATGGTTCACATAGGGGGTAAAGGCATGGATAACGACTAATGCCAAGATGGCGGCAATAAGCCCTCGTTTTAGATCTGACTCAATAGTAGACTTACGAATCTCATTTGCGACAAATAATAACCAGGACAAAACAACCAAAACTCCAGCCCCTAACTTTAACCAAAGATCATGCCAACCCCACTCAAAGGCATACGTCGTATATTCTTTGCCTGTTGCTGCTACTCGTGGGTCAGCGCTTTTATAGGTCACAGTTTTACCAAAACCTGAGCCTAAGATCGGGTTTTTCGCAATTTCCTTCGTGAGAGCGGGCAAAAGAATCCAGCGACTTTGAGCGGCAGCTTCGCCGGTGTCGAAGCGGTTCAAGAGCGCATCATCGAGGGCACCGTTCTTGCTTGGTGGAATTGGGAAAAATGCGAGGATGGCTATCAATATTACCCCAGCGATGCCAGCAATAGTCGTCCAGCCCACATTCGCGAAAGACTCTTTCATATTCTTTAAACGGAAAGCATCGACTGCCATACTTAAGACCCAGACGCCAACAGCAGCGCCTACGCCTAAAAAGAAGCTACGGCTCAATGAAATAACAATAATCGCGGTACCAATAGACAAAAGCCCAAGACGAAGCTTTTTGGACAGAGTCTTGTGCGCAAACAAAGCGATAACAAAAGCGAATACCCAGTAAATCTGCGATTGGATAAAGACGCGATAAAGCGAGCCATCCGCAAAAATACGCGTAATCTCCCCTATCCCTGAGCGGCGGATAAAGAGATAGACCGGGACTTGGATAGCGCCTGTATCATGAGAGTAGATATAGAAAAGCAAGAAGCTCAGACCCGCGTTTACCACTAGACCGACCGTGAGCGCCGCCACCATAGGTCGCACGATATCCGCCGTATTTTGACGAATAAGCTGATAGAGCGGAAATGCTAGCAATAGAACTCCCCAGTTATTCGCATCTGCTAATACGAATGGCTGATCTAATGCAAAACCACGTAGCACGCCGTAAGCAATAGTGAGTATTAATAAAAGATAAATTGTACGCTCCTTGATCCAATCCGTATGATACTTCCAATAGACTGACCATCTTTCTCCAAAAAACCAAAGACCCAAGAAGGCAAAAAAGAAGAGCTGACGAATGCCGAGACCACCATCATTTACGATGTCTGCTCCAATTTTGAGCATACCGCCTTTTGAACCAATAACGTATTCAGAAGCCATCAATGCAAAACCATGGGCTGGTGATTTATAAGTAACCCTGCTAAAGATAAGAGTCACTAGAATAGCTAACACGGTATTCGCTTGAGGAACGATTCTTGCGATGATCGTGGCAAGAAAAAGCAGTCCTAGCCACGCACCAAAAAACAACCCTTCGCCCAACCAAGATTTTTTACGTGGTGCGAGATCGTGTTTTGTGCGAATAATATCATCAGCCTTGAGATACCAAGCAATAAATGTTGGCGTCCAACCAATAGCTTGCCAAGGAATGTCGTAGGAGAATGATGGGAGCCAACGACTCATACCAGCAGCTTTTCGCTCTTCAAAAACCATGAGCTCACGATCTACCCAAATACCTTTTTTTCCTTGCTGTGCTAGCTGTAGAAAATAATCCCAATCCTGAAATTTTTTGAGTGATTCGTCAAAACGTATCGCTTCATTTTTTCGTAAAAGAACACTTGTATGAATATAGTTTTTCTCACGTAAAGCATCTGCATCAAATGGACGACCTCTGAACGCTTTCTTCCCAAACCGAAAATTTGGATACGCAAAACTTGCCTCTGGATGATCTACGAGCGCTTTGATTAACACCTCTAATGCATCCGTAGGCAAATGAGCATCGGCATCCAAAAAGACAATGTATTCGCCATTTGCTGAATCCAAACCTGTATTACGTGCAAAAGGTGCACCACGGTTTTCTTCAAAGCGAATAAGCTTGGCGGCAAAAGCAAATCCATCCAGATCTTCTTGTTGGATTCGATCGATGGATCCGTCATCAATAACGATGACTTCGATCGCTTTTTCAGTTTGTTGATCAAGTGACGCTAAACACGCCCGCAACTCTTCGCGGTGTTCGAGAACAGGAATAACAATAGAAACTTTTGGCGACATACTTATAGTTGCGACATCCACGTACGCAAAACACGAGCACGATCCTCCCAACGAAAATCTTTGATAGCACGATTGCGCGCTGCTTCTCCTAAACGTTTTTTTAATTGCGAATCTTTTCGTAATGCTTCAATCGCATCAGCGATACGACGCGGGTGATGCGGGTCTACTAGCAAACCCGTTACTCCGTCCAATACAGCCTCTGGTACACCACCGCTATTGCCCGCGATTGCAACGAGACCAAAAAGCGCCGCCTCTAAAAAGACGATGCCGAACCCTTCAATATCATCTTCTTCTTCGCGTACTGGTAGCGCAAAAGATCTGCCGCCGCATACCATTCTTGTTTTATTTGATCAGATACGTTGGATACAAATTGTACTCGTTCACCAAAATGCTGTGCATGACGATCGAGGCGTTCGCGATCAGAACCATCACCTAAGACAACTAACTTAACGGATGCATCTACAAAGCTCATAGACTCAATGAGGCGGTCGATTCCTTTTCGTGGCACCAACCGAGCCACCGAAAGAACCAAGGTGTCCCCTGCTCCAATGCCAAACTTCGCTCTCGAAGAGGCTTTGTCCGGTAGCTTTTGATCTTGCTCCACAGCAGGCAGTAATACTCTGAACGACTGTCCTTTTATAATTGAATGCAATTCTTCACCTGCACGTTGTGAGTTTACGAGAACAAGCTTTGCCTTTTTGATGATCTTTCGAAAAAGCCATTGCTTAATACGAGACTTTTTTGCCAAACGAATATCAAGACCATGTAGTAATACAATATATGGAACACCGCCAAAATAGCGTGCGATCATCGCAGCTGTACCTAACGGCAAGACGTGACTCACCATGATACCGTCATACCCTCGTCCGCGCATGGCCCACATCTGAAAAATAGAGATCCACCATCCAAAAGGACCAGGAGCAAATAAACGGATTTTTTCTGCAGGCGCATCAATAGAATCTGGATGCGTACGATCTACAAAAACCGTAACCGTAGAACTACCTAATGCCTTGGCAAGATTCCAAAGATATCGAGCAACGCCACCTTGCTGAGGTGGATAATCGATAGTAATAAGGGCAATTTTTTTCATATTAAATCGTTTCGATAGGCTTTGATCCAGCGTATCGCTTAAACAGCCAGCCAGCCACACGTTGAACGTCAGAAATCGTCACTAAGCGTACAGCAAAATTAAGAACTAAAGCTACAAATCCAGCGCAGGCCGTCACAATAAGCGGATGTGCAAAATAGCTTGCCCAATCTACAAAAAGCCAAATACCAGCCGCCACAATTGCACCTTGTAGATGAAGACGAATCCATGAGGTCCAGATGACTTCATGGCGGACATACCACATACCAATCAAATAAAGGGTCACAAAACTTGCTATCGCCGACCATGCCGCACCTACGGCACCCATGGTCGGGATAAGTATCCAGTTTACCGACGCATTAATCACCATCGCAATACCCATGGCAGCCGTCTTTTGATGGGCTCTATGCGTCGCATTAAGTAAGGAGCCGATCGGAAAATCTAAGAAAATCGGAATTAATACCCAAGCTAATACCTGCAAAATATGTGCTGACACAGCATAGGTCTCGCCGTATAAAAACGGCACAAGCACAGGTGCAAGCGCTGCGAGCAATGCCGCCATCGATACGCCAAACAGCACCATAAGACGCAATGAACCCATTAATAATACTGGCAAGGATTCTTTTTCATGTCGCGCGGCATGACTCATGCTTGGGTAAAGCGCCGCAACAAAGGCCATCGGCAAAAACTGCAGTGCATAGGTTAACTTATAGGCAACTGCATATTCACCAAGTGCTGCATCCCCATGAAAGTGAAAGATGATCTGAGAATCGATATAGGAGTAGACTTTAACGAAGATGCCCGACAAGCCAAATGGAACTGCCATAAGCAACATATCGCGCATACTTGCCCCAGTACCCACCTGCGGCGTTAGATGTAGCCTGTAGAGCGTCTTTGAGCTCCAAAAGACATTCCAGCTACTTGCGAGCAACAGCGCTACAATCAAACCAAATACCCCATAACCAAAATACGCTGCCGTTACTCCACTAATCGCTGCCACTGTCTGACCAACGAGCATTCCGATCGCTTCAAAGCGCAGGTCACGATAGCCACGTATAACACCATAGAACAACGTTGAGAGCGAGTCAGCCGACATGACGAGCGCTGATATCACCAATGCCCAAATCTCCATATCACGTAACCCAATCGTCCAGCCATAACTAAGAGCCGCCAAACAAGCGATTGGGATCAAAAATGCCTTTAACTGCAATGCAAAACGAAAAAATCGGCGCCCAAGCAATGCATCACGTGCGCTCTCGCGGATAATAACTGAAGTAAGCCCAAGATCCGTAAATGTGACGAAGATCGACGTGATAGAAACGATATGAAAATACGAACCCGTTACCTCTTTACCTACTAAACGCGCAATCCAAGTAAAAGCCAAAAATGACAGCACTTTTTGCGCCGCATTCCCCACCATCAATAAGGCGGCATTTCTTGCCACGGAAGCCGCTTGAGACATGCCTATAGGGTATAGAAAAACCCTTCTTTAAGGAAGGGTTTTAGTATTTTAATCTTGTTTTTCGCTAGCTTTGAGTACTGCTGAGATGATCTTCATCTTTTTTCCAAAAGTCCTGCCTATTTCACTAATAGACCCGGTACTTACCAATTCATAGACCTTCATCGCCTCTTCATTCGTAATCTCTCCCTTTTCTGCAACCTCGTCTAGCGTAAGTTTTAACGTATCTAACGAATATTCCGTTGTCTTTGCTTCTTTCTTTCCTTTTTCAACTGCATTACCAATATTTAATGTTGTTTGCTCAGCAAGAAGGCTCCGTAAATAACTTTCAAGTTTTTTCTTATCCAAGCCACCTACTAAGGACAACTCGCTCGTTATTTCTTCGATAGATTCTGCGTTGTCCTTGGATGTAAGTAGAAACGAAAAATTCGTTAGATCTGGCTCACCTTCTTGGCGATATGATGATGCGGTGTCAATGTATGAGGCAAAAAGCGCTAACTGTTTATGCTCTTCACTTAATTCACCAAAAAGTTTTTTATAGGTATCTGGTTTTACCTTTTCAAATTGATAAGCCGCCTCATGTAGCTCAATTGCTTTCAATATTTCTACATCGACTACTCCTTCATATTCATCGCCAACATGCTCAGCACCATGCTCACCATGCTTTGCGCTTTCTGTTTTACGTCCATTTTCATTTTCTATTCCTTGATGGTAGTACGAGACTCCTTTGATACCTTGAGATGAGAAAAATTCGGCCATCCGTTGAGGATCTGACGTCTCTTCATTGCTTAAACCATGTTCGGAACGAAATTCTTCGATATTTCCTTCCCATGCTCGTCCCTTCTTTTCGCCTGCTTTAGGATCCCACTGAATACGAAGTAGATCCGGCTTACTAATATCGTGCAAAAAAACATACTTTTTAAGCGTATCTCCATATTGCTTCACAAGCTCATTAAACGAAGCACGTGTTTTTTCAGGCAAGTTGCCACCTCCCTCTCCACGGTCAAAACTTTCGATCACTTCAATCATTCTGTTTAGATGAGTATCCATTAATATACCCTCGTTGTGATATTCACCCCATTGCGGCACCTCAAAGCTTCTCGTAATTTTTTCGCGTAGCGCTTCATAATTTTCACCAGAAAACAATCGCTCTACTTCAGCCGTAAGTCGCTCTAGACGCCCTGGTCTCTGTTCTTTTTTCTGCCGCAATTCGCTCAGGTGTAAGAAATTTAAAACCCTCCTTCTTTTCACTACCTTCATTTTGCTGTGTCATACGATATTAATGTTATATTTAATTAAAACTAATTTAATAACCCATTTCTGTCATTATAGCATCAATAGCCTTGCGTGCATCAGGAGACGGCTGATCAAGGTCACGAAATGCGATATTTTTAATCATTTTAACTAACTTACCTGTTGAGCTCGCTTCAAATGACTTGCCCGATTCCGAAACGCGTTTATTAATATAGAGATCAATGCGACCGCTCGTATCATAAAAACCTCTTTTAAACGCTTCTTTTGCTGTTCTTTTGCCTCTGAGTTTTCTTGACCAGCGTTTGGTGCGGATGCTTTTTTCGTCACTCGCCTCGACCGGCGAAAATTCTTCAAATGCAGGTGCAATAAACCTTCTAGAAATTTCTTGAAAATCTTTTTCTGTCCAGTCATCACCAAAGTTAGCTTTGTCTAAGCCTTTTACTTCTCTCCCTATAGACATCATGTCTATTTTGAGCATCATTGCGTCAAACACAAGAGGCTCCTTTTCTTCAAGCTCCTGCAATGATTGCAGTCTTTTCATAAAGTTTTTTGGCAGTCTCCGTGCCATGATAACGTCTCCTTTTGGAAACTTATCCGTCGTTGATAACTCAGCGGCAAATCCATGTCTACGCAGATACTCAACACGAGCCATATCAATCTTCTTCATCGCACGATTGCCCTCTTCGAGACGTCTTAGCGCCCGTTCTCTTGCCTTTCCTGGTTGCTCAGGTATCTCGGTATTTGTAAGGTCAGAGCTATGACATAGGTCTTCCCATTCATTTTGACTAAATCCATAGCGCGCAGGCTCACTCGCCGCTTTACCCTGACAACAAGTCATCGCTACTAACATACCGCTTTCTGATTCTCTCCACTGAGAGATAATATCATCCGTAAGCGTCCCACAAGCATGCTTTGCCACAACCATCGCGTCTGGCGTTATATGCGCATCCTGTAAATAGCCGGTATTATGAACAACGATCTTTTCTAAATCCTCGCGAAAAGGAAGATAGTCGATAATTGTATTCATAAATTCTGATACGCCCTCTTGCGGATCTACGATTTCTGTATGAGTAATATCTTTGCCACGAGAAAGCAGCTCCGTTGTCACTGCCAGCCCTAAATCTCCCGCTCCACCAGCCATGTCTACAACAGAATGAATATTATCTGGCAATACATCAAAGTTTGCAGCCATGAGCTCACTCACATGCTTTAACTCATCGACTTTTTGCGCCATTTTTTCTGATATCTTTTTTCGTAATAATTCTCGGTCCTGCTCCGAGACTTTTTTGCCTTGAGTTTGACGCTTTTTCTCTAATTGCCTTTGCGCATCCATAAAGACATAATTCGCGCGGATAAAATGTAGCTGATTGTAAAATTCGTCTCTTGGACGAGATAAAGCCAATGATGAAGAGAGTTCTTTTTTAACAGGGTCTTTTGAACGACGTAGAAAACCTTCCGGTAAACGATCTTCTCGCATCCCAAGCTCTTCACGTGCGGCTTCGGTTGTTTGCATTATGCGCGTGTGGCCAAGCGCATCTTCTGCAATTTCGATCGCTTCTCTTTTTTCATTCGTAGCTCTTACTATCGAAGAAGCAAGATCAAAGCTTCTTGTGAGAATAACTAAAAGACCAGGATGCACCTTTTTAATGACTTTTTGACCTTCACTATTAACAAAATACGTTACCATTCTCTCTGGATCACGTTCATCCGGTGCTACGAGTTTTTCTAAACCAACTGATTCAATACGAGTATCATCTATTTCTTGACGCGCTCCAACATAGACCCAACCTTCTGCGTCTTGAACAATACCCGCTTCGTATCCACTAATCGCCATAGGCAAGAAAGAAGCAAAACCCTCACCAATAGGTACACTTTTTTCTGTATCGTCTTTTTCAAAACGAATATTTTTCGCTGCTTGTTCTAAAAGTTGATTTTGGGCATGCGCAAAATATTCCTCGGGATCATTTTTTGCCTGAGTAAGCTGTGATTTTATTCTTTCGATATCCTTGCTAAATTCTGCGTCGTTTAAGTCCCGCTCTCGTTCATATCCTATCGTTTCAGCTCCAACCAACATAAACCACGCCTTCATCTCTGGTGATTCTGGCTTTGCCAGCTCCGCTGCATATCCCCATGGCCCTGTTTGCTGGATACCAACACAAAGCGCTACTAACTCATTGTAAATACGCTTAGATTCTTCTGGCGTAGCTCCGAGCTTTTTTACGACATCTTTTACGAGCGAATTTGTTTCATTATAAGCTAATATACCAACTTCATTTAACCCTATACGTAAACGATCCTGGAGGGACTTTATGCCGTACTTCTCTGCAAAAGCATCAAGCTGTTCACCAACAACCTCCTTTATATCAGAAGGAGTCGTTGCTTTTGGTACAAATGGATTTTCTTTATTCATAGGATTTTAGGTTGAAAGCGTACGCTGTGTTATGGATGATTCTGCTACATTCTTCCATTCAGACTCTAGGGCAATATCTTGAGTAAGTCGGAGCACTTTCTGTAGCTGACTTCTTATGGCCTGTAGATCTTCATATCGCTGTTGGCGTTTAGCCGCCGTTTTTGATTGAGTGTCTGCTGTTTTCGATTTTTCATCTTGCTGGAGCTCATGTAATAACTCCATTTGTAAATGTATTTGTGAATACGCTTGTTCGACGAGTAAGCGCCTTAGTGGATGACTTTCTGTTATGGGCTTATCTTCCTTTGCAACGAGTTTGAATGTATCTTCTTCTGCTCCGAGCACAACGATAGGCATAGATGCTCTTAGCTCTTTTGGTTTGTCGTGTTCATACTCGATACGTGACCGTAAATACTTGATCTGACAATTTGCTTCTATTTTCTCACTTTTCTTCATAAACACTCTAAAATGTTTTGTTGAGGTAAAGTCTATCGCCATCCTTATAGGTTTTTGGTCATCATCAAGCCATTCTACGTAGGCATCTGCTCCTGATATCCAATCATCATAATCCGTTGTTGGAGACATCTCTCCGCCAAACCATTGATGCTTCATAGCGACCGTTGTTAAAAAATTTTCAAACGCAAAAGCATCCGGGCCATCAGTAAACTGCTGGCTCAAGCCACCACGACTCATTTTTTTCTGCAACAAAACACTATCTCTTAGCTTTGATGTCTCTGAAACATGCGTAAACGACTCTATATTCGGACGTTCTACTGCTTTTCCTTCTCCCGAAGTCTTGTACTGATCAAAATAATGCCAGATACTTTTTGCAGTCTCTGCAGAGTGAGTAAGAAATGGATTTAGAAAGCGAGACTCTGACATAGCAATAACCCAATGATAGCACCCGATCTTACAATATAAAACCCTTCCAATCGGAAGGGTTTTATATTGACTGTTGCCTACGTTTAACGACTAATACTACCGATATTTACGAATGGTGTCGCACCGCTACCCATAACTGATGGGAGTTTACCATCCCATTTTTCAATGGCGCGTAATTCTAGTACCGCTGGACTGGATTTAATTGCCTCTGACTCAACGCGCAACGCTTCTGCCTTACCACGAGCTTCTGCGATACGTTGCTCTGCCTCAAACTTTACCTGCTCAAGACGATTACGCGCTGTAAGCGCAGCTTGCTCAGCCGTAACCTTGGCTTCAATAGCTGCATTGAATGACTCAGAGAAATCAAAGTTTACAATATTAAAGTCATCGATTTCGATACCACGAGGCGTGAGTTTTGTTTGAAGGAGTGATTTCATCTCTTCACGTACCTCTTCGCGACGAGTCACGAGCTCTTCTGCTGTAAACTTGGCTGTTGTTGCTTTAACCGTCTCTTGAAGAGCAGGGTCGATGATTCTTACTTTGTATTCAGGTCCGACATCACGATACATCGCTACAACCATCTCTGGCTTAATATGAAAGTTGGCAGCTACGGTGCTTTGTACGCTCTGCAAGTCTTTTGAAGCTGCTGTCGCCTCAACCTGCTCTTTTTGAAGACGAACGTCCATTACGGCAACGCTCTCAACAATAGGCATTCTGAAATAAAGACCTTCAGACACTACGCGGCCTGTAACAGCGCCAAAACGCAACATCACACCACGGCTACCCGCAGGGATCATGCCAAACGGAATAAGAGAGAAAAACAAGATAACAGCCAAAAGGCCACCAACAACCCACGCAATAATTTTAGGAGTACTCATATACGCTAACATTAGGATTATTATGGATAAAATGCAAGAAATCAAATGACCCCGCCCGACACACCCACCCAGAAGTAGGCGAGGTGTCGGACGAGGTCGAGAGATGAGACTATTCACGCACTGCAAGAAATCGATAGCTACCGTTGAATCCGTGGTTGTCACAGGTATCATACAGCTGCAGACCAAGGCCTTCTTTGCATAAGAAGGGCGCTTCGGAAAATCTCGTTATGGAACCGAGAGCGAGTATCCGATGCTTTAATCTCTCATCGGGGTACGCTTTATCGAAGCTCATGAGCTCTTCATAGAGAGCCGGCCGAACTTTATTGTAAAACATTAACCCCATTACTTCACTAAACGAGTCTAAATCATTAATGCGAACATACTCGAATAGAATCTCGCGATTCTTCGTTGATACATTCTTACAAAACTCAATCGGAACAAGCCTCCTATCCTGATTGCGAGTTTCTCGACCCGGCTTAGTGATCGTTTTGTAGCCCGAGTTAAGGTAGTTAGGAAATCGACACTCTAACTCCACGAACTCTGGCTGAACGTAGACGACAAATACCTTGAATACCGACTTACCCTGATTTTTGCTGTATTGTTTCCAAATTTATCCTTTCGCACTGGCTTATACTTCGCTCTAGTCATTAGCGCCCTGAATTAAGCCACCGCTGTATAAATGTACGTGTATTGTATTACCATAAATTGCCTCTTTTGTCAATTTACGAAGAGATATAAAAACTCCCCTTTCTGGGAGATTTTGTTTCGGATGAAGCAGATTAACGCTTGCTCCACTGTGGGCTCTTACGAGCTTTCTTGAGACCAAACTTTTTACGTTCTTTTGCACGTGGATCACGGGACATGAAGCCAAGCTTCTTGAAGACCGTGCGGTAGGTTGGATTCAATTCGACCATGG
The DNA here is from genome assembly GCA_023898425.1 of Candidatus Nomurabacteria bacterium. NCBI lineage: Bacteria > Candidatus Nomuraibacteriota > Candidatus Nomurabacteria bacterium. The sequence continues at coordinate 586,558 of CP060222.1, forward strand.
CACGTGAGATGCCGAGACGAATGGACTCTGCCTGACCATTGATACCACCGCCAATGACTTGAGCGCTGACATCAACAGCTGTTTCTTGACCGGAAGCCTTGAGAGGACCGCGAACAATTTCGCGACCTTCGTAGGTGGTGAAGAATTCTTCCATCGGGCGACCATTGACGGTAAAGAGGCCTTTGCCGTTTTTGATAAGATAGACCTTTGCAACGGATGTCTTGCGACGACCCAAGGCGTAGATATAGGAACCATCTTTGAAAACGGTTTTTTCAACAACGGTTTTTACTGGAGCCTTTTTTGCTGGCGCTTCTTTTTTCTTGGCAGCAGCACGAGGCTTTGCAGCAGTCGTTGTCTTCTTTTTTGTTTCTGTAGTAGTAGCCATATTAAACGATGATGAGACGCTTCAAGCGATCGACTTGAGTCTTGTTTTTAGGAAGCATGTACTTCACAGCATGAATCAATACTTCGCCTGGGTTCTCTTTCATGATTTTGGACACTGGGCGCGCCTTTACACCACTTGGGCGATTAGAGGAGCGGTAGTGAACAGCTGTCTCCAGCTTTTTGCCGGTAAGAACAAGTTTGTCAGCATTTGTGACTTTTACGATAGCACCCGCATCGATATGTGGGACATACGTAGCCTTGTTTTTACCAACGAGGATGTTTGCTACTTTTGTAGCCAAACGACCGACTACTTGTCCAGTAGCGTCGATGGTAACCGTCTCGCGGTTAATTTGCGGCATGCCGCTCGTGTTCTTCCAAGCCATATAATTATTTCACAAGCTGGATCTGTGCGATCTCAGCACCGTCACCCTTACGGGTTCCGAGTTTGATGATACGTGTGTAGCCACCTGGACGCGTTTGATAGCGTGGGCCAAGTTCTTCAAGAACCTTGTTCACAGCCGTTTCGGTCATGAGGGTTTTTGTGAGTTGGCGGCGGTTGTGCAAGCTCTTCTCCTTGCCGCGAGTAATGAGACGTTCAACCAATGGGCGAACGGCTTTTGCTTTAGCGAGGGTTGTGTTCACGTGCTCGTATAAAACGATAGACGTGGCCAAACCGCGAAGAAGGGCTTTGCGAGGACCGGCTTTACGGTCCAGAGTCTTTTTTACTCGTCGATGTCGCATATCCTTAAGTTAAGTTTAGAATTAAGCCGTTTCTTCGGCGTAGGCCAAGTTATTTAGAACCTGGAAATTGTCCTGCAGAATCGTGACTGCCTGATTGACCGCGTCGAGCGGATCAAGTGAGCCATCTGTTTCTACGCGGAGCGTGAGTTTATCAAAGTCGATCTTATCACCGACACGTGCCGCCTCTACCTTATAAGAGACATTGAGCACTGGGCTGAAGAAAGCGTCGATGGCAATGGTGCCAAGTTCGGCTTTTTCTTTTGAGCGGTCATCGGTTGAACGATAGCCACGACCCGGGGTGATTGTCACTTCCATCTCGAGCGTTGCGGAAGCATCCGTCAACGTTGCGATCTGTAAGTCTGGGTTTACAATCTCTACTTGCGCGTCTTTGACAAAGTCACCTGCTGTCACGACTTTATCGCCTTTGACAGAAAGAGTGAGCTTGACTGGCTCTTCGGAGAAGAGCTTTACACGCACCGCTTTGAGATTGAGAATGATTTCGAGCACATCCTCCTTCACGTTCTTGATTACCGAAAATTCATGATCGGCATTCTTGATCTTCACTGACGTTATAGCTGCGCCAGAGAGGGAGGAAAGGAGCACACGACGAAGAGCGTTGCCGATCGTCGTCCCGTAACCTTGCGTGCAAGGCTCAACCGTGAGGACACCCTCATGAGGGCGTTCGCCACGATTAAACTTAATCTTATTTGGAAGAAGGATGGAGTCCATAGAAGGGGCAAGGGGTTAGCGAGAGTAGAATTCGACAATCATCTTGACGTCGAATGGTTGCTGAAGCTCCTTATCCGTCGGTACACCTGTGACTTTCACAGAGAGAGTCTTAGGCTCGACAGCAATCCAGGACAGTTTATCAGATTTTGAAAGTTTTTCCTCAGCATCCTTCCACAAGGCGCTGTTGCGCTTGTTTTCGCGGATAGTGATGACATCACCAGCGCGTACACGGTAAGAAGGGATATTGTGCTTTTTACCGTTAAGAAGGAATTGAGCATGTGAAACCGCCTGACGTCCTGCAGCTCGTGTTTTTACCAAACCTGAGCGGTACACAACGTTATCGAGACGAGATTCAAGCGCTTGGATGAACTTGACACTAGTATCACCCATCTTGCTTTTCATTTCTGCAAAGAGATTGGAGAACTGGCGTTCGTTCAAACCGTACATACGCTTCGCTTTTTGTTTTTCGCGCAATTGCTTGCCGTAATCGGTCATGCGAGTGCGACTGTCGGGGCCATGTACGCCCGGAGCGAACGGACGTCTGGTCAAGGCGCGCTGATGCTTGCTAGCATCGGAAAGCGCAATCCCCTCACGACGGGATTTTTTGGCGGTAAGTTGATTCTTTTTCATAGGACCATTCAGCCTTTAAGAATATGGATTAAACGCGACGTGGGCGCGGTTGGCGGCAGCCATTATGTGGAATAGGGGTAACATCCTTGATTGTAAGGATACCAAGTCCGTTTGCATTCAAGGCACGGAGGGCGCCTTCGCGACCCTGACCGACACCACTCATGAATACGCTTACTTCTTTGAGACCGTAGTCTGCTGCTTTTTCGACAGCGTCCTTAACGATCATAGATGCAGCGTATGGAGTTGCTTTTTTAGGACCTTTGAAACCCTGTACACCAGCACTGGACCATGAAAGCGTATTGCCGTTCATGTCAGTAAGGGTGACGATCGTGTTATTGAAAGAAGCATGGATAAACGCCTTTCCTTCAACAACTTGACCTCGAGCTTTTTTGGTTTTCGCTTTTGCTTTCGCTTTAGCGCTTGCTACCTTGCCTTTTGCGGCGCTTTTGGTAGCGGATTTTGTTGATTCACTCATAGATTAGTCAATTGAAGTTTACGTCTTTTCAAGCTTACGTTTACCAGATCCCATTGTCTTGCGGACATTACCGCGACGTGTACGGGAGTTTGTTTTTGTACGTTGGCCACGAGCAGGGAGACCCTTATTGTGACGAGTACCACGATAAGCACCGATTTCTTTAAGGCGCTTGATGTGACCAAGAACTTCACGACGAAGTTCACCTTCTACACGATGCTCCTTTTCTACGATTTCACGTAGTTTGTTTGCATCTTCTGCTGGAAGGTCTTTGACACGAACAGCTGCATCCAAGCCTGCTTGAGCGACAATGCGCTGAGCAGTAACGGTGCCGATGCCGTGAATATAAGTGAGCGCAATATCAATGCGCTTTGCTGATGGGAGGTTTACGCCTGCAATACGAGCCATAGTATGGGATAAAGGTTAGCCTTGACGCTGCTTGTGCTTCGGATTCTTTTTACAAATCACGACCACTCGACCTTTTCGGCGAGTTACTTGGCAATCGCGGCACATAGATTTGACCGAGGATCGGACTTTCATAATGACGAAGTTTTGGCTAAGATAAAATGTTTCAGTGGGCTACAATCTAAAGGTTATACGACCTTTTGTCAAATCATACGGAGTTATCTCTACTTGAACCTCGTCTCCGGGGGTCAAACGAATGCGATTCATACGCATTTTTCCTGCAAGATAACACAAAATTGACTGTCCATTATCGAGCTTTACCTTAAAGGTTGCTGATGGGAGGTTTTCTTCAATCGTCCCCTTTACTACCAAGAATTCTTTGTTAGGAGAGGACGGTTTGGCCATAGGTGTGGATAGATGTAGACATGAAAATAATAATAAAGATGAAAGTATGATAACCTAGCAAAATAATTGCGTCAACCAATAGATAAAATAGAGACACCCCCCGAGAGCTGATCTACGGGGGGTGCGAGCCGAAGTCTGGCCTCTTTTACGCGTCGATGGGTTTGGGGTGGGTATAACGCACAAAACAGTGTTCAGACCTCTTGAGAGGCTTAAGCATTATCTAACCAGCCGTGGAGAGGTTCTGCTCAAAGCATAAAGGTGCTGGCCAGGACACCCACTTCTCCAAATACCATCGAAATGATTCCATGAGATTTGGTGAGCTGGGTGCCTGACGAGAAAACGCTAGCCAAATCATGCTCTTTTGTCAAGAATGGCTACATAGAAAAAAGCTCCTCAAGTAAAAACTACAGAGGAGCTTATTTGTCAGAAAGGACTTCTCACTAAAGTCCGAGATGTGGGGTTGAATTGAGTCGACGTATCCCCCATCCATGTTTTAGATGATATTCAAACGTCGTGATTGAAGTATTGTGAATGATATAGCGCCATCCAACCTCAGGTCGACACCCTGAGTACAATGCATGAAATGCACCGATGGCACGGCCATGCGACACGATCATCCCATGTTCTATGCCCTGGTCCGACATCTTGCTAACGGCGAGATTGAATGCCTTCATCATACGCAGTCCAACCGTACGCATCGATTCGCCACCCGGTGGGGTGAAATCTAGATCGCCATCGGAGAACTGTGCCCACAAATCAGGATTTTCGTTCTTCACCTCTTCGATAGATCTCCCCGTCCAATCACCTCGATGAATTTCACGAAGATCCTGCGAAAGATGAATTTCATAACCTATACCAGCAAGCCTTGTTGTGACAATCGTCGCTGTACTGTGAGCACGCATGAGATCTGAGCTGGCAAAATATCCAGGCTGTAGCCCATTTCGTTGCAAACAATCCCCTAGCCTCTCTGCCTGATCGCGTCCACGCGCCGTAAGCGGTGGATCATATACACCAAAGTATCCAGGCTTTGTATTTGCCTCTGATTCGGCATGTCGAATCAAGTGAACTTGCATCGCGTTTTCTGGTTGAAGAATATCCATTGCTCTCTCCTTGTTTTTCGCCAAGTACTTAGTTGAGTTCACTTATCTTTTCTTTTAGCGCCACCACATTAATAATGAAAGCCATCTGACCCCAGAAATAGACTTGTTCGGAAGTGGGTCTTACTTCAGGAAATCCATTTTTTAATAGGAGTCCCTGGTAAAATAGCAATTCATCATCGCTCATACCCACCAAACGAAAGAGCGCTGTGGCATCTTCATATGATGTGAGTAGAGCAACTGAGTGCTGAGCATCTGAATATTTGATGCCAATAGCAACGTATTTTTGCTCTACCCCATGAAAGAACTTGAACTCACAGAGCTGCGTTCTTCTTGATAACAATGTCTTTACTATTTGCTTAGACGATGAGAGCTCTTTCATTTTCTGCAAGCGCTTGCAGAGATAACGCGACTCCTCGTGATTATAGCTTCGTTCAAGACCTGTAGCAGGTGACGAGAATACCTTACCCGAGAGAACCGTGCGATCGATGTCTTCTAGATATCTTTGAGGTAAATAGTCGCGATGATCTTTGAGCATCAAAGCAAGCGCATTACTATCTGCGATATACCGCCCCGAGAATTGCTGGCTCTCTGGATCAAGAAATATCACCAAACAACCCTCAACAAAGAAAAAGATGTCGTGAATTCGCGTCATGATCTTTGTGCCTTTGTTTAAAGTTACCAGTCGCTTTTATCTAACGCTAAAGAAAAAAGAAGGTCAAATGACCTTCTTTTTACTTTTGTGGACCAGTTACAGTTGCTTTGATGCGACGGACACCTGCCGAAACTGCCTCTTCTTTGACGAGTTTAAAGGATCCAAGCTCGCCCGTGTGTGTGACATGTGGACCTCCGCAGATTTCTTTTGAATAATCCCCCACTGTATAGACCGTGACATTACCACCAAGTTGAGCGTATTTATCCGCAAAGTAACCAAGCGCACCCATATCTCTTGCCTCGTCTGTTGTATATGCTCCTGAGGTAACAGGAAGGTCGCGACGAATGGCGTCATTAACCATATCCTCTACACGTTGCTTTTCTTCGTCCGTCATTTTTTGTGGATGTGAAAAATCAAAGCGTAAACGCTCGGCCGTGATATTAGAACCTTTTTGCTCGACGTGATCACCAAGAACGACTTTTAGCGCTTTATGCAATAAGTGCGTTGCTGTGTGTAAGCGCGTGGTTTCTTCGCTGTGATCAGCAAGACCGCCTTTGAAAGCACCCGCAGAGGCCGTACGCGAAAGATCTTGGTGCTTTTTAAATTCTGCAGCAAAAGCTTCTTTGTCGACTTGTTTACCGTTTTCTTGAAGTAATTCTTCGGTAAGCTCAATTGGGAATCCGAAAGACTGGTAGAGCAAGAATGCTTGTTCACCAGAAACCTCACCTTTTGCCATCATCTTTTCGAGCTCCTTCATACCGTTCTCGATGGTACGGCCGAATTTTTCTTCTTCTTTGTTCATCTCTTCGATGATGCGTTCGCGATTGTTTGTAAGCTGAGTATAGTGATCACCAAAAAGACGAATAACTTCATCAGCGATTTTAGCGGTGAACATTTCGTTGATACCAATGCGTTTACCTTCGCGAATTGCACGACGTAATAATCGACGAACAATATATCCCTGACCAACATTTGAAGGCGCTACTCCGTTTTGATCACCAATCACAAAGGTCGCTGCACGAATATGATCCGCAATGATGCGATAAGAGCGCTCTGCCTCTTGTGGAGTTTTCTCAGCTAGCGCATTAATAGCGTCAAAGATTGATTGAAACACTTCAATATCAAAAACCGTCGATGAACCTTGTTTGATTGTAGTGATACGCTCAAGACCCATGCCTGTATCAACGTTCTTTTGTGCGAGTGGCTCAAAAGTACCTTCTGCCGTTTTGTTGTATTGCATGAAGACGTTATTCCAAATCTCGACAAAACGACCGCAATCGCAGTTTGGATTACAGACAACGTCAAAGCCTTCTGTGTGAGGCAATCCTGTATCATAAAAGATCTCGGTATCTGGACCGCATGGACCGGTTAACCCAGCAGGACCCCACCAGTTTTTCTTTTTTGGATACGCGTAAATACGTGCGCCCTTTTCTGTTTTGGTTGGTTCGTCTTTTTCTGAAACACCAACCTCGGCAGTAATGCCGGCTGACGCAAACGCTTTTTGCCAAAGCGCGATAGATTCTTCGTCGCGAGGTGCGTCAGCATCACCTTCGAATACCGTCACGTAAATACGTTTTGGATCTAAAGCAAGCCCTTTATCAGATGTTAAAAATTCAAAAGAATAACCGATTGACTCTTCTTTAAAATAATCACCAAGCGACCAATTACCCAACATCTCAAACATGGTGAGATGACGATTGTCCCCTACCTCGTCGATATCATCGGTACGCAAACAGACTTGCGCATCGGTAAGACGCTTGCCTGATGGATGAGGAGTACCGACCAAAAAAGGTACGAGCGGCTGCATGCCAGCCGTCGTAAATAAAACGGTAGGGTCATTCTCAGGCACAATCGATGCCGAAGGAATGATGACGTGGTCCTTAGATTTAAAGAAATCAAGGTATTTTTGGCGAATTTCAGACAATGTCATAAGAAAGTGGAATGTGCTGATCCTACCGAAAAGAAGGGTTTAGAGCAAGAATAGATCTTTCGCCTCAGAGTCTAGTGTTATTTCTTTACCTACCCAATCAACATCTATCATTGGAAGTCTAAGTATGGGGATATGATATTCGCGTGCCACGATCGCCATATGAGACAAGGTTCCACCAACTGAAGTGATAATCCCTCTTAACTTTGGTAAATAGCTTGCTAAGTCAGGCGTTAATTCGTGCGTAAAGAGTATTGGATCTTGTACTGTATCGATCTGTTCAAGCATCACAATTATGCCCTTCGCTTTACCTGCCGATAAATAGAGCGATTCACTTGGTCGAAACATTGCCGTCGATAGGCGTCTCGGTAGCCCATACTGTGGCTTTGCTTGCCTTGTTGTTAGTACGTCTGGTTGATATTGCTTTAACCATTCTCGTAATGCGTTCATAAGCATTACCGCATACCAACGACCGTATTCACGTATTGCATCCGCATAAATAGCTGCTGACAAATATCGATCTTCTAAGCGTAGAGATTGTTGATTATTCTTTGGTCTCACAAGAAACTGCCTAGGCAAAAAGACGCTCGTGTCAGAGAGACTAAAGACATTGCCAATCACATGCATTGGAGCCGCTATTACATCTTCTGCATCGATTAGCTCATGTGGCTTAAGATGTGGCCAGCGCTTTTTTGCAAATTTTGCATCCTCCAATAGACTCGTAGAAAGAAGATTTGCTGCAAATACACTTTCATATTCTTGATAGATCCAATGCAACATCTCATCTAATGTAGTTACTAATGGCGCTTGAGTAGAATGCATTTTATTACGAAGCTCATTTATGAATGGCTTTGCTTGAAGTTTTGCTCTTTGTAATCTTGCTTGATTGAGCCATCCTCGCAAACCACCTTGAAACAAAGCGCGCTCAATAGCCGTATCAACAAAAACGGTTTGCCCGATCACACGTAAAGGACTCGTGATTGTGCCTTTTATACCGAATCGTTTATAGGCGCGTTCAACAGGTCCATCTTTTTGAAAAAGACCTTGTAGCAACTCAAGCATAAAGGCATCCGCGTGAGGCGCTAACTCTGCATAACCATCTTGCACATAATCATAAGCATGGCGCGGCAGCGTTTCTTCTATTTTTTGAAAAAATCGTTCTTGTTCTACGTTTATTGTTGTGATTGGCCGTGATTGTAAAAGATATGCCTCGTGGTTTACCACACACCACTCGATATCTTGAGGCATGCCAAAGAATCGCTCAACACTTAACGCGAGCTGGCATAAACGTTTATCAACTCCCGTTAATGCCGGTTGATAACGCCTTGGATAAAAGCTCGTGTCTGGTGTTTGCTTTCCAGCTACTAACATTTCTCCAAATCCTTTTACCTGATCACACTGAATGCAAAATGGATCTATAGGTGATCTTGTAAATACTACGCCCGCGACATCCGGTAGAAGGCAATGTTGCACGATAAGCGCATGACGAGCATTTGGTGCGCGTTCTCTATTTGATGCTGACACTTTTTTTATTGCATCTAGCAACCCATCAAACGCAACTGGTAGCAATGTCATAAATTGCCCCGCCATAGAATGACCTGCTTGATCTTCTATGTCAGAAGCAGAACGAACGGCAAAAGGACCGTCCCCAATTTCATTTTGGATACGGCTTCTCTCCTCATCAGTCCATTCGTTTTTAGAATCAACAAGGTTTATTTGCTGAAAACCAATACAGAGAAAATTTGGTACTCGAAAACCTACGTCTTTAAGACGATGTAACTGGTACGCTTTTGAACCAACATTGTTTTGCTGGATATCATCTTTATCGAGAAAGATCATAAGCTCCTAGTACTTGATACCCTCGCATATACAATGTTTGTGCAATTATTTTTGCACCAAAGCAGTTCGCGTATTGCTGACAGATTACCGTAACCGATGAGTTTTTTGGGATTAAAGCGAGGCTATTTTCAACATCGGTATTACTTGTTGAGAAAAGCGGGATACGAACAATGCTATCCTGCGGGTCAGCAAGAATCTGATACTCTTCACGAGCATCGATCACGACAGGATTTTTTTGCATACTCTTTTGCCAATCCTTTTTTGATTTTATATCAGCGAATTGCGGGTAAGTTTCAAAAAATGAGAGCGTTCCTGTCCAGATGCCGTGATACTCATTTACCCAACTATTTACACCATTTTCTAATGCATAGGCTTGATAACCCTTATCACGTAAAGCGCTGGCAATCTCACTCCCGCGACCACCGCTCCAGCAATAAACGACAATAGGTTTATCTAACGGTAAATATAATTCAGGATGTTCGATCGCATCAAAACCGCGCACATGGATACTGCCAGGGATATACCCATTTTTTCGTTCGAGGTTTTCGCGCGCATCCAAAATCACTATATCTTTCTTTTCTTTGATCCAATCACCAACGACCGCATTCTTTATTGAAAGAGGTGAATTTTCTGCCTTTTCATCAACTGAAATGGTTTTTATCTTCTTTGAAGAGAGTAATTTTAATTTCGCTGGTTGGCCATTGGTCATCAAGACCTCTTGAACAACTTCGTAGAGATCTAATACGCCATATTCACGAATAGCAACGAGTAACTGCCGCTGAGTCGCAGAAACTGGCTTCATTTGTAAAACATCAATATGAAGCGCGTTTTGATACCAGCTTATAAGTTCAGCCTCGCTACTTGCGGCTCCGGTCATCGCAAAAGCCTTACTAAATTGCTTATGATCAACAGCTTCGTAATACGAGGCAACAAATTGACTATTTGTGTCTTGCGGTAAAGGACTATAAGCAATCCCTAAAAGCGCTGCAGATTCTTGCGGTGATGTTTTATACTTTGATACGAGTGACGCAACAAGCTGCTCTTCTTGCGCTTTGTAGAGTTGGTAGTCCTCAAACTCTGTTATTGGTTGCGTGCTCGTTACGCTTGTTTGGGTCGTGGTTGCCGTAATGATGGTTGATGTCGCGTTATATGGATCATTTCCCTTTAATGGCGTTCGCGTACTAAGCCACCAATACAAAATACCACCTCCGATAAGGATCCCAATGATGATAGAAAATACCACAATAAATACCATTCTATATTTGCTTGCGCTAAATCTTGCAGAGAGAGCCGCCAAAAACTTAAGAGCAGCGCTGTAAAAAACCGAATAACTGCATCCCTTGCGTGATAACACTGGTAACAATCTCTGGCGCAGGTATCGCCTGTGCTTTTTGTGGCGTCCAAAGAAGTAGAACAGCCAATAGGCTCAAGAGGAGGGCTTTTGCATAGCGTTATTCTACCTAAACGTCACCGCCCCGTCATTATGACAATAAAAAGCCCCAGTTACCCGGGGCATTAGTTCATTTCATGACATTACTAGTTATGCTTAGGCACAATATCGTAACGCTCATGATCGCGACGTTGATTTGTGAGCAGGCTTTCAATCTTGATATCGCAGCTATAGAGCAGTGTTGCTATCAGAATGATTCGCTCTTTTTTATTCTTCAAAGCAAGGAGATATCGCAACGTTGAATCGAGGTCAGAAACCCGCTCCATCCGTTGCACGGCGCAGATTAACGCCTTCATCTTTGTCTCTGTAGCTGACATTTGCTCAAGATAGCAAATGAACCTACTCTGAGCCGTATCCAAATAAAAATCACAGTTTCCGCAAAACAGAAGCAGTATCTCATCGCGTACTACATCGTCTTCGATACGATGTAACTCATTCTTAAAGTACCGACGAAACTTATCTCGATGCTCGAGATACAAAAGGCGCGCGAGGTAGAGCCCTGTGCCTCTATAGTGCAAACTATTTAGCTCATCGATGACGGTTCGACAATGCGAGACTGGTTTCTGCCAAGCCTGATAGACATGATATGCATCCTGCCAGTGACAAAGCTCCTCTTTTGTGAGCGACACCGATCCTAGAGTCGTGACATCGGTGTTGTGAAGGAGTATTTCTCTCATATCACCGAGAGACTCGCATACTTGTGCATATTTCTTGATCACATCAGGATCCATAGATAGCGTCACCGAGAGCACCCGCATCGCTTCCGCTATTATGAGCACGTGCTCGTAGAGCGGTACGTCTATAAGCTCCGTCGCAAAGGATTGCAGCACCGTGCGTGCGATCGTGCCGTTATCTTGTGATTTTTTCAAAAGCAAGGCCTGGGCATGAATCACCGTTTCAACGCTATTTACACTGCGTAATGAATGATTCACTCTGCGCACTGGCCGCTGCAAAACAACGCACTTGGTCAATGCGTTAATAAGACTAGCGTCCGCCTCAACGTCTTGCCGAAGAATGGCATCAATGCATTTTATCGCTAACGCGCTATAAATACTTGATTCTTTTTTTGGAAGATTCAGCAAACAATCTACAGGATTAGTGTCTGCGCCTGAGAACACCTGATCATTAACGGCATGAACATAATCATTCATGCCAAATGTCTTTTTCCAGACCTCTTTCTTGAGGTTATAATGTCTCTTGTATTTGGGATACTTGTCAGTAATCCCTTGCATAAAGTTCGTGAGCATTATGATATCAATACCACTTGGCGGAGTTTTGTATCCTCGCTTACTTCTTTTCATCAGATACTCCTTTTCAAAGTGCAAAACTGTTTATTTTATTATAGCAAAATGACGTTTCTGTCAATGCTTTGATTGCCGATGCAACATCTCCGCTTGGTTTGCAAATACTTTTAACAAAGAAACATCAACTTCTGGGATTTGATTTTCGTCTAGGATAAGTAGTAAAAATGCCTTTGACGAATGCACACCTTCTGACGGAATCACCAGAACTTCTTTACCATCTTCTGAGGCGATAAAGGCATGACTTACGCCGCGCTCAGGAACAGCTAAAAGATCTTTATTTGAAACTTTAAAGACAAATTGATGCCCAGTGCTATGCGTATGTTCTGCTTCGGTTCTGAGGTGTGGTGTATCAATAATACGTAACAAGCAAGCTTTTGCCCCAACAGATGCGCTCGCATGTGTAACAAGTGCTTGAAAAAGATCTTTTGACCAACCCTTACCCCGAATAAAGTTTAACGAGGTTTGATTAGATACCTTTTTTAATAATTCAATTTTTCGGTTAATGGTTCCGATATAAGCATAGGACTCTATCAGTTCTTGTTTGGTTTTATCGTGATTCATCTCTTCTGCTTTTTCTTCTTCGAGGTGTTCTTCGATGAGACGACCATAGGCTACAAAAACACCTAAGCCAACCATTCCAAAGAGAAAAATGGTAAATTCTTCTAATGCCGTTTCTGAAAGCCCAAAACGCCCTTGTGAATGCAACGATGGAGCAAAGATAGCCAATACAAAACAAAGAAGATAAATAGCTATCATCCAAGCAAATCGTCCTGATTTATTCTTCATGCTGTGAGTCTACTGATAAATCCTCCATGAAGCCACCCCCGAGACATTCGTCGTCTTTATAGAGTACCGCGGATTGACCTGGGGCTAATGCCCAAACCGGTTCTGCAAAGACAATATGCCAATAATCTCCTTGTTTTTTGATAGAACACGTCATCGGTGTTTGACGATAACGAATAGCGCACTTTACCTCCACTCGCTCAGAATCATCCCCTGGCCCTTCTGAACCCCCCGCCCCCACACTTGTGGGGGTTCTAGATATCCAATGAGTATTACGCAACAAAGCCTCAGATGAATACATGAGCGGGTCTTCGCGGTCGTTTACGATAATGAGCTCGTTTTTTTTGATATTCTTTTTTGCGACATACCAGCTTTTGCTTTCGCTCGTTACAAGCAAGCCATGTCTTTGACCGATGGTATAAGCATCAAGCCCATCATGTTTGCCAAGTTTTTTGCCGTCTTTATCAACAATATCACCTGGTTGTGCCTTGTTCTTTTTTCGTAAAAAATCATGAAAATCAATTTTTCCAACAAAGCAAATACCTTGGCTATCAGGTTTTTGCGCTGTAGGTAATTCAAATTTCTTAGCTAAATCACGTACTTCATTTTTCTGTAAGTGACCGATAGGAAAAACGGACTGTCTAAGCGCTTCTTGTGAAACTCGGTGTAAAAAATAGGTTTGATCTTTGTTTTCATCCGCGCCTTTTAGGAGATACGTTTGACCGTCTTCATCTTCACGTAAACGCGCATAGTGGCCGGTGGCGATATAATCAAAACCAAGCTCTTTTGCCTTTTCAAAAAAGAGTCCGAATTTTATTTCTTCATTGCATAAGACATCTGGATTTGGCGTGATGCCATCAGCGTATTCTGCAAACATGCGATCAATCACGCGTGCGCGATAGGTCTCTTCAAAATCAAATGTATGTAATGGAATACCGAGTTTTGCAGCAACACGAATAGCGTCACGTCTTTCGCCGCGCCACTGACACTCACCTGTCCAAAGATCTACGGAGTCAGACCAGTTTTTGATAAAGCCACCTTCAACAATACAACCATGCTCAACGAGTAATGCCGCTGAGACACTCGAATCCACCCCGCCGGACATCCCGACGAGGACGCGAGCACCTTTTGGCGGTAAACGATTTTCGAGCATATTACTTACTTAAGACCTTGTGTTGTTTTTTGGCGCGATTGATACGCGTTGCTTCGAGGCCTTGATGCGTAACGCCTTCGGATTCTTCTACGGCAAGCTGACCGCAGGCAGCGTCAATGTCTTCGCCAAATGTCACGCGATGCGTTGCAGGTACGCCACGATCATGGAGCCATCGAACAAACTCAATACGATTTTCTTTATTGGTCGCATCAAATGATTCGGTTGGATGAAACTTGATAACATTTACATGGACTAGACGATAATCTGGACCTAAAATATCTGCCAATGCATTTGCCTCCTCGAACGAATCATTAATCCCTTTTAAGAGAAGATACTCAAACATGACTTTGCGATTTGTCTTTTCCATATAGGTATGGACTGCTGCAAGAAGTTTTTCGAGATTATACGGTGTATTGACCGGCATAAACTTATTACGCGTCTCATCTGTACCAGCATGAATTGAGATCGCAAGGTTTACTTGAAGATTTTCTTCGGCTAATTTCAAAATAGCAGGCACGATCCCACACGTAGAAATACTCATATGACGAGCGCCGAGGTTAAAGCCTTCGCCATCATTTAAGACGCGTAATGCCTTCATGACATTATCGTAGTTATGAAACGGTTCACCCATTCCCATTAATACAAGATTGGTGACTCTCTCGCCCTTATCTTCTTGTTTGAGCCAACGAGCAAAGTAAATCACTTGCTCGTAAATTTCTGCCGCTGACAGATTGCGCGTAAGTCCCATAGTACCGGTCGCACAAAAAGCGCAAGCCATCGCGCAACCAACCTGTGAAGAAACACAAACCGTATTACGCCCATCTTCGTGACGCATGAGTACGGCTTCGATTTTTTGACCATCATGACATTCAAATAATGTTTTTACCGTATCACCATGTGGTGCTGTAAGCGTTTTAACGAGCTTTAACGTGTCCCAGGGAGCTGCAGTCACACAAGCCTCACGCAAAGACTTACCGTAGGTTGTGACATCGTCCCAATTGGCGGCAAGTTCCACAAAATATGCCTGCTTCGCTTGCTTTAAGCGAAAGGCTGGTTCTTTGCGTTCTTTAAGTAATTCTTCGAGGGCGTGGATGTCCATAAAAATGGCTTTGTTTATAACAAAATACAACCACGATGTCAATGCGCAGAATCCTCATTTTTGACAAATATTATATTGACAAATATTACATTTTATGATAACTCCTTGGATGGATTCACTCTCAGTTAAAAAAGGAGATACGCATGAGTACGAACCAACGTAAACGTTCTTTAGCAAAGTCAAAACATCGAAAGAGCGATCGGCCCCGTTTGAATACGGAACCTTTGAATCAGATACCTCAGAAACGTTTGTTCTCATACAAAGTATTGTTGGTACTGATCGTTGTCATTTTTGGCGTGATCATCTGGAAGAAGCAAAGCTCTGCTGAGTGGCAATCGCAACACGCCGTTAATCAAACACTTACTGCGAATGATCGACGAGAACAAATCTTTGCGGAACGCTTCGCCAGAATGGCTCAACTTCACCAAACGCATACTCGACATATCGATATTCTTAAACCTCTCGCCGAGAATGACATGTTTGGATATCAGATCGTGCGCATGCTAGAAGATCGTGCCTACTACACGATCTTTGTTGGCAGCGGCGTGACAACGCGGTTGGCCGAGTCTCAAGAAGACTCGTTCAACAACCCTACTGCCAGGATCCTTGAGATCACTGTCTCGAATCCAGAAGAGCTTCGAGCGAACAGGTTCTTCGTACCCGCTACAATGCAGTACGCACGAGATCGTCAGCAGCTAATCCTGCCTGAAGAGGATCTTTTTACCGAACTGTGGTTTGGTTTGGGGATTGCTCATGAGTTGTCACATGCGCATGACCACCTTATCAGCGGGATCGAGCCCACTGTCGGCACCGAGTCCACCTATGCCTCCGGTGAACGTCGAGCCTATGAATTTGAAATCCGTCTACTGAAAAGAGCTCTGACTCAATCTGGTATGGCGAGGCTCATAGAGACAACAGCGGACGCCTTAGGACCAAATGCCCAGCCCTTGGTCATCACCAATCCGCCCCCACCTGTTTGGCGTGACCTTGTCGGGTTTCCTGCTCCTAGTCGATCAGATACCGAACTAGGAATTCGATGCGGGCTTGCCATCGTGGCGGTGAATTTCTATCTCATCGAACAGAGGGGTGGCGGAGATAGGGAGAAAGAGGAGTTTCTCACTACGCTTCATCAAACTCTAGGCATGCCAACGAACTAGTCACATACTATCTTTGCTTTAGCCATCACCTCGCGTGATGGCTTTTTAATTAAGTGCTGCCTTATTCTTATTCTATCTCTACTAATTTTGCCCAGGTATTTGGACCGACTTGGCCATAGCCCAATACGCCAGGTTTTGCGATGCCGTATTTTTCTTGAAATTTTTTGACTGCTGCGAGGGTGAGTGGGCCAAAATACCCTGTAACACGCCCATCGGCGTAGACAGATTTGTCACGTGCAAGAATCGTCTGAACGCGAGTCACATCGGCATTCGTCATACCATAAACAACTCGATTGCCTGGAAGTGCTTTTGTTGCTTTAAAGGCTTCTTCTTGAGTCCACGCCCATAATGCCATGCGTTTTGCACTATCAAATGACCCTTGTTTTGTTGGAGCGCCTAAAACAACAACGATCACTTTCTTTTTTGGATCATGACTTCCGTCTGGATAGTAAGGCTCAAGTTCGGTTACAAGATTGTACTCTGACTCATGAAGATATCCTGTTTTAGCGCCACTCATCCATACTTGTGAATCGTCATAAAAACTCACATTTGTGGTGTTGTAATAACGCGATGCTCCAGCGAGCGTATAGTAATGCCCTCTTGCAACAGAGGCTGACTGAATTTCTGACCGATCAAAAGCAGCCTTGGCGATCTTTACCATATCAGCCGCGGACGTCATGTTATGCTCATTCATCCCCGTTGGTTCATAAAAAACGGATTGGGTTGTGCCTAAGGACTTTACCTTGCTATTCATGCGTTGTGCAAAAGCACTCTCGCTCAATCCAGTAGAACGCGCAATAACATTCATCGCGTTATTTACGCTGGCACCAATGGCGGCGTTCCACCAATCACGCAATGCGAGGCGTGTACCAACATCAACCCTAAGTCTTCCACCTCCAACTTCATCTTTTTGAATACTCCTCATCGAGGTATTCCAATTTGGTCGAGTATCAAGAAAAACAAGACCAGCGACCAACTTACTTAAGCTTGCTGCCGCATGTGGCTTATCAGGCTTAAAGCTATAGATCATCTTATTGGTTGACGGTACATAAATAGCCGCCGCCGCAAACTCATTTGGGATGGGTCGATACGAAGCAGAAACGGTAGCAGGAAAAGAAAGGGTGCTAACGAAAGCTGCAGTAACAATGGTTGTTAATACACTTCGTTTCATAGACTATTGCTTAATGATAACGGGCGTACCAATTTCTGACCATTCGTAAAGTCTTTTTGCTGCACCGATACCGAGACGTATACAACCATGACTCACAGGCTTACCTAAATGATCTTCGCCTTCTTTTTTACCACCAGGCCATTCTGGTAACTCGTGTAATCCGTGGCCACGCGTTGTAAAGGCCATCCAATACGGCATCCATAATTTTGCAGATCTGGACCATGCTCGTGGGTGCTTATTAAGAATCTTAAACGTGCCTGTTGGTGTTCTCATTCCTGGCTTACCTGTTGAAACCGTAAATTCTGAAATCACAACACCACTCAATTGTTGCTGAAGCTTTTGCTCACTTAAATCAACATTGATCGTTTTTATCAAACGAATTGGCTCAGTACTTGTTGGTGAAAATGCCGCCCAAATCTCTTGACCATCGGTAAATGAATCACCGTCTGTATCTGGATTGTGTGGATCAGTTCCAAAGCGTAACTCTACTGCGTCTGAAATACCATCACCATCTGCATCGGCAATCGCCTCAGCAGAAGGTGCGGTTACCGAAAGCACGAATGCACTAAAAACAATTAAGCCTAGACTAGGCAGCAAATAGGATAATGAGCGCGAGCGCATAGCGGTAAATGACAAATGGGACATAAGATTCCTTTACAACATACCTTAAAAGCAGACGGATGGCGAAAATACCGGTAATTGCCGCCGTCAAGAATCCTGAAAGCAGCTTTAGTGGATGTTCCATTCCGCCTTCAAGAAAAAGCTTTAGCAAACCATAACCGCCTGCCGCCATCATAACAGGGATACTGACAAAAAAAGAAAAGCGCGCCGCTAAAGCACGGGACATTCCGGATAATAGTCCAGCGGTAATCGTAATTCCTGAACGACTCGTTCCTGGGAGTAGTGCGAGTGGTTGCGCAAAAGCAATACTCAAAACCTGTTTCCAGCTGATTTTTGCTTCTAGAAGCGAGATGTTTTCTTTTGATGTTGCACGCGAATCTGCGTACCAAAGTAAACTACCCCAAACAACTAAATCAAACGCGACGAGCTGCACATTTCGAGCATGGGTTTCGAGCCAGCTATTTAACACATAGCCGATCAATAACGCTGGTGTTGCAGCGACAGCGATTTTAACAATTACATCTCTCGCATGTAATTGTTCGTTCTTATTTGTAGCAGGATGTAAAGCGTTTTTTGCAAGTCCAATAATATCTGACCAAAAACACCAAAAAATAGCGATCAATGTACCGAGATGAAGAACAACATCAAAAGAAAGACCTTGATCCTCCCAACCAAAAAGCACCGGAACAAGGAGCAAATGCCCACTTGATGAAACAGGCAAAAACTCGGCGAGGCCCTGTACCGCACCCAAAACAACGCCCTGTGCTATTTGCGTAAATAGAATCATAGATCAATGTCATCAAACCTTACTCTATCCCCTTGCGTAAGCGTATGAGTCTTGGTTGGCTCTACTTCTCGTTTTACTGGATCACTTTTTTGCCCTGCATAAGCTGAGCTAGATGTTTGCTGAGCTTGTTCTTGTGGTTTTTTATTGCGACTACGACGTCTCTTTTTCTTTGCGTTCATTGCAGGCTTAGTAATCAACTCAGAAATAGCCTCGGTCATACCGGCGCGATCTTCGAGGGCGCTTTTACTCGTAACAATATCTTCACCTTTTGCTTTTTTAATAGCTGCTAAAAGATCGAGATCTTCATCTTCTTGATCAGCTTTTGGCACGATTTTTACTTGCGGCGCTGGTTGCTCTGAACGAATAATCCGTGGACGATTTGGTTGAGCTGATGCTGATGAGAACCCAGGTCGAACCTCATCTTCTTTGCGAACAATTGCTGCGACTTTTTCGTCTGGCACTGCTGTACGTTTTACACTACGAATCATCCCCTGCTTTGACTTGCGTTCTTCGGCTACGATTGGACGGCAGTCCGTACAATAGATTGGGCGCGATGTATCAAGTTGAATAGCGAGATTAAAGACCTTGCCACAACGCGAACAGGTATGCGGAAAGTCAGGACGTTGTTTTTTGCCTTGTGCCTGTGGGATCGAGGCTTTAATTGCCTCTAATCGTTCTGGGCGAATCTTAAGGTATTCTGTTGTATCAACGTCACCAAGGTCTAGTGAACTCTCTTTTATTGATTGGGCGGGTACAAGCACTGCTCTATCGCTAACATTTGCATCATTAAGCGTTGGCTCTTCTGATGCGGTAACTGGTGGTAAAATAGATGTTGTATCCCCTGAAGGAATAATATCTGCTTGTTCGCCTTGTTTTTTCTTTTCTTCAAATTCGCGCACTGCTTGCTCTAGGGCAGCAGGGATAGGCGCCGCTTTAACAGGCGCATCTGGAGCCTGAGTATTTGCCTCCATGCCACTCCACTGAAGAACTTTCGCTTCAATAATATGACGCGGCTCTGCATAGCGCTCACGCGAAACAGCGATAACCTTTTCTTGATTGTCTGTTTTTGTTGCGATTGGCGCTAATGTATTTGCCGAAAAAGGTGGTGTTGCGACACCATCAACCATGAGCTTGAGATAGATCTGATATTTGGCCAAATTTACGAGATCTTCTGGCGTAAAGGTAGGTGCAAATTCTGTTTCCATGGCTGTTGCATCAGCGCCACCGACACGCATCGCGATAATCGTACCGACGTTACCAAAAATAGCGGCAGCGACTTTTTCGTCGAGCTGCTCAATATACTGATGCGCAACCGTTAAATTTAAATGAAACTTACGTGCCTCTGAAAGAATGCTCGCAAAAGACTCGTTCGCAAAATTCTGAAACTCATCTACGTAAAGATAAAAGTCTCGACGATCTTTTTCTGGTACATTTTGTCGTTCTTGTGCGGCGAGTTGGATTTTTGTCACCAACATCCCACCAAGTAAGCGCATATTATCTTCGCCAATACGGCCTTTGGCGAGGTTTACAATCAAAATCTTTCCGTCATCCATTACACGACGTAAATTTATTGTAGATTTTACCTGTGCAACAATATTACGAATAATTGATGAAGAAAGAAATTGTCCTACCTTGTT
Organism: Candidatus Nomurabacteria bacterium; assembly: GCA_023898425.1. NCBI lineage: Bacteria > Candidatus Nomuraibacteriota > Candidatus Nomurabacteria bacterium. Next base: position 607,004 of record CP060222.1, read on the forward strand.
TTGTACCGGTGCAATTGCTTCTGTTGCGTATTTTTCTGACCATTGCGTAAACTCGGCTACCCAAAATGTTTTTACAATAGGATCTTTGATTTTTGTAATAACACGAGCGCGGTAATCTTTATCGACAAGTAAACGGTTAATACCGAGTAATGTAGCACCTGGATAATCCAAAAGAGCGTGAATACAGTTGATAAGAATGTATTCCATGCGAGGACTCCAAACATCAGGCCAAATCTTTTTAAAGACGCCCATTAAACCAGAAGCAATAAGATGCTTTTGGTCATCGTTTTCTGTTTCTAGAATATTAAATCCAATCGGAAAATCAACGTCCGCTGGATTAAAATAGATCACATCGTTAATGCGATGAGCCGGAATATAGTCTAAAAGCTTTTCTGCTGTATCGCCGTGCGGATCCACATAGCAACAACCATGACCGGCCATAATATCAGCTAAGACAAAGTTCTCTTGAAGCGTTGTCTTACCCATACCGGTTTTACCGATAATATAAATATGACGACGTCTGTCGTCGGTTTTTATACCGAATTTGCGTTTTTGGTTACGAAAATTTGTCTCTGCAAAGAGCGTAATTTCGTTTTCGTGATCGTGGTTATATTCAGGTGCCATAGTGGGTCAGCAACAACGCCGCGTTGTTTTGCGACGTGCGATAAAGTGCATAACAAGATACTACCATGAAGCTTACTCAAACGGAATATACGAAGGTGCTTCTTGCTTTTTAGACTCTGTAATACGCAATGCAGGTGATTTTGCCTGTAGAAGAATAGGAAAATGCCATAATGTTGCTAACTCCTCAGTCGACATAAAGAAACGCGCTAAACCAACGCCCGCCGAACGTGCACGATACGCTCTTATAAGCGCCGTTTTACGTTCGTTGTTTCGTTTATCTTTAAACAAGATAATGGAACCAGAGATACCCGTCTTCTTAAAGTCTGGCTTTAATGACTGCATATTATAGGTATTAAACTGCTTGATAGCACCAATAAATGCCGCTGCTACCTTACCTTTGTTAAATGCCGTTCTTTTGCCTGTATAGACAAAACGTATTTTGCACTCAAAGCCGATTTTGGATGTTTTGCGCTCTATAGACTCTAAAACAGTCTTTTCACCAGATGTGAGCCCTGTCATTTTTTTATCAAGCTCGGGCTTACTACCCGCGCTTGGTGTCGGTAGCACACCTAATAAGCGCAACGGAAACAGCACTATCGTGTCCAACATGCTCTCCTTTTCTACCTTTGGAATACCTTTGATCTTTTCGATCTCAGCTTTTGCACGTGCAAGCGGCTCTTTTTGATCGGTTGGATATAAAATATATTGCAACCATAATTGCTCATCTTTACCTAAGCGTGCCATCACCTCAAAGAGCGCTGCCAAAGGATCTTTAAACTCACCTGATACCATGTCTTCAAAATCACGGTAGGTTTTGAGCGGGTATGGATCAGGACGTACGTTGGTAAGCTCCGCTCCCCAGACATCCCATTCTGCGTCAGGGTAGCTTGTAGGAGGGACTTTCGCGTAGTCAGCCGCTGATACGTCTTCGATTTCTGCGTCTGGATATTGAGCAAAAATAGAAGACTCGATGAGATCACGCAAGCCGCTTAATGCATAAACATAAAAACTTGTTACACCATCGATGGATACGATTTCTACTGAAATTGGCGCTTGCGTTATACCATCAATCCATTTTTCTTTTGTACTAGGCGAAGAGTGTGCACCGGCAAGATGTGCAAAGAGGTTTTCTACCGCTTTAACCGTCTGTTCATGCATTTTTGGGACAGTGATTCTTAACAGTGTCCATTGTCGTTTTGCGCCTGCCTTATTCTGAATATAGTTGAGATACGACTCCTTTAAAATATACCAAATGACTGGAATGAAAATGATCCATCCCCCGTTAATAAAAAGATACCCCATACCCGATATCGGATCTGAGCCAGCGATATTTAAGGTCTCATTGATAACAAGGATTGCTCGCGCCTGAATATCGACAAGCCATTGCATGATGTCCATAGACGAAATGATAACACGCCCAGCGACATTGCGTCACGGGGCGCGTTATTTGTGGGTGTTTTGTTATTTTTTTCGACGAGAGAACTTGTCCATCGTTACCAATAATGGGGATGCGATGAAGATCGATGAATACGTACCTGCTGCAATACCGATAATCAATGTGAGGGTGAAGTCATGAAGACTTGATCCGCCAAAAAGATAGATAGCGACTAAGGCCAACAAGGTTGTGACCGATGTATTAAACGAACGCAACATTGTTTGTTGAATGGATGCTTCGACAATTTCTGCAAAACTTCCTTCGCGAGTACGGAGATTTTCACGTACACGATCAAGAACAACAATTGTATCTGTGATCGAATAACCGAGAATCGTAAGAATCGCTGCCACAAACGGTGTGCCGATTTCTACTCCATAGTAGTGACCCAAGAAGGCAAAGACACCAAGCGGGATAATGATATCGTGAAAGGCAGCAATAATAGTAACCGCACCGTACTGCCAAGACTTTACAACGCCCGAAACCTTACGAAAGGCCCAAGCAACATAAGCTAGAATCAAGAGCAAGGTCACAATAAGACCCTGAAGAGACTTTGTGCGAAGCTCTTTACCAATGACAGGGCCGATGGCATCGAAGCGTAGCTCGGTTGAAGTACCAAATGATTGGCTGAGCTTTTCGATAACAGCCGCATGTTCATCTTCATTAAGGGCTTTTGTACGAATCTGGATATCGCTCTCCCCTGCTGGTTGAATAACAACGGAACCAAGATCTTGTACCGCTTCACGAAGTGCTGCATCAGTATCAGCGATAGAAGGTCTTTGCTCAAAACGCACAGCAAGAATAGAGCCACCGGTAAAGTCGATACCTTGTTTAATGCCGTAACCACCAATACCGATAAGAGAAGCAAGGATAAGTACCGCAGAGAACGAGTACCAAATGTGACGATATTTAACAACGAATGATTTCATAGTCGTAGAGATTAGGAACGCTTGTCGAGAAACAAGGCCGGATACTTCTTAAGTTTGGTGCTAATAGCATAGCGCATCAAGGTTCGTGTAACGACAACGGCCGTAAATAACGACAAACCAATACCGATAGCAAGCGTAAACGCAAAGCCCTTGATGATAGATGATGAGAAGCCAAAGAGCACAACACAAGAAATAAGCACCGTTACATGACCATCACGAATGGATGGCCAAGCACGACGAAACGCTTCTTCGAGCGCTTGAGGTAATGCCTTGCCAAGCTTTAATTCTTCTTTTAGACGTTCGAATTGCAAAATGTTTGCATCTACCGCGATACCAATCGAGAGAATAAACCCAGCGATACCAGCGAGCGTCAACGTTACAGGAATTGCTTTAAAGGCGGTTGCATTGAGCGCTGCATAAAGTGCAAGCGCAATAACAGCCACAAGACCAGGGATGCGATACATCAAGATCATAAAGATTGCGACCAAGATAAAGCCCCAAAGGCCTGCGATCAACGAAGCATTTACAGAATCGGCGCCTAGTGTCGCGCCAACGCTTTGCTGTGATACAAGCTCAACCGGTACTGGCAAGGCGCCCGCCTGCAAACGACGAGCAAGTGTTTTGGATTCTTCGATAGACATGCTGCCAGAAATAACCGCTCTACCACCAAAAATCTCCTGATTAACAACTGGCGTTGAAATTGGCTGACCATCCAAGAAGATCGCGATTGGCTTACCAATATTAGCCTTTGTGAGCTCACCAAAAAGTTTTGCGCCTTCGTCATCAAACTGAAGCGCTACTTGTGGTTGACCTGTTTGCTGATCAAAGTCCACAACAGCAGACTGCAATTGCTTACCTGTGAGCTGTGTTGTCTTCCACTCTTCTGGTGCAGGCACAATATCTGTTGATTGTGATTTTTTTACCGAAATGATACGTACATTTGCCTTTTTCGAAGCACGCTCATCTTGCTTTAAGATAAGGTGAAAGCCAAAAGGAGACTCGACGACATCAGAAACGGTTCCTACCTCTTGTGAGAAGACCGTATTTTCGAAAGCTTCTACCATATCTCCTTTCGCAAACCATCCAAGCTCACCAGCGGTGCTTGAAGCGTTTGGTTCTACGGAGTTTTGACGTACAAGATCAGCAAAATTCTCTGGTGTAGCCTGAGATTTTAATTCATCGATCTTTTTACGTGCGTCTTCTTTTGAAACCGTTGATGTAAGACCGCCTTCATTACCTTGGTAGGTGATAAGAAGATGGCTTGCTTTTACTTCAGTGCCATTATCTGTAATGGACTCTACTTTAGCAATCGTATAAGAATCCTGTTGTTCAAAAACACGATCAATAACCGTACCAGGTTCTGCCGCGATAGCAGCAACACGGATCGCTTCATTAGGACCATCATTATAGTCAAAAGAAAGCTCGCCAAGATCCCCTGCCTTAGACTTAAGTGCAGCGGTTGTATTGTTTTCGCGAGCAAGCGCCTCAAAACTTGTTGGATCAGCTTTTGCTTTTACCAAGAGTTCGTCAATGCTTTTTCGTTCTTCTCCATTTTTTTGTATAAGCTGTTGCTTTTCTTCTTCGGTTAAATCACGAGGCTTTTCTGTGCTTTGCTCTTTAAACTCTAAAATCGGTGTCTCACCAATAAGTTTAATGGCATCGCGTACGTTATTTACGCCAGCGAGTTCAACTTGAACGCGCCAAGCGTCCCCTGCTTGTGTTACCTGAACCACTGGCTCAGAAACACCGAGGGTATTTACACGACGTTCGATAACGTCACGAACACCTGCCATTGCATCGCGGTGTTCACTTGGAGCGATTCTTGAAAGGTCTGCCTCATATTCGAGACTGGTACCACCTTGCAAATCAAGACCAAGCGCAAATTTTGAGCTAATCGTTGGTATCTTTGCATGCGTTGCTTGATTAAAAGCAGTGATAAGTGAGTTCGCTGGGCCTGGATAGGCGTATGAGCCAGCGAGAACAAACAGCAAGACGAGCCAAAGCGTGCGTTGCACGATGGTCTTGCGAGAAAGGGTGTTATTTTTTGAGTGTTTCATAATCTGTGGATAAACGCGTGAAGCTTAGCGGAACATCATTAACCCTTCAACTGTGGTTCGATTTTCGGCGGCATGCGACGAAGAACGTAAACCTGTTGAAGAAGCGTAAGACCGCTCATCACCAACCAATAAAGAGTAAGCCCACCTGGCAAAGAGATACCGATAAAGACCGTCATCACCGGCATGATGTACATCATTTGCTTGTTCATCATGGCTGCCATGCTTTCGTCTTTGGCGCCTTTTGTTTCTGCAACAATAACAGGAGGCTGTGAGATTGTTGCTGCAGGTGGTTTAAGGATATGTCTTGTTTGCAAGAACTGAATCAATCCAGCTAGTACCGCCAAAACATAGTTTGGCTTTGTTAGATCAAAAAGCCCGATAAAGATTGTCTGTATAGATGTTGGTGTTGGGACGAAGGCATACAAGTCGCCGTAACCACCTGCCTTTAATCCGACATTAAGCGCCTGGTAAAGCGCGATGAAAATCGGGATCTGAACCAAGAGCGGCCAGCAACCGGCGGCTGGATTCACTTTTTCTTTTTTATAAAGCTCCATGAGCTCTTTTGCTTGCTCGTCTTGATTGTCTTTGAGACGTTTGCGAATTTCTTCAATTTTTGGTTGAAGTTCTTGCATGTCGCGCTGTTGCTTGATTTGCAAAAGTGCCAGTGGATACGTAATCACCTTCACGATCAAGGTCATGAGGATGATAGAAATACCGATATCTTTGTACGGCAAAATACCGTAGAGCCAAATCAAAAGATTAAAGATCGGCTGAAAAAAGATGCTGTGAAAGAGTGCTGTCATAGAATATGAATTGCCGTATTAGCTTTCATCCGACGAAGGAGCAGCTTCTGCAATCGTAGGTGTTTGTTCAAGGATCTCTTCTTCGAGTGTTGGCTCTGCATTTTCTTCGTCAGCATCTGCTGCACTTGAAGCGATAGCTGCGATCTCTGTAATATCTTCAGCTGCAACAATAACTGGCTCGGTACCATCAAAGGCTTTGCCACCTTCTTCTTGAACCGTGATCTTCCAGCCGGTGAGCTTGGCTGCAAGACGTACATTTTGTCCGCCTTTACCGATGGCAAGTGAAAGTTGGTCCGATGGAACCAAAACCGTAGCAAGATGCTCGTCCTCATCCAAAGAAACAGAAATAACACGAGCCGGTGAAAGAGATGATTCGATATATTCTTTTGCATCTTCGTGCCAAAGAACAACGTCTACTTTTTCGCCACCAAGTTCGCGGATAACCGCCTGGATACGCATACCACGTTGACCGATACAAGAACCGATTGGATCAACGGAGTCATCTGGTGACATAACCGCTACCTTGGCACGAGAACCTGGCTCACGAACAATATTACGAATCTCTACAGTCCCGTTTAAAACCTCAGGGATTTCTTGACCAAATAATGCCGAAATAAGCGTAGGAGATGTACGTGACAAACGAATTTCTGGACCACGACCCGTCATCTCAACAGAACGTAAGAGAGCTTTAAGACGTGTACCTGGGTAGTAACGCTCGGATTCGATTTGATCTTCTGGAAGAAGAACACCTGTTGCACGACCAAGATCAATAAGCACAATACGACCTTCGCGGCGTTGCACGGTCACATTCATCAATTCACCTTCACGTCCTTTGAAATCAGAATAGATAACGGTACGCTCTGCTTCACGAAGTTTTTGCAAAATCACTTGCTTTGCGGTTTGCGCTGCCATGCGACCAAAAGCTGCAGGTACGGACAATTCAACACGCATCTCTTCGTTAAGAACAGCGTCTGGCTTAAGATCACGAGCGTCAGAAATCATGATCATTGTTTTTGGATTAAAACGGAACTCTTCTTGAAGAGCGACGTCGGTAATCTCTTCTTGGTTGCGGATGAAGCGACCTTTCTCATCTTTTTTTGGAGCTTGCGCTGCCTCTAGACGAGCAAAGTATTCATCGTCGAGCTCCATGTCTTCGACAACCGTTTTGACATCAAAAACACGAATACCACCGGTAAGACCGTCGTATTTTTCTGGATCAAACTCAACCACAATATTTTGGTTCTTATTACCAAAATCTTTGCGATAGGCAGCCGCAAGCGCGGTTTGCACCGTATCAAGTACGGATTCGTAGGAAATGTTCTTTTCGTCAGCGATTTGTTTCATCGCAAGCGTAATTGGTGAGGCCATAGTGTAGTGCTAGTCATCTCAAATGATTAAGTTCTGAGCGACATGTAGTAAAAAAGCCCGATCGTCGGATCAGGCTTATGGTCAAGAGGATACTCCCCTGTCACTGAATCGTCAAACACATACAAACCCCCTGACAGACGTGACCCCCCTGCCCCCACGCTTGTGGAGGTTCTGAGTTTTGACCTATATATAGGACGATGCGTTGACAAATCTTATAATATAGTGTTTTCTACGTTCGCTGATGCTTTTGTCAGCGAAAGGACAGTGAATTCGTGCAACTCGTTTCTTCGCAATTTTCGATCGTCGAGAAGAAGGGTGACATCCCTCAACTCATCAAGCATATCGCTGATGCCGTCAGACGACGTAGGTTATACGATAAGTCCCCGATGGTTTCTGTCGTCTCTCCGTGGATCGAAGAAGCCTGTCTATTGCCCTGCGCAATCAAGATGATCTGTGACACGATCACCGAGTACGACTCACAAGAGAACACCGAAGACCGACTACGGAAAAGCGATGAACTGCTCGTCATTCAGGCACTGCATGATTGCAGTAAGCTTGATGAACATATTGGGCCAGTGCTCGTAAATGTACCCGATATTCTCGTTGCTGATATCAAAAATGGCACAGATGACTGGGGAGTGATTCAACAGCACCTCATGGAGAATTCCTCGGCTCGCTTCATCGTCTTGGCGAGCGGCAAAGAGATCGGAGTCCTTATGGAGATACATAATCGATTCTTGCCAATTCTACCAAGCAAGATCTACCGGGTATTTCATTGGCCTGATCCTTTTCAACGCTCTGCTAGCGTAAAGCGTGATTATTTCATCCACTTTGTGAGCGAAAAGTCACCCGCCATTGCAGAAGTGATCCAAATGGATCCAGAAGCCTGTGCCTTGTTGCGCAGATCATTCAAGCAGCTTTCACTCGACGATACCTGGATCGAGTGTCTGCGAGCTCATGCTCACCGCTACGTAGAACGTGTCGAGCTCTTCAATGATGAGCATCCAACAAAGGTGCTCGAATCATATATGAAAGAACTTTGCAGAAAAAACCTGCGCAAAAAGACTAACGCTGCCTAGCGTTGGCCACACCCGCCCTCATGACTACACAGGGGGCGGGTGTTTCGATTAGTAAAAATTAGATTACAGGCTTCGCGATGTAATACAAATTTTTATCCTTTTTTATCTTGTGGGGCGACTTAGGAAAGAGTAGCATCCCTTGCTCTGGCGCGCATTCATTTTCTCCATTGAGATAATGCCCGATGATTTGGCCTTTTTGCACAAGCTGCCATCCAGAATCCATCCCTTGAACATACTTAAAATAGCTATCTTTAGCCTGGATCGAATGCGTAAGTGTATAAAGTTGCTGAGAAACAGCCTCATGTATTTTTATAGCCTCCCGCTCAAAGATACCGACGTGCTGTAAAGCGCGATTCATTTCTTGAACGATATCTATTACGCGACTAAGATCATCTTCTTTTCCTGTTTCATATCCAATAGCTACTCCTCCACATTGCTCTACATAAGCGTCTGTTGTTGCCCGATGTTTCAACCCTTCATCCATAGCGAGAACATTATATAAATCCATCAAAATATACTCTACGGGAAATATCTGAAAGATTTCTCTGTGCTTTGATGAATCATTTCCACAAACGATAAACGGAGGTGACTCAGCACTCGTCGCATGGATATCAAAAACAAAATCTGCGCTAGCAAGTAATGGTGCCAACTCACGAGCACGCACCAAATCATATGGATCTTCTGTTGATGGTTCACGTTGAAGATCTTCGTCAATAAAATAACGATTTAAATCACGTCCTTCTGTCGTTCCTCGTTGGCGTAATGCAATTGCTTTAGGATTTCCGAATATCAACAGAAGCTCACCTTTTATCTCTTTTGATACTTCGATACCTCGAGAACAATCCTCTATACCAAACGTATGTAAAAAATGTTTTACAACCTCAATACCCGTTAATTCATCTCCGTGAGTGCCACCGAGTATAGCTACCGATGGGCCTGGCTGAGTACCGATTATACGGCAACAAAATGATGGTATTTTCATAAAAGAATCTGAGAGTTAGAGATTACTCTAACTCTCAGTAGATAGCGACTTAATACTTAAGAACAACCCTGTCGATTACAGATATCCATTGATGGATGCGCGACAAATCGTTAGTCATTCCAAACATACGCAGTTCAACTGTACCGTGTTGGCTTATTCTTACTAGATGCCAACAGTTGCGTGGATTATTAACAAATCCCTGCTCGCACGCGACCTCAAAAAAGTGGTCTCGAGAAGTATATTGCGGTGGACTCCAATTTGGAGCCATCTGCCGATATAACCTCAATCGTTCACCTTGGCTATGATCTCCCATCTTAATAAAGTCTTCAAGACATTTAACGATGTTGTTATACATAGAGATAGCGTCATCTAGGTCTTTTGCGCCACGATGGATATGTATCCCCGCAACACGACAAGCGGCACGAAGCATCTCTTTTGGTAGATGCTTTACGAGCTTTTTATATCGATTGTTATCCGGATAGATTTCAATAGACATATCCTCTTGTGCGACTTCTAAGGCTACAATATCCGCACCCATTAACATAGCAGTACGGCGCGCCTGGGCATCAGCGATTTGAAGATTACTCAAAATCTTTGTGATCGAATGTTCAGGAGCTGTGCGATGTTCTACCTGACATGCTGAGAGTTCATATGTCCACGCAGGATCCTGAACTCGTGCAAGAAATTCTTGCGAACGAGGCACCGGTATTCCATGAGCATCCGTTAGGAAAAACTCACGTTCTACGCCATATGCACCTGCAAGAACAGGATTGAACCGAAACTGAGAAAAGAACGATTGCTTATCCATAGTAACCTCGCTGTAGTAAACCTCGGGTGTCCAATAAAAACATCCCGTCCTCATGACGCCAAAAATATGACGTACATGAGGACGGGATGTTTTTAGCCCGTGGTACCACCTCAATTATTTTTTAACTCAAAAAGAATTAAAACTTTTTAGAGACCTTTGATCTCATTCCCTGTGATGACGGTGGGTTTCCGGATTGTCACAAGAAGCAACAATCACCTCTTCAAAGTCCAATTTCGTTTATCGCTATAATGGGGCTCACACTATCCCCCACTCGCTCGCCAGGGAGCGATAAATTACTACTTCTTTGAATTCAAACGGTTTTCGTTAAGATGGAAAGAACAATGTCTTGATCATATTCAAACATACGAAACATGTCAAAGTGACATATAGTTTTGTTTTCTTGACTCCCCTCTATTACACTGCTCATTATCCTATGAGCATCGTCCTAAAAGCCGGCATGGTCATCTATCGTAATAAAAACAATGTTAGAGAATTTTTGTTGATTTACAGAAAAAAGCATAGCGATTGGTCTTTTCCGAAAGGACATCTTGAAGACGGTGAAACAACACTACAAACAGCCATTAGAGAAGTCCGAGAAGAAACAGGCCTAGCTCCGATTATCATAAAGCGTTTAGAACCCCTACATTATACGAGTAGAAAACAAAAAGAGATCGCATTAGAAATGTTTTTAGCCATGTGTGACAGCGATGATTTCTCTGCCAAAACCGAAAGCGATGAAACACCTTCGTGGATACCAGAAAAAGATGTTTTCGCACGATTAACGCATGAGAATTTGAAACGCTATTTTCTAAATACGATACTACCGAGCATAGACAGATAACGTTGACGATAAACAAATAATTTGATATAGAAAAAGTAGCTCCCTTCAAATCGAGGTAACTGATGTCAAAAAAGCCTAAAGAAACTACATCTGCACCTTTTCTTGTGGGTAAACGCCTCTACCTAAGAGCGCCCGAACCTGAAGATGCTGCGCTCTTTCAACGCGCCATCAGCGACCCGTTCACTCGCCAATGGCTTTTGAACCGTTTTCCGATCAGTTTCAAGCAAGAGATCGAATTCATCGAGCGAATGAATCCCCCAGGCCAACCGCCAACGCAGACCATCTTCTCGATCGTAATCAAGAAGAACCATCAGCTAATCGGTAATATGGGCCTCTTCCGTATCAATTGGCTGGATCGCAAAGCTGAAACCGCTGCTCTCATTATTTCGGACAAGTACCGAAGCAAGGGCTACGGCGTCGAAGCCAAAGAGCTCTTACTCGAATACGCATTCAACACGCTCGGCTTGCACCGCATCGAGTCATGCGCGATGGCAGACAATATCCGCTCACTCGCCTACCTTCGTAAAAGCGGGTATGTAGAAGAAGGTGTGCAACGCGAAGCTATATTCAAAAATGGCAGATGGACAGACCTCATCTGCTTCTCGATACTCAAAGAGGAGTGGAGGAGACGTCACCACTGAAATTCTCAAACCCTCCCTGCGGAGGGTTTTAGAATTCAAAAATCTCTCACGGATGTTGGTTCTTGACCGCATACGTGAGAGATTTGATAGCTCCCGATTATTCGGGTTTGCAGATAGTGGCAACAAGGTACGTACCTCGATGAGAAGGACCTATATGTTTAGGCCGAGATCCTTTTCGAGATTAACTCCACTAACTCATTGGGGCTTAACAAATCCGTGTTGAACCGAATAATTTCTCCATTCATTCTTAGATGAAGGTGCTCGTCATAGTACGATCGAATGTCATTCTGCTTTGAGAGTATCCTTACATCGCCTGCCGACATACCTCTTACCTCTAACCGCCTCATCTGTACATCGTGCGAAACGTCGAGATAGACAGTGTAGTCTGGCATGAGTAAGTTGAGAAAATCGTCACGGTCAACAGACATACCCATAGCGCGGTGATAGACATAGGTAGTAAGCCAATATCGATCTACCACCACCAATGCAGTCGGATCAAATAACGCCATCTCTCTAGATGCAACTTTCACAGCTTCCAGATAAAATGAGTAATGATCTTCGTTTGAGGCGCTCCTATCAACAGCATCTCTCAGCGCTTTCAAACTAGGTGGTGGAGTGGGGTAATATACACCCCTAGAGTGCAAGCTTGCGAGCTGCTTACCGACAGTGGTCTTGCCGGATGCGTCTACACCTTCGAAAACAAGTATCATTTCACACCTCGAATTCCGATGAGGGTAACTGTTTTGCAAGAACCCGCAACAAATACTTCGGCTTCGGCTCCGATACTCATGCCGATAAACGGCTTAACCATCGGAGCTAAATACGAGACTACTTGCGGAAACGTTTTCATATCAGAATCGCCGTACCCACCAACAAAAAACTCCTTCCGAGTCCCGTCAACGTCGAGCACAGCTATCTGTCCAATCGAAAGATGAGTAAGGTCTTCTGAAACCTCTTCAAAAACAAGAGCATTTTTAATCAACTCGCCAATCTTACCCAGTTGATTATTTAGCTGGTCTTCTTGGCGACACAGATCTTCAAAGGCAAAATTATCGTGCCATTGGTTGCCGCCAGTTTCCGAAGCTTCGCCTTTTTGAAATTGAGCGTCTCTCAATTTCTTTATAACCCGCTCACGCTCGTCCAGGATTCGTGCGAACCCCTCCTTTGTGAAGTAGAATTTCTCCATGATAAAACCTCTTGCCACTGAAGGCAACAAAACGTTACTAACAATTCTCGTGTTGGCATTCCCAGACAATATCTCGATACGGCATGCGCTCAAGTATATCATCTGTGAACCCTAAAATGTTTGCACATTTATTTATTTTCGTCAACGCATCAACCTCGTCTTGACCCTCTACTTCAATCTCCACAAAAATACCAGCGCTTCGGATTTCATCAAAACATACCGTACAGTCTTCAAATTCAAAGTACTGCCGATTCTTTTCAACTTCTACCAGGACAGTATTTCCAAGGCTTTGTAATAACTTTTTTGCCACAATAGCGTCTTGAATTCTCATATTCGTTTCCTCTTTGGCAAAATATCCTAATTGATCATCACCAATCGTTGGTGGCTTATAGGTTATTTCATGAAATTCATCCCCGCGACTTCTAATTCGAAGACACTCTTTCGTGGTATATGAGTCACGGCTACCAACATTGAAGTACGTGTCAGTCTCGGTATCAGACCCTTTAAACACCCCTCTCTCTTTGAGAGTACGTAGGACGGTTGCAGCCTGTTCGTGACTTAAGCGATATTTCTTTTCAATTTCCATATATCAATTTTATCTACAATTAATAACTGTGAGATAGTGTCTTTGAATCTCTCTGTGTAAACCAATCGGACATTCAATCGCTAATCCGTCATCCACATCATTGATTCGAATTGGGTCTGAACTGTATTGCTCTTTTCCCTTTGGATGGTATAGCTCCAGAAATTTTCTGGTAAAAGATATCCAAGACGCACGTTCATATATTACGCACTTCATCAAATTCATACCGTCCGGACAGAGAACATCCCTATAGAACAGCTTACCTCCTGGCATTAAAACCCTATCGATCTCGCGAAACGCCTTTGACAGCGCTGCGCGAGACGTCATTCCAACCGTCTGAGAGTATGAGAACACTTCATGAAAAACAGCTGATGCGTTTATTGCGCTAACCGATTCATCATCAAATGGTAAACTTGTTGCTGAGCCATGTATAGCTACTAAATCTTTTTGCTTCGCTAGCTCAACCAAAGCAATTTCATTGTCGACACCAATCACGTCTATCGATTCAAGAATTTTTGCAGCTCTTGTTAGATGATTCAACCCTTCTCCACCGCCGATACCCAGCTCCAAAATCAAAGCCCTTCCACGCCTTCGTGGAATATCTCCTGATTGAATACAGTCGACAATGTCCCCAACCTTCTCGTCCATATTTTTCGAAATTTGCTCTAGATAACCTTTATGTATTTTTTCCATGATCTCTAAATAGGTAAAGTTAGTCTTTGGTTTCTAAGTTAGATTAATTGTATGCCCTCATACCTCTTATTGGAAAGATCGACAAATAAATACAAATCCATAACAAAATTTCTCCACGTGGGATCTTTTAATAGGAGAAACACCCAACAAACCAAAAGTAAATCTCAACTATCCGTCCACACAAACCTTGACAAAATCTTAAAATATTGTTAGCGTCCAATATTGTACAGACGCGGGCATATTTTCATGATATCCTTTAGTCACGTACCTTCTTAACTTTCCTTGCTTAAGAGCAGTCAACATGGTGTTGACCGCCTTTGGCTAGGGCCACAGAAAATGCCGGAACAGCCGGCGAAAGGACAGTGTCATGATCACAAACATGCGCTCGGCCCTACTTTGGGCTGGTCTCATCTCGACTCTCTTCATCTTCACCCTCGGCTGCGGCGACGGCATCGACCACATCGTGGACGGCGGCCCCTGCCAGAACACACCGTGGGTGTGCCCGGACGACTCCGGGATGGGTGGAGACAACAGCATCGATGGCGGAGACGTCGGCAACTGCACCCCAGTCGCCGAAGACACGTTCTCCTGTCTCACCGGAGTCGACAACGACTGCGATCAGCTGACCGGAGTCAACGACACCGACTGCGACGCACCGATGTGTCACCCGGGTGGTGCCTACGGTCCAGACATCCTTGATGGGATTCACGGGAACACCATGGACTACTGCTTCGACTTCTCGTGGTCGAACGATCTCACCACCGACATGAGTGGGACGATGGCCCAAGTGCTCAATCGACCGCAGATGTTCACCTGCTGTCGCGTAAGCGACGGTTTCTGCCCTGCAAGGTCGCTGTCTTACAGCAGTCCGATTGAGCCAGGCCTAGAGCCCGGCGTAGAGTGGAATGATCAGACGGATTGTCCTCTTGGAGCCGAGGTTGGGCCCAATGGCGAACGCCTACTCGTCAATCGAGTTTGCGGGGTCTTCACCCGACTTCTCGATAGCGGGCTCATCGAGCGCGGCACCATCTCGGGCGATGCCCGCACGGTCACCGATAATTGTCAGTAACCGACTACTGACGTCTATATGCAAGCCTCTGAACGCTCTACGTTCGGAGGCTTTTTTCATACTGTTGGTTTTTATCCTACACTTCTCAAAGCCTTCCTTCACCCTTCGCTCATACGGAGGAAGAAGGAGAGTTCAGTGCAACTAAAAAGAAGCCCTTACGGGCTTCTTTTTTAGTTACCTGGCCTTAATTGTACAGCGCCTGGGTAAACAACCCACGGTCTAGCGGTTGGAGAGCCTGACACTATAGAACACTCGTTTCTAATAAATGCCGGCCCATCTTCATTTACATCGAGCAGTTCCCTTGTAAGATTGGTATTTAGTCGAACCTCACCCGTATCACTGACCTCCTCAGGATCTGGATTCGCACCAGCATAACAGCCGCCGTATGGATGCAGGATTTTACTTGAAGAAACATCCCCAAGAACGCCATTAGTGTTATCAGCGCGACACTCACCCGTACACCATCCCCAATTATCCATTACCTGTAGACGAGGAGTGAAGTAACAGGAATTGGTGGTTGTATCGAAACATCCAGAGATATCCGTTACACCTGTTACCGATGCCATACGCTCTGCGATACAAGTATCACCAGCGGCGCAGCCGCTATCTGCGGTACAAGTTTTGAAGGATTACGTGAGCAATATCCCCAGCTGCTATCTGACAAACCGGTAATTCATTAGGCTTTCTAGGCTCTCCAACCGGTGCCGGTCTCATGCTCTCATTACAGACATAGACATGCTGGAAGTCAAAGTAGTTTGAGTCACAGGCGTCTCGGCTATTGCCAAACATGGTACGCACGATACATTTGTCATTTGGATAATCAGCACTCCCACATTCTGCATCGGCTGAACAGGTTTTTGTGGTTGATTTTGACACACACCCGTTGACTTACAAAGACCGGCACCGGCAGGGCAGTCGCCGTCAGAATTACAGGTAAGACCAGAGGCGCGAACCTGATCTGAACATTCACTTTGAACGTTACAGTATGGCTTATGGTTTTTGAGTTTTGTGTCTGCGAGCTTGGTGCTTTGACCATCACCCCAATCAATATAGATACGTTTGAGTGGCATTTGATTGTGTGTTGCCCAAGCATAGAAACGCATACTTGCGACAAACTGTCCGACACCTGCATTGAGTGGCCCCTGATGTTTGACCGCTTAAGTTAAACGCATTAGTTTGTGCAACTTCGCATTGTCCAGGAACAGCACAATTGCGTGTATCTGGGGCTGCAACCATTGGAGGTCTAGGCGTGTAATAGGTGATGTAGTTGAAGTTTTGGCTAGCAATAGCAGTAAAGCCCAAAAAGGATGGTGTGTAATGACCGAGTGTTACATCCGTAGGTAGCGGGACTGATGATCGTGGGTCAAGCGAAACGACTTTACCTGTGCCACCAATCTTATAGGAGACGAGCCCACAATATTCATCCGCTGGATTTGGACAGAGGTCGAGACGAGGATAATAGCCAATACCATGGGTACAGATATTATTGTCTTTGTCTGGATCTGTAGAATTTGGGTCTCCGATAAGCGCATTATCTGGCGGTTTACAGTCTGAACTTGCTGCGCTGCTACCCGCTACGACACAATTAGCTGCCTCTCCTGAGCCTGAATAGGGGTTATTAAGAACGGCGCAACTATCGCCACCGACTTGGCAAAGGCTACCTTCTTGTAATCCACCCACGCATCTACCAAAATTTGAATCACTTTGA
This sequence comes from Candidatus Nomurabacteria bacterium, assembly GCA_023898425.1. Taxonomy (NCBI): domain Bacteria; phylum Candidatus Nomuraibacteriota; species Candidatus Nomurabacteria bacterium. The sequence continues at coordinate 623,807 of CP060222.1, forward strand.
GAGATTTGAGCGCATCTTTGGTTGCTTACTATATCTTCAACCGTGACCTGACAATCTGCAACTTCGTTACAAGAGACGTAATTACCATTGAGTGTACTTGGTCTCCCAGCTACCGGTTCTGCAATCGTGATGCCACTGTCACGAAATGCCTGAGTTAAGAGCGCGGTCCCCTCTGCGTCTCCTAATGTCCATCGACAGAATTTTTCATTCACTAAAGGGTCTCTGCGTACACACGATGCAACAGGTCCTGGTATTGTAGCTGGATCTAGTGGGACATTCGCTACAGTCACACGTGTCACTATTAAACAATCATCTGATCCCCTCGTAGTAGGCTTACTACAATTGATCTGATAAGAACCTGCTCCATCACAGACAAAAGCTTTTTCATCTGACGCTGCACTCAATGTTAGTTGTTGAAGGCTTGATCCAGCATTTATTTTTGAATATCTACCGTTACCGTCTACCCTCCACTCTGAGAGATGATACATTTATTTTTTGCGCTAAGGAGTTTATCAGTCGTGACTGATTTTGCTACAAAAGCCTTTACACTCAAGGTCGTTAGAACAGCTTTGACCAGCGCCTGGCCCAACATAACAGACCTTGTTACTTGCACGATCCGATGCTGTAAGCCCATTAGGGTCACATCGTCCATTAACGTCACAGTTATGACTACCTGTATTACAGTTTTTACCCTTAAATGGACCACTCAAACAGACTTTATCCGTAAGTGACACTTGAGCGCGGTGGAACTGATACACACGATAGACACGTGCAAACATATTGCTCAAGTACGCGTATTTATCTCGAGGAAACTGTGCATTTGAGTAATACGTTCTTAGACCAGACCGTAAGAAGGTTGGCGTTTTTAAGCCAGTAAAACCTGCCTCTTCGCCACCATTTTGAAAGAGTGGCTCGATACCAGCAACGCCTGTATTGAGCGCGCTCGAGAATGGGGCATTCGTTTCTGAATAGGTAGCACCTGTAGCTGGATCACGATAACCGGATTGTTTCCAAACACGATCTGTAAAGGCGGCATCAGAATTAGTATCTTTACTTTTTACTTCTGCTAACTCTCGGCAAATATCTGATGTGCCTACTTCTACATTCATATACATGTAGCGGTGATCGCCACCAGATTTACCGGCGCACGCAGAGGTCCAAAACCAACAAATGTCCATGTTCCATCAGGTTCACCATTATTAATAATATTGCCTGTGACTGGATCTTTTGCTTGAGGTGATTGGAATACAGCACGAACCGTAAACCAAGGAGCTGAGCTATTTGTACAAGTATCATCACTCGACAATGGATACTTGCGGATAAAGTCTAGTGATAGACCTTCGTTAAACGCATTAAACCCTGCTTTGCTATTATTTTGATAGTTTAGATCCCATGATTTAAAGGCACATAAGCTATTTTCAAACTTTTCAATCGTTACTGGACCTATAGCATCTCTTTCATCACCACCCACATTATCATAAGTTGTATAAAGATAATTGTAGACGTTTTCTCGTAAATTTGTTGGTAGTTTTTACCGCTAATTCTCTCTGGCTGTCTTTCTGCAAGACAATCTGAGAATTTCCATTGGTCTGTAACAGAATCTCTTATCTCAACTTCATTTGCTCTCGTTAAGAAAGGATCAAAACGAGAATTCACATCGGTTCTCCATATGGATTCGCCAGCACTTAGAGAAGACTGATCCTTATAATCAACTGATGGCACGTTATTGGCCCACTCGGCATTATAACCACAAGCCAAACGACCCACCTCACCGTTTACCGTAGGTTCAATCTTAAAGTACGAAATCGTATTATCTGTTATAGATGTCCTCATCGTATCAAGTGTTGGCGTATAACCAAGATCTCTCATTAATAGAGGTGTATGGATACGATAGAACGTTTCACGATAACCATCTCCCGCATCAACAAGACGCAATGATTCTGGTGATGTACCGCGTTCTTCTGGCACGGTGTAAGCGTCACTATAATCACATAACTCATAGGATGGGTAGTCGAGCGTGCCATCAATAGAGATATATGGCGTTTTCTTTTTTTGCGACATTACGATAACCGCCTCTGCCTTTATCAACCCAGATAGGGTCAAGATCAATACGTTGCATCTTACCTACATAACTCGGCTTATCATCACCATCAAATTGATTCGCAAAGTGTACATCAGCTTCATTTTTATCACGACTATCGTTACCACGACAATCACCAATATTTGCTTCGGTAAGCCCCACAGAAAATACACCAGTACCAGGAAAGAAGAAGTCCGTAATACCTGCCAACAATCCTCCTGAGCATTCATTAGCAAACTTATCACGATAGGTCATCGGATCATTAGCTACAGCCCCATCGTTTTCATACCTTCTAAGGTGCTGAAAGGTCAAAATGGCTTTTGTTGGTTTTTTGCTGCAGAAGTACAGTAATATTGCCCAGAGTTTTGCGGAGGCACATATCCTGCCGTTGGCTGATAATGGAACGGATCCTTGTCACCAAAGAGAATTGGGTTTGGATTCCAGGTAAGACAAGGACGATTTGATTGATCTGTGCCAGCAAACTGCGTCGAATCACGTTCTAAACATTGACCAAAAACGCCCTTAATGATTTCGAGTTTTGAATAGGCAACGCATTGACTATTCGCTCCGCAGCTAAAGGCTGATTGCGCAGAAACAATACGGTTTGTAATATCTGACGCTCCCTCACCTTCGCTCACTGAGCCTTCGTTAAGACTGCTTGGGATACAAGCTTGTCCATCACGTTGACCTCCGCTACAAACGCCAGGAGGAACATTTTGTGCACCAGGACCAAAGAAGCTTGATTTTGAACTATAGGTTACACGTTTATACGTACAACTACAGTCTTCACCGTATTCGCAAATATTGGCGTTTTCAAAACCAGACGCAATGAGCTTTGGCTGTGGTGGTTTATTCGAAAAATCCCACTCTTCTACATAGCTCGTGCCAAATGGCGAATCTGCTTCTGGATTAGAGCGACATTCAGCTGGAGGATAAGCGGTAGAAAGATTAGCATCTGACTTTGGATCATCTAATCTGAATTTATCAGCCACTTTTTCAAAGTTTGTAGAATCATTTGTCGATTGAACAGGAAGATAGCAGTAGAACGTTGCGTTTATCTGACATTCACTCTTGTTATAAAAACCTGTAATCGTTCTACCTTCTTTTGTTGTGTATCCACAAAGACTTAATAGCGGATTTGCAATCCCAATAGCGTCACCATCCAAAGGACGTGCAAATGAAATTGATGATGATGACGGCGCAACACAGCGGGTACCTGCGGCATTTGGGCCGGTGCCTGCGACCATCTTCACCTTAGCTGCCAAACGATAATCTAAACCAAAACGATTTGCTGAGTCTGGATAGAATGCGGTTGTTCAATCCGTCCTTACCTACTCGCAAGGTCTTCGTATCAGAAATCTGAAAGGCGTTAGGCAAGGCATAACCTGAATAATCTTTTGCACCGAGGCCGACTTCACGTGATGCGTATACGGCTGAATCAAAGAAGACGCCTTCGCTTAAGACCTGCTCTTTTGCTGTATCAGCTCGATCAACGTAATTTGCACAGAAGATATCTCCTGGTTTACCGGTAGATTTATCACAAAGAGCAAGGTCAATACAGACATCCTTATACGAACGTGTTGCTTGATCAAAGACCGTTTCTGAACTACGGCAACCAAGCCACTGCGCACAATCACGATCAAGATTTACCTTTACGACTAAGTTTGCATCATTTTTACCCTGATCAGCTGCTGGTAACTGCTGACAGAATTCATTCGTGCTATTTGTTACACAATCGATAGGTGATGTTGGGTTATAACCACTTCTTTCGTAGGCGAGAGCCGTTGCTTTTGCATTATAACGAAGCGTATTGTCTGCAAGATCGCGCAATAAGACACAGCCATTTGCTGGGTCGATTTTGCCACCACAGGAAGACTTATCAATATTATCATCATTGATAAAGAAATAAGGCTTACCAGCGGTGTGATCTGGATCAGTAAGGTCGTTTACATCACGGAACTCTGTACAGCTATTCTCTGATGCAGGGCACATTGCCGTCCAACCAGAATAGGCAGGATCCCCCGATTGAGCCATGCCAAAGACACTGCCATTTTCTAAAATCTCTGGGTAACAAGGCATGTTTGTATTTTGCACAAACCAACCACTGTAATTACCTTCTGGCAACCCAGCTAACACCGAAGTTGCGGATGCATTAGGGAAGTCGCTTGAAGACAAACGGATCCCCTCTTTGTATTCACACGCTTTTTCTTGTGGAGCTCTGAAATATTCTTTGCCTGCCTGGTAGTTAAATTCTTCACAGAACTCTTCTGAAGGCTTACAGAGCGCCTCACCATATTTTGTAATATCGTCTTTGAGGTAGACCGTTGAAACGGTATCAACCGTATTACGATCCGGTGAGTATTTTGGCTTACCAAAAGCACGACACGAAGCGTTTTCTGGCTTACAAAGTTTGGTTGTATCGTAAACCAAGTACAACATGCGATCAGCAGGACGTACGGTGGTATTACTTGGGTATGTTGGCGCAGGTGTAACGCCGTTCTCGATCTGAACAGGTGTTTGATCTGCTTGAACAAACGTTTGTGAATAGGCTGAGTCGCTATTGCGTGTATCTACAAAGGCACGACAACCGATTGCCTCTTGCTTACATAAGCGCGTAAAGCGATGGGCATAAACCGTGTTATTAAAGGTGTCTTTATATTCACGACAACCCAACATCGCTTGTGGTTCTGGTGCACCTGCATAGGACGTATCACACTGAATTGGGGTATTCCATGATTGATTTACGGCATAGACCGTATCTTGCACGCGTTCAACACGAACTTCATCAATAAAGACAGAGCGTCCTGCAGCGATCTGCGCGCTAAATTCTAACTGAGCAATTGTTGCATCTGGACCCTGGTAAAGACCTAGGCTATAGCGTTGCCAGTCAGACCCTACTGAAGTGGTACCGATCTCTTTTGTTGGGTTTGATCCTGCGAGTGCCGTTAACCGAAGTACAGACGGAACATCTCCAGGTGACTTAGCCCAGAAGCTCACGCGATAGTAAGCGTCTTTTTCGTTCGCATAATTTGCTACGGTTGTATTTGCACTTGCAGTAAGACGAAGGGACTTATCGCCTACGAGCACAGATTCATCAGAACTCTCACCAACAGAGAAGCTCCCGATACCTGTTTTAAAGGATTCTGTTAAGACTGTTTGTACGCTTCCTGCCGATACACCCTTAAAGGCGCGACAACCTGCAACCGTTGATTGACAGCTGCGACTTTCGCCGAGATAAGCATTGTAAAGACACTCCCCTGTTTGAGGGTAAAAATCTCCACCTGTTTTACGACAGTCATCCGCTTGACCTGAGCGTGAGATACGCAAAGCTACACATTGATCCGTAGATAAAACCGTTTGAGAATAATAACGATAGAAGGTATTACCTGCTTGATCGTAGAATTGACGACAGTCTGGATCAACACCCGTTCTCCAAAGATCTTCGTTACATGATGTTGGTTCTTTTACCATGCCATCGGTACCGCGTTTCGCTAAAATATCAGGACCTACAGCAGTCTCGTTAGGCAAGATATCTGCACCTGCAATCAAACTAAAAGTACGAAGTTGGTAACCAGCTTCAGCAGAACCCTCCCATACATAGAAAGATTTTGTTCGAAGTGGGTCTGGTTTTTGACAAGCACGTAGATAGCTAAATGATTGAGCTGTTTCTCCGCCTTGTGCTGCTTGCTCAACATTTGTAAATGTCTCACAACCAACATCTTCTTGTTTACAGCTATTTGCTGTTGAAGGGATGAAATAACTTGGCGCGATGTCTGCTTCATCGCTAAAGTCAATATTCACATCTTTTACAAGATCAAAAGCTGAAGCTTGTTTGCGGAATTCTGCATACCCAACACATTGTTGAGGACAAAGATCATTTTGCGAAAGAATCGCCGGGATCTTATCTGTACTATTTGTTTCTGAATATTCTTGACAGCCCGCATCTACTTGCTTACAAACACGAGCAAATTTCTTACATTGCTCAGGATCAGAATCAAGCCCTTGGCAATTAAGCTCTTCTGGCGCGACCTTCATATGCGTAACCGGCAAAGATCTGTTTACTCCGTCAACAAAAGCCGTGGCATATTCGTTTTCTTCAAACTGTACGGCATCTACAAGAGCATTTGAACCTGTGAGAGCAACTCTTGTCGCCGTAGCACCTGGTGGGATAACAAAGGAACATTCAAAACGTTGCCAATTTGTACCAAAGCTCTGTGTTGAGATTGCTGGCTCTCCTGTAGCAACACAGCCCGAAGAACGGTAAATAGCCGTTAAATCAGAAGCTGCAGCATTTGTACTCGCTTCCATTTGGAAGCTCGCTGCACCAGCGTCAAGAGCACGAACATTTGCAGAAATAGTAACGATATTACCAGGTAGCGTTGCGACCGTCTGCGAAAGCGGTTGACTGGTAGCCTCATAAGCACGCGTTCCAACGAGAGCGGAGTCACCGTCCGCGGCTACTGGTTCTGAGTATTCATATCCAGACTGCGCACTTGTCCAACCGTCGAGCGCCGTTGGACTGCTTTCAGATGATTCAAATGAAGCATTTTCTAAGTAATTCAATGCCGTACCACCCACCTCTGCTGCAAGCAATTTTGTACAACCGTCATCGTTTGCTGCACACGCGGTAAGCGCTTTGTCAGCGTAGAATTTTGGACCATTTTCGTTCCAGGTGCCATCTTGGTTGAGTTCGCTGAAGTACGCAGAACAACCGACATTGTCGGCACTACAGACACTGCTTTCAATCGTGTTACGTAGATAAGAAACATTTTGGCCTGTACGCGTTGTGTAAGAACGGCAACTCGCATTACGTTCTAAACATTGTGTTGAGTTAAAGCGATACGTTGTTTTTTCTGCAACACAATATCCATAACCACCTACACATTGACCGTTTTCGTCACGCTGTAAACATGTTTGGATATCACGGCATTCTTCACGACGTTCAGGAGCGGTACGCGATGAGATAAGTGACTCACCAAAACCCGTTAGCTTACATTGTTGAGGAAAAGAGGTTAGCACCCAGTTTTTATCAATAAGTTTACACCAAGGAAATTGAGCATCTCTCTCGCCTTGAGCGTTACATTGCGAAAAACCATCAACCACTTCTTTTAACGTAACGCAACCCGCTGGATTCTGACAGCGAATGATGTTCTCTTGCGAATTTGCTGCAAATTCAAAACCAATCGGAATAATACGCATGGCACGTAATTTTGCGAGATTACCTGCACAATAGCCATAGGTATAACATTGTGAATCTTGATTACGTTTTGCATCCGTAACAGGGATGAGTTGCCAAGAACCCTTAAGGAGATCTTGTTCGAGTGCTTTTTCGATCGTTAAATTACCCTCACCATCTTGACCGGTTACCGTTTGTGCCAATGATTCATCCATCGCACAGTTCCAAATATTTCTACCCGAATCAGGACATGAGTAAAGATCAGATAATACCTCTACATCACTTGTTCGTAATAAACTAAAATCACGCAACTCAATATTGGCTAAACGATTATCTGTGGCATTTTTTACAAAGGCTGCATCCGGTGATGAAACACCGCCTTTTTTCTTATTGTCTTTAAATGCATCAACAAGGCCTTTGATGAGGCCTTTTTGCATTACTTTGTTTAGGACTTTTGAAGAGAGTGTATTCAAAAAGACAGAAGCCGTATAAATACCGAGCTGAGCGGCACCAGCTTTATAAGCATTTCCAATAATACCCTGCTGTTTTGTTACCTCACCTGTTTTTGGATCTTTAACAACCGCTTGATCAAAAGTGCTTTGTATCACAGCTGCTGGCGTGCGCACATTACCACTCACAATATCCTCAAGGTTTTGAAAAGCTCCAGTTTCTTTGCGGTTTTCACGCGCTGTGTCTACGTCTTGCTCAATTAATGTATAAGACCTGCCAAGAATACGTAAGCTCGCACCAAGATCACTACCGTTATAAGAGATACCTTCGGAGATATAGTCTAATACCTCGGTATTAGAAAGCGTTGTATAAAGATTGCGGTAATTACTAATGACCTGTTTAAAGTCACAACGAGGTTGCGTATTAAAATTACCCTGTCCTAAGCCAGGAAACTGACCGCCAATCGTTAACTGCAACTGCAATAACTGCTGAGGATTTGGTGGCGTACAAAGATTAATACCAGAATCTCTAAAGAAGGAGAGATCTGAGATATCACCAAGAACCTGCCCTGCTGCATCACCTGCGACATCGGCTAAATACGCTTTTGGCCCTTTTTTAAACACGAGCGCAGATTGACCCTTGCCTCCATTAGCAATGTAATTTGCTGCATCATAGGCAATACGGGAGGTAAATTTTTGCAAAGCATTATAAAAAATGGTTACACCTGCCGTGAGAATTTTTGTACCAATCTTCTCTTTGACTTGTTTTACCTGATCCGGAATATCTGCATCAATTGTGGCAACTACCTTGCCCTGTGCATTTACTACTTCTGCCGCCATTGGACCTATGGCAATCCAAAATGTCATCGCAACAATCAGTGCGGACAGCGCTCTCTTTTGTGAAAATGATTCTTCATACGTTTAAGGATTGGTGGTGGTAGAAACAGGAATGACAGGAACCGTTGATGTCGTTGATGAAGCGCTAGCTGCTTCTTGTAACTGTTGACGTATCTTTACCGCTTCGCCAAAAGCTGAAAGGTAAATATCGTCAATTTGCGCATTAGGCAGATCCGAGAGTTCATTTGCTGTCACATACCCTGTCTCTACAAGATATTGGCGTTTCTGCTCTGAGCTTATCAGTGTAGGGTCAGGCGCCTGGAGAATAAAGGCTTCAACGGGATTGTCTGCTTCAAGTAAATCGCTATTTGCTTCTCCTGTAACTCGATCATTGTTGAGACCTTGTATACATTGCTGACCCTTTGGACAATTAGGATCTGTGCCTTGAGCGATCTCGATAGCATCAGCGAATCCATCAGAGTCTGAATCTGCGAGATACGGTGACGTTTTATAAATCTTCAACTCGCTGTAATCATTTAATCCGTCTCGATCTGTGTCTTTTTTTCTTAGCTCAAGATCTTGATTGTTTTGCGTGAGGAGATCGTCATACAAGTTTGCCGACTCTCGTATTGTAGCCAATGGAACGAAAAAAGGCCCGGTCACCCTTAAGCGTAAATACGCCGCAGAAAAACCGAGCACACCAAAACCGACCATGCATAAAATCCCTATAGCAAAACGACTCTCTTGCGGGAGCTCTCGCCACTGGGTTCGTATTCGATCGGTAAACTCAAGGGGCATAGTATGATAATACCATACCAGCCATTCTCTCACTAGCGTTTGAGGCTGAGTTATCAACATCTATCTTGTCGCTATTATGATATTCTGAAACTATGCAAGACTTTTTTCTCGAAACTTCTGACGGTCAAGATTGGTTAGATCAGCCACAAGAGGGCGAGCTTCATGTTGATGTGTTTCGTGATGGAGAACAACTCGTCATTCGCTCCAGTGCTGCGGGCATTAAAGCCGAGGATCTACAGTTATCGGTTGATGGTGACTTATTAACCATCAGAGGTGAACGAAAACAACAGCAGACGATCGCAGATGATGACTGGTTTCATCGAGAATGCTATTGGGGTGCCTTTAGCCGATCACTTGTATTACCTCTAGATGTTGATGCAGACCATGCTATAGCTAGCATGAAAGACGGGATCCTCGAAATACGTCTACCAATTCGTCACTCATCAAAAACCATACCCGTTAAAGCAAAATAGGCACTCTGCCATCTTGTCTGAACTCTAAAGACCTTGTACTCTAACCAAATATGAAAGAGTCTATCTCTTCGGCTTTCTTAAAGTCCGGATATATTATCGCTATTGTCGGTGGGCTCGTACTCGCACTTTCTGCCACAGGATTTGTCGCCGCCTTTACCTATGACAAGGTCTTTGAAGGACGCATATTGCCAGGCGTAATTGTAGGTAGCGACCGCTTAGATGGCCTCAGCTATGAAAAAGCCTATGCTCTTATCGAAGATTCCGTTGACACAGCAACGCGAAACGGCTTTGTTTTTCAATTTAAAGGCAAAGATTATACGCTTTCTCGGACCAATATTCCTTTTGATGACCCTGATCTCGCACGAGACTTATTACGTTGCCAAACCGATATCGCTGTAAAAGAAGCGTTTGAGAGCGGTCGCGGCAAAAGCTTTATTGTAAACGCCTTAGAACGCGGACGTATGGCTGTATATCCAAAACGTCTCGATGTGCCCTGCGAAGGCAATACGGAGCTACTAAGTAAACAGCTCCAGCAATTACTCGAGACGGAGATCAAGCCAGCGGTTGATGCAAGGCTAATGGCTGTTTCTACGAGCGGAACTTCACCAACCATTCAAGTCGATCCTGAAGTTATTGGTGTTTCTGCTGATATTGAGTCCGCCGTAGCTCAATGGCAAGCGATGACAAAACGCATGCAGTATCAGCCAATTGTGATTAAGAGCACCGAATTACGCCCAAGAGTCACAAAAGCGCAATTAGAACCTCTTCTTCACCAGGCACCGGCTATTCTTGAGCATGCACCGATCTCGTTATTAATCGACAGAACGCCCTTTACTGTAACCACGAGTACGCTTGCAAGTTGGATTACAGCAACATCAACCTCAAATGGCTTTGAGCTTACACTCTCCCCTATTGCTATTGTAGATTCTCTTGCTCAACCTGCAGCAAATATCTTGCAAGAAGCAAAAAATGGCTATCTTGAGCTTAATGCAAATGGTGGCATTAAAACGTTTACCGCACCAAAAGAAGGTGTCGCTATAGATGGTGTGAGTACTGCGAAAGTTATTTTAGATAGCATTGCTTCAACGAGCTCAAAAAAGACCCTTACCGTTGCATTGGAGCGTGTAACACCGCGCATCGAAGGTGCAGACGCCGAAAGACTTGGTATTCACGACTTATTAGGCGTTGGGACCTCCTATTTTGATGGTTCGCCCGCAAATCGTCGTAAGAACATCGCAAAAGGCAAAGATCTAATGAATGGTGTCCTTATTGCTCCAGGTGAAGAATTTTCACAATTAGCTACGCTCGGTGATATCGACGGCGCACATGGTTGGTTGCCAGAACTTGTTATCAAGGGTGATAAAACCGTCCCAGAATACGGTGGCGGTCTTTGCCAAGTAGGATCTACGTCATTTAGAGCAGCTATGGCTGCTGGACTTGAGATCACAGAACGTCGCAATCATAGCTATCGTGTACGTTATTATGAGCCTATTGGTACCGATGCCACCATCTACGAGCCTTCACCGGATTTTCGCTTCAGAAACAATACCGCTGCACATATCTTAATTACCGCTGATATGAAAGGCGATGGACTCTATTTCTCAATCTGGGGTACGAATGACGGCAGAAAAGCGGAGCAAAAGCTCTCAGGCGCCTACAATATCGTCCCAGCTCCAGCCACAAAATATATTGAAACAACAGACTTGGCACCTGGTCAAAAACGCTGCACTGAGTCCGCACATGCAGGTGCCTCAGCTCATGTTGACTATAAAGTCACTTACGGCGACGGAACCTCTTCTACAAACAGATTTACCAGCGTTTATCGCCCATGGGGAGCTGTTTGTTTGATCGGTGTTGCCGCTATCACCGAACCAGTGACAAACCCTACAGAAACCGTCCCTCTCGCAGACTAAAAAGGCTATTTTGCCTCTATTTACGTAAAAAAAGCCTTTTTTCGCATAAAAGAAGCCCTATCTTGACAGATTGGGCTTTCTCATGTATACTCCAGGTCTCATTTGACAGCCGTTTAAGCAATCCGCGTTCACGACAAGCATGGAATCTTTGCGTAGGGTGCCGCAGGTCTCACGACTCGCTCTCCCCTATAGAAAGATTTCTTGAATGCGGATTGCTTAAGTAGCTGTCTTTTTTGTTTTCTGAAATCATCACCCTCATTCCCTCTTCTTTATTTAAAGAAGAGGGAGGCTTAACAATATCGTTCAGTCACTCCCCTTCTTTAAATAAAGAAGGGGCCGGGGGATGATTACTGTGCGAGATATTTCTCCGCATCAAGGGCTGCCATACAGCCTGATCCTGCAGCAGTAATTGCTTGGCGATAACGAGAGTCTTGAACATCACCACAAGCAAATAATCCTGGTATATTCGTTAAGCTTGTCCCTGGCACCGTTTTGATATAGCCATGATCATCGAGATCCACCAAATCCGCAACAAGGCTCGTATTTGGCATATGTCCAATAGCTGCAAAAACGCCATCAATAGCCATTTCGGTGATATTGCCGTTTTGGTTATTTTTGAGCTTTACACCTGTTACCATGTCTTGCTCAACGCCCAAAATCTCAATAACTTCGCTATTCCAGATAACATCAATCTTTGGATTATTTAAGGCGCGATCTTGCATGATTTTAGAAGCCTTAAATGAATCTCTGCGATGAACGATGGTGACTTTTTCTGCAAAACGCGTAAGAAAATTTGCTTCTTCCATGGCGCTGTCTCCACCGCCTACAACAATCACGTTTTTGCCACGAAAGAAAAACCCGTCGCAGGTAGCACATGCGCTTACACCTTTGCCGTAAAGAGCCTTTTCTGATTCAAGGCCGATACGCTTCGCCGTTGCGCCTGTAGAAAGAATAACGGTCTTTGACTGATACGTCTCAGATCCAACCGCTACCTCAAAGCCACCTTCGATGCGTTTAATCGCATCAACGCGTTTTGAGATAATATTCGTCTCAAAACGTGCCGCTTGCGCACGCATCTCTGCCATGAGATCTGGTCCCATGATACCTTTTGGAAAACCAGGAAAGTTTTCTACCTCGGTTGTTGTCATGAGCTGACCGCCTGGTTCATCACCTTCAAAAACCGTTGGCTTGAGTTCTGCGCGAGCTGCATAGACGGCCGCTGTCCAACCTGCCGGCCCTGAACCAACGATAATAATATCTTGCATACGCACGATCGTTATTTTGTATAAGCCGAAAGCTTTTCAGCAAGCGCTTCTTTTGTCATTGAACCTACAAATTTTTCGACAACTTCTCCGTTTTTAAAAACAATAGATGTAGGAATAGAGAGCACGCGATATTCCATAGCAATCTTTTGCGCTGCATCAACATCTAATTTTCCAACAATCAACTTTGATGGATCTACTTCGTTTGAAAACTCCTCGACTATTGGTCCAAAGGCCTTGCAAGGAGGGCACCATTCAGCCCAAAAATCTACAAAAACAGGGACGGAGGATTTTAGTACTTCTTGCTCAAAATTTTCTTCTGTAAAGTGTTTGGCCATAGGATGTTCAATAAAGAATCGTGTATAGATAATAAAGATGAAACCGCTCCCTGACAAGGGAGCGGTTTCTTTAACGAATAGCGTCGATTTTACGGACCTTGGATTCTTCGATGTAGGCATCGAGAATATCGCCTACAAGGATTTTTGCTTTACCTGCATAACTGAGACCGCACTCGGTACCCGCAGAAGCTTCTTTTGTCGCAGACTGACCCGATTGAAGAGATTCAATCTTACCTTCACCGATAATCTCTTCGCCGCGCCAAATGCGTAATTTAGCGCCTTTTACCAACTTACCTTCTTTGACACGCATACCAAGAACCATGCGGCCCGGTTCGGTGCGGAAGATTGCACCAACCTCACCTTTACCAACATCAACGATTGTAACTTCTTTTGGTAATAGCTCGTTTAAACGAACAACCGCATCATCAAATAAGTCGTAAATAACTTTTGTTGAAATAATCTCAACGTCTTTTTCACGTGCCGCAACAGCAACCGCTGTAGGAATGGCGGTATTAAAGGCATACACAACCGATGGCTTTGCATTTGCTGCGCGCTCGATATCTGCCTCGGTGATATTACCTAAACCTTTTTGAATCACGGTCAAATCCACCGCCTCGTGTTGGAAACGCTCAAGAACACCAAGAATCGCTTCTAATGAACCAAGGACATCTGATTTTAAGACAATGTTTAACGTTGGTTTTTTCTCTTCGTCCTCATTTACTGCTTGTTTTGTCGCCGTAAATGATTCGACAGATTGTCGTACAACCGCTTTTACTTTTTTCGACTCAAGCGTACTTGGGTCTTTTGGAATCTCAATAATATCACCAACCGATGGCGCTGCTTTGAACCCAAGGATTTTTACTGGCATACCTGGAGTTGCTTCTTCAAGTACGTTTCCGTTCCAATCCTTCATCATGCGCACACGTCCATAGGCATTACCATTAATACCAATCGTGTCATTACGCTTAAGCGTACCGTTTTGTACGATAGCGGTTGCTACTGGTCCCTCACCTTTATCTACGTGAGCTTCGATAACGGTACCTGCAGCGAGTGCATTTGGATTTGCACGGATACGATCTTGCTCAACATCAGCGACCAATAAAACCAAGTCCAAAAGCTCATCAATACCTGTGCCATTTTTTGCAGAGATTTTTGCCATTGGAACCTTGCCACCCCACTCTTCTACCGTGATACCAATTTCTGCAAGTTGACCAAGGACACGATTTGGATCTGCGTCTTCTTTATCAATTTTGTTAATGCCACAACAAAAGGAAGTTTTTGCTTGGATAATGCTTGCTGCTTCTTTTGTTTGAGGCTGGACACCATCATCCGCAGCAACAACAAGAATAGCGATATCAGCAACCTTTGCACCACGTGATCGCATAACCGTAAAAGCCTCGTGACCAGGAGTATCAATAAAGGTCATGAGCTTGCCTTTCTTTTCTACCATGTAAGCACCGATATGCTGGGTAATGCCACCAGATTCACCCTCCATGATATTTGTTTTACGAATAGCATCGAGCGTGCGTGTTTTACCGTGATCAACGTGACCCATCACAACAACAACTGGCGGACGTGCAACGAGCACATCTTTATCTTGTTGTGTAAGAATTTCTTTAAGACGATCTTCGCTTTCGGTGTTTTGTGCTAGCTCTGCTTCTGTTTCGTTTTGACTCAACGTTTTAAAACCGAGCTCCTCAGCAATAATAGACGCGGTTGTAAAATCGATGCGTTCATTTTGTGAAGCGAGAATACCTGCCTTCATCAATTGTTGAATAACACGAGTCACCGGCATGCCAAGCAACCCTGCAAAATCACGAACAGAAATAACAGAAGGCAATGCAACCTCTTTTGGCTTACCATCAGCATCGGTCGCGGCAACAACCTGCTGTTTATTATAGTTGTCACGAAAACGTTCACGACGAGAGTTTTCTAACCATTTTTTATACATCTGATCGGCGGTGCGATCATCGATTTTGATAGCGCGTGCACCAATGTCAAAGCCAAGCTCTGGGAGTTTGGCGAGCAATTGCTGCGGAGTTACGCGTAGACGACGTGCGAGTTCAGTAACGTTCATGCCCGCGAGTTTAGGCTTATTTTAGCAAAACGTCAAACGATTTAGCAATAAAATATGTATAAATGTCGTATTCTATTGTCTGTTTAGAGAAAAAAGGATACATAGAGGCCATGAATCCCCAAGAAACGCTTTCTGGTATTTTACTTGTTGATAAGCCAGCTGGTTGGACTTCGCATGATATCGTTGCCAAAATGCGAGGTGTGCTTGGAATTAAGCGCATTGGACATGCTGGCACCCTCGACCCGTTTGCAACCGGACTCGTGATTCTTGGGATCAATAAAGGCACAAAAAACCTTGAAAAGCTCATGCATGAAACCAAGGTTTACGAAACGACTATTTTTCTTGGTGCAACAAGTACGACTTTTGATACGGAGGGTGAGATTACACCGACGGAACCCACTACAGCAAAACCCCCTGCCCCCACGCATGCGGGGGTTCTGAATGTACCCACACTGGAAGAGATCGAAGAGGCGCTAAATCAATTTCGTGGTGGGTATGAACAAAAGGCTCCATTATTTTCTGCAAAGCATATAAGGGGCAAGCGCCTTTATGATTTAGCTCGCGAAGGCAAAGCAACTGAAGAGATGCGCCCAAGCAAACTCGTACGTATCGACGAGATAAAGACTCTCAACTACTCCTATCCAAAGCTAACACTCAAAATCACCTGTGGGAGCGGAACCTATATCCGCTCTATCGCTGATGACTTGGGTCATGCACTTGGGATTGGTGGCTACTGCCTTACCTTGAGACGCTTGTCTATTGGTCATTACCAAGCAGAGCAAGCTGTAACACCGCTAGATGATAGAGAGCATATTTTAGAGAAGCTCTTACCAATAAACGAGATAGAACCATAGTGGACAATTTGCGTTTCTTTTGCTACTTTTTGATTAAGAGCCGCTTGATGATTTGGCGCTCCATATTTTAACTTTCACTCCCTTTTTTGGGATTTAGCACTAACAATAGAATTGTATGAACCAAGCCCTTTTTGGGGCCGGTTTCGTCTTGCTTGGAACAGCGGTCGGAACAGGCATCGGTTATTATCTACGTGAGCAAAAAAGCCTACGTGGACTCGACGAAGCAAAAAAATCCGCAGAAGAACTTCTTTCTGCAGCTGCCACAAAAGAAACCGAAGTACTCGCAAAAGCAAAAGAAAAAGCTATCAAAATTTTAGAAGACGCGCGTCTCGAGGAGAAACGCGCTCTTGATGATGTGCGTAAACATCAAGATGCATTACTTGAGCGCGAAGAAAGCATCCATCGCAAACACGAAGATATTGAGAAAGCAAAAACAGAACTCGAACAATCCAAACAACAGCTCATCGAAAAACACGAGGCGGCAGAAGCGGCGAAAAAAGAGGCTATTGCTGCTGTCGAGCGCGTTGCTGGTCTTACAAAAGATCAAGCCGTTGAACACTTGATCAAACGCATTGAGTCCGATCACAACGAAGTGCTCGTTGGACGAATGAAAAAACTCGAAGAACAGGCCGGCGAAGAACTTGATCGCAAAGCCAAGTCCATCATGTCATTGATTATTCAGAAGCAAGCGTCTTCGCATGTTTCCGAAACAACAACGACACTCGTAGAGCTTCCTTCAGAAGAAATGAAGGGTCGCATTATTGGTCGTGAAGGTCGTAATATTAAAGCCATCGAATTACTCACTGGCTGTGAGTTGATTATTGATGATACACCTGGTGCTGTTACGGTTTCTGGTTTCTCCCCTATCCGTCGTCAGGTTGCAAAACGCGCATTACAGAATCTCATTAACGATGGACGTATTCATCCAGGTCGTATCGAAGAATTCGTCGACATGGCAAAAAAAGATCTTGCCGTGGATATTAAAAAAGCTGGTGAAGACGCCCTCTTTCAAATCGGTATTCCGGTCGGAAGCATTGATCCGAAGTTTACACAGATTGTTGGTCGCTTAAAATTTCGTACGAGCTATGGTCAGAATGCTCTAATGCACTCGCTTGAAGTTGCACAACTCTCAGGATTACTCGCCGAAGAATTAGGCGCTGATGTTTCGGTCTGTAAAATGGGTGGACTCTTTCATGATGTCGGTAAAGCCGTTGATCACGATATGCAAGGCTCACATCCAGAACTCGGTTATCAGATCATGAAAAAATATGGATTCCCAGAAGAGATTTGCTATCAATCAATCGGGCATCATGAAGACAATCCAAAAACACTTGAGGCTATTATCGTAAAAGCCGCTGATGCTATTTCGGGAGCGCGTCCAGGTGCGCGTAAAGATTCTCTTGAATTCTATGTGAAGCGTCTTAAAGATCTTGAGCAGGCAGCTATGTCGTTTGAAGGCGTTGAGAAAGTCTATGCCATTCAAGCAGGTCGCGAGATTCGTGTCTTTGTAAATCCAACGGCTATCGATGATTACTCGGCAGCAAAACTTGCTCGCGCGATTGCCAAAAAGATTGAATCTGAAATGAAGTTTCCTGGCGAAGTACGTGTGACGGTTATTCGCGAAACACGCACAATCGAATACGCACGATAATAAAATATCGAGCGTATTTGCTCAGTTGAGCCAAATTTTGTATTATTGCTTTATCAATCATTGTTCTTCAAAAACTCGCATATGAACAAGGCAGAACTTATTTCTTATTTATCCGATACCGTAGGTATCAGCAAAAAACAATCCGAAGACTCCATCGAGGCTATTGTTGATATCATCACCAAAACTCTACAAGATGGCAGAGAGGTGAATATCGCTGGATTTGGTGCCTTTATGGCCAAGACTCGCAAAGCACGCATGGGTGTCAATCCACAAAACCCGACAGAAAAAATCCACATCGACGAAGTACGTGTACCAAAGTTTAAAGCAGGCAAAGGACTCAAAGATGCATTGAAAAAAACCGATGCCCCTGTTGAACCTCCTGCTCCAACCTTGTAGCAAAAAACACCTCCAGTGCTGGAGGTGTTTTTTTGCTAAGGTTTTTATTGCGCCATCACGGTGCTTACGGCTTCTTGAATATCTTCTAGAGCAACAAGGGCTGCTTCTTTTTCTGCACGCAACTTCCATTCAACCGCTTCTTGCGTAAGTGTTTTTTCTGAAATAACGAGACGTAACGGAAGACCGATTAAATCTGCGTCAGCAAATTTTTCACCAGCACTTACATCCGTACGATCATCCCACAGCACTTCAATGTCTTGTGCCCACAATGCTTCGTAAAGCTCTTGTGACGCTTGCCAAACCCGTTCTTGGACTTCTGGGTCTTTGTTCGAAAGACTTACGAGGTGTACGTGATATGGTGCTACCGTGGCTGGCCACATCATACCGCGGTCATCATGCATCGCCTCTACGATCGTACCCACGAGACGCGTTGTACCAATACCGTAACAACCCATCTTCGCGATAATACGCTCACCATCTTCTGCAGTAAAAGCAACATCAAAAGCTTCTGAAAAACGCGTACCGAGATCAAAAATATTTCCTACCTCAACACCCGTGTGAAGCTCTAATGGCTGGCCGTTTTCTGGTGAAGGGTCGCCTTCTTTAAGTTCAGAAATCTCAATATTTTGTGCAAATGTCCCATCGACGGTTGTAAGAATTTTATCTTCACCGGCTGGGGTAATAACCTGAAACTCGTGAGAAAACTTTTTCGTAAACGCACCGCCCGAAGCTTCAACAACTTTTGCATTTAGCCCACATCGAGAAAAAACGGTGAGATAAGACTGCAATGCTTGTTCATAAAACGCTTCAAGATCCTCTTGCGTTGCATGAAAAGAATAAAGATCTTTCATGCCAAACTCTCGTCCGCGTAAGACACCGCTTTTTGCACGCAGCTCATCACGAAACTTTGTTTGAATTTGATACACCGAAAGAGGAAGGTCTTTGTAAGAACGAATGAACTCTTTTATGAGTGGCGTTACGACCTCTTCATGCGTTGGGCCGAGTCCATACGTTTTATTTGTTTGACTCTCAATCTTAAACAAGACATCAACACTATCCCAGCGACCTGTTTGGTCCCAGTGTTCTTTTGATTGGAGCGCTGGCAATAAGACTTCTTGTGATCCTAATGCATTCATTTCTTCGCGGATGATATTTTCTACCTTACGTAAAACGCGCAAACCTAATGGCAACCAAGCATAAACACCCGCCATTTCTTGACGAACAAAACCCGCTTGTAATAAAAATTTTGCATTAATAGAATCCGCGTCATGCGCGACGGATTTAGACGTCTTTGATACCAATTTCGAGTACAACATAGATACGCAAAGCATAACGGCGCGCCAGACTTCGCGCAAGCGAGCGCATGCAGTAGTATAGACTTATCCCTATGAGCGAATTTCCATCAAATAATAAAAACAGCTCCCCCACAGAAAAAGAAAAACGTTTTGAGCTCAAAACAGGGCTAAAAACCCTTACTTCTTTTCTACATGAGCAAAAAGGCGAGCCAAATGAGGACGCTGCTTATTTAAATAAAGCCGCTGGAATTATCGCTGTCTTTGACGGTGTTGGAGGTGCCCCTGCCGGACACCTTGCTTCGCGCGAAGCGAGATCGGTCTTAGATCCGGCATTATCAAATGATCTTATACAGCCGTTTTTTGAGAATATTGAGACGCCTTTAACAGAAGCAAAGGTAAAGCAAGCAGGTCGAACATTACTTAAGCGCATGACAAGCAAGCTCACCGATCTATCTTCAAATCCTGATCCCGACTTACAAAAAGCTATTTCTGATTATGCAGCCAAGCGCTTTTCAAAATCACTACAACGGGAGTTAGATCCTTCAAATCCACAAGACCAAAGTTATTTTGAATTAGCTGCATCTGCCATTAGCACAACGGTCTCTATGGCCAAACTTTGGACGAGTGAAGATCATAAGCACTACATCACCACTTTTCAGATTGGTGATAGCTCAGTATATCGCCTACGAAGCGGTAAGCTCGAAAAAATAACCAAAGACGATTCTTATATCACCTCGCTCGTTGATGCAAAGCTTATTCCAAGCGAAGCAGAATACTCTACACTGACAGCAGACAATAAAGAAGCGCCTGATTATATTCAGCTTACAATAAAAACAGACGCTATTAAAAACATGAAGCCTGCCGACCCTAACCTTTTGCATATCATAAATCTTCTCTTAGACTCACCAGAAGAGATAACCGTAGAAAGCATTCGTCGTTATGTAACACTAAGTATGAATAACAAATTGCGTGGCGCATTAGCAGCACGTATTACAACAACAGAAGCGGAAGATGGCGATGTCTTTTTAGCGATGACCGACGGTATTACAGATAATCTAACACATCAAGAAATGACGGATATTATCGAACGTGCAAAAGGGAGCCCGGAACATATAGCTACCCTTTTAACAACGTTTGCAAACCAACGCTCAATGTCAACTCACCCTCGTGCAAAGTTGGATGATATGACGGTGAGTGTCATGGCTATCGTATAAAAATAGCCGCCCTTTATGGGCGGCAGCTCAGGAAGCAGGATATTATCCACTAAAGATATTTTCTGGATTTTCACGTAAACGAAAGTCCGCAGCAGAGTACACATCGCGCATTGTTCGTGCTGTCCCATTATACCGAATTTCTAATTCGCTAAATGGCGTAAACAAACATTCTTCTTTATTTTTTGACAAAGGCAAAGCATGTCCTAACGTTGGGATAATAGCCGCGATAAGCACATTGCCATTGCGACGCAAAATCCGCAATCGCGAAAGACATGTAAGACGATCTTCACCGTCGATATACGGTACAAGTAGATAGATATCATCCCTGAGGATAACAGCTTCTTCGCTCGACATACTCAGGACGATTTGCCATCCTCCATATTCATCGGGCCGAATTGCCACATCGCTGATAATATCCAAAACTGGATCTGTATCATTATTTACTGCGGACATCGAAACCTCCAGAACGTTTGAACGCAGGAAACATATCAAAATAGGCGTTTTTGTCAATAAAGCTTCATTTCGACTTTACAAATCACAAGCGACTACCTATAATCCGGTCACAATTATTGGATTGGTAGCTCAATCGGTTAGAGCAGAGGCCTCTTAAGCCTAAGGTTCTGGGTTCGATTCCCAGCCGATCCACCACGTAAAAACCGCAGGAAAACCTGCGGTTTTTCTTTGCGGTTCACGTGGCGGGGCCACCTGAATACACTTATTTGCTCAATCTGATCTTTCCTTTATCATCCCCTACCTGCGCCTCTTCACCCTCGAGATCCGCAACAAAGCTTACTTCTTTAGCACGTAGCTCTTTAAGAAGACTTTCTTTTTCTGCTTCGATCACCTCTTTTGCTTCGCCAGAAAAATCCCATTCAACGATCGCGAGATCCGTTGGAACAAATCCACCTTCTTTACGAAGATTCATGACGTTACGGATAAATTCGCGCTTCATGCCCTTCTTCTTTAATTCTGGGGTAATAACGGTATCAAGCTCAAGTGTCCATGCTGTATCAATCGCATTATCTGATTCAACGCGTGCCACTTCTACATTTGTTTCTTCTGCAAGAATACCTAAGAGATCTGTTTGTCGCATGAGTCTTGCTGCCTCTTCTGCATCTTTTACTTTGATGGTGAGTGAAGCCAATGCTTGCCTTACAGGAAGTTTGGCTTGTGAGCGAAGTTCGTGCGCGCGAGATGCGGCGTCACGTACCCATTGCATATCAAGCATCAAACGTTCGTCGATGACGCGATCATCGGCTTTTGGCCATTTTTCTAGATGTACGGATGCGAGCTTGCCGCCAACTTCGAGGTACACTTTTTCTGCAATAAACGGCGTAAATGGTGCCATGAGCTTAGACGTCTCAAGTAATACCTCTAACAACGTTTTTAGCGCATCAAGTTTTTCGTACGCATTTTCTGACTTCATACGATCACGAGAGCGACGTAACCACCACGTCGAAAGATCTTCGACAAAAAAGCGAAGTGGTCTACCGGCTTTTACGAGATCGTAGGCGTCAAACGCCTCTGTCATCTCCGCGGTAAGCTGATTGAGACGCGAAAGAATCCAACGATCTAATACATGCGCGCTCTTTGGCTTATCAAGTTTTACATCCGTGTCTTCTGCAAAGGTAAGATAGAACGTTTTGATATTCCAAAAGAGATTCAAGAATCCACGAACAATAGTCTGGAGATCACGTTCAGAAAAATTGAGTGATTCTGCCTCTACAACAGGTGATGTTGTGAGGTAATAACGTACAGCGTCTACGCCATGCGTTTCAAAAACCTCCCATGGATCTGGATAATTTTTGAGACTTTTTGACATCTTTTTGCCATCTTCTGCCAATACTAGACCGGTACAAATAACATTTTTAAATGCCGGCTTACCAAAAAGCGCTGACGAAAGCACATGCAATGAATAGAACCATCCACGTGTTTGATCTTGCGCCTCACCAATAAAGTCTGCTGGGAAGCCTGACTCAAACGTTTTTGCATGCTGAAACGGATAATGGATGGACGCAAATGGCATACTCCCCGAATCAAACCAAGTGTCAAAGACTTCTGGAATGCGCTTTGCTTCTTTGCCTGAATCTGTAAGCACAATCACCTCATCAATCATTGGACGATGAAGATCGAGTTTTTCAGGCATTGTACCCGGTTTAGCACGCTTCTTGAGTTCTTCAATCGAAGAAATTACGACACGTTCACCGTCTTCGGTTTCCCATACTGGGATTGGCGAACCCCAATAACGTGTGCGTGAGATATTCCAGTCTGGTGCTGTTTCTAGACCTTTGCCAAAGCGACCTTCTTTAAAATGTTCTGGATGCCAGTTAATGCCTTCTGCCGCCTTAATCATAGTTGGGCGAAGCTTATTGATATCTACATACCAAGCTGGTTGCGCCTTAAACATCAGACGCGTCGTACAACGCCAACATGTTGCAACATTATGCAAGATACTTTCTTTTTTAAATAAACGATCTGCTGTTTTTAAGGCATCAATCACCACACCGTGCGCATCATTAATAGCGATGCCGGCAAAAGCACCCATGTCTGCATCAAAATTTCCTTCATCATCAACCGTCATTAAAATAGGAAGCTGATGTTTTTGATGCATCTGAAAATCTTCTTCACCAAAAGCAGGAGCGGTATGCACGATACCGGTACCATCCGTGTCTGTTACATGCTCACCGGCCACAACGCGATACGCATCACCTTCTGGTTTTTTTATTTCGAGAACAGGCACATAACGTTGACCGACAAGCTCGCTCCCCTTTTTCTTCCAAACGATTTCGTAGGCGCTAGGATCCTCACCAAAATAATGCGCCACGCGCGCTTCGACAACGACATAGGTCATCGTTGAATCTTTTGGTTTTACTCCAACGTATTCTAGATTTGCATTGACCGTGAGACCGGTATTAGCTGGCAATGTCCAAGGTGTTGTTGTCCAAGCTAAGAAGGCCGTTTTTTCGTCATCCACAAAAGGAAACGTTACGGTGAGCGCTGGATCTTTTTGCTCGACATATTCTCCCATCGAAACTTCTTGATTAGAAATCGCTGTCGCACAACGTGGACAGTATTGAGAAACGCGAACACCTTTATAAACAAGTTCTTTTTTGACGAGTTCAGAAAAAGCCCACCACTCCGATTCGATATAGGTATTATCCATCGTCTTATAGGAGTTCTCAAAATCCACCCAGCGACCAAAACGATGGACATAGCGCTCCCATTCTTTTTCGTACGTAAATATATTTTGACGACATTGCTCGTTAAACTTACCAATACCGTATTCTTCGATGGCGTGTTTTGTGCCAAGGTTTAATTGCTTCTCAACAATATTCTCAATTGGCAAGCCGTGACAATCCCAACCCCATACACGAGGAACGCGATAACCCTTCATCGTCCAATAGCGTGGGACAACATCTTTGATCGCGGATTGTAGGAGATGACCGTAATGCGGTAAACCCGTCGCAAAAGGAGGCCCATCGTAAAAATGGAATGTTTTATTTTCTGGCCGTTCTTCTAGCGAGCGACGAAAAATCTCTTGTTTTTTCCAGTAGGCGCTGATTTCTTCTTCCATTTTTGGAAAGAGTGCTGCTTTGGGCTGTTCGGAACGGTTTTTGTCTGACATACTAGGGTAGAATGCTTGTCTTTTTGCTTTAGGTCAAGCGAAAAATCCTATGTCCAAAAAAACCCCTATCTATCTTGCCGCAGATCATGCAGGCTTTGCACTCAAAGAGAAAATCAAGACGTTTTTAGAAAAAAATCGAGAAATTATCGATCTTTCTCCTGCATTAAAAAAAGAGGATGACTATCCCCTTCATGCACAAAAAGTCGCTCTCGCTCTCTTAGACAATCAAAATGCACTTGGCATACTTGTCTGTGGCACAGGTCATGGCATGGATATTGCCGCGAACCGCTACCAAGGAATCCGTGCTATTGTCGCTCGAAACGTAGATGATGCCGTGCTTGCGCGTGAACATAATCATGCCAATATCCTTGTCTTGGGTGGCTGGGTCACGAAACCCGCTCTCGCACAAAAAATAATAGAACGTTTTCTTGCCACTAAACCATCGACGGCCGCTCGACACAAAAGACGTGTTGCCTCATTAGACCATCTTGTTTGATATGCCTTGCGAAATTATCCCCGCCTTACTCGTAAATAGCGAAGAGCATGCCCTCGTTCAGATCACCAAACTTGGTGATTATTCTGGCTGGATGCAAATTGATATTCTCGACGGTACATTAAATCGTTTTATGTCATTTTCTGATGCGAATGCTTTGTCATTGTTATTACCAGAAAATCCTATCGAACTACACTTAATGGTAGCGAATCCTAAAGAACATATCGAAGAGTGGCAGCGTGTGCTTAGCGCAAAACAATCGAGACGAGCTATTTGGCATATCGAGGCTATGGCGGATCACGCAGAGCTTATTGAGTATTGTCGTGCACATAATTGGCAATGCGGTATCGCGCTTGGTCCGAATACCAAAATTGAAGCTTTGCGACCTTACCTTGATCGTATTGATGAAGTCCTTGTTCTCGGCGTTCATCCAGGTCAAAGCGGTCAAACACTTATTCCAAAAACCCTTGATACGGTTCGAGCATTAAAACTCACACCTAATAAAACGTTTACGATCGGATTTGATGGCGGGATTAATGGACAAAATATCCTTGATCTCAAAGATGCGGGTGTAGAACGCTTTTGTTTAGCGAGCGCAATCTTTAAAGCCGTTAGCCCAACGAATACCCTCGCGCATCTCACGCAAAAACTCGGGATTCAACAAACGTGATATAGTATGGGGGTCTATGACTATTAAGACCCTTCTATATAAAACGATCGGCCCACTTGGGGCAATCGCGCTCTTTGCTATGCCTGTTATCAGTCATGCAGAGACTGCCGTACCCACGCTTTATTCGGGGCTAACGGCTACAAATAGCCTTATTAAAGGTTCTGGTCCTGCGGTTTACTATCTTTCATCTAATGGTAAGCGCTATGTCTTTCCGAATGAAAAGACCTACCTTACTTGGTATTCTGATTTTTCTTCTGTTCAGACAATCTCTGACTCTGAACTTGCCGCAATCTCCATTGGCGGAAACGTTACCTATCGACCAGGTACGCGTTTAATTAAAATCACGACTGATCCACGCGTTTACGCTGTAGACACAAACGGTGTCCTTCGTTGGATTGGCAGCGAAGATGTTGCCAAAATTCTCTACGGAGAACAGTGGGCAAAAAATGTTGATGATTTATCAGATGCTTTTTTTGTAAACTATTCCATCGGGCTTAGCATTACGAATGCTGCTGAGTACTCCCCTGTCACCGTAACGGCAAAAGCAACAAGTATTGATACAGATAAGAATATCACTGGGCCTACGGAGCCAACAACACCAACAACTCCAACAGAGCCAACAACTCCACCCACGAGCACACCCGCAACAAATAAAGGTACGCTCTATCTGTCAAAAAACGCAGAAAAGCCCTTAGGCGTAATCAATATTCTTGCTACCGCAAATCCTGCCACAAACTTTAGCAAAGTTGATCTCTTCTTTAATGGCATATTAACTAAGACATGTGCCTACAATCCATGCTCTACTGACGAAACGCTCTTGCTAAACGCAGAGGGCACGGTTCCTGTTGTAGCGAAATTTTATTGGATGGATGCTTCAACCTATCAAACAACGTCTACCATTACCGTTATCCCTGGTGTTGCTGGCTTAACCTTATCTACAACACGTCCAGAAGTACGCCCTGACTCTTATAGAGAAGTGGTAGCACGCATTGAAAGCTCGACTATTATTGCTCGAACCATTGAAATCACTATGGATGGTGCCATTATAAAAGCCTGTGACAATGTACAAGAATGTCGATCATCCGAATTAGAAAGCTCAGCGATTGGCACCGTTCACCAGTTTAAAGCCGTCATTACTGAGCCAAGCGGACAGCGACACGAAACCGAAATAAAAACGATCGAAGTTGTAGAAAATGAAGCGCCTATTATTTATACATCCATCGGAAACCTATTACCTGTTACCGGTGAGCAAACAGAAATAAGCGCACAAGCAAGCGATGAAGATGGTATTGATAAAATGGAAATTCTTGTAAACGGTGTTGCGGTAAGAACATGCAATGCCGCGAGTTGCTCTGCAATGCTTGGACCTTGGTCAACAACGCAATCTGTATCTGTCCAAGTACGCGCAACCGACCTTCAAAACAAAAGCGGGCTTTCAGATATTTCGGTTATCAACGTTCGTTAGTTTGACGGGATGCCCACATTGTTGGCATCCTATGATCACTTATTCACTCATCTCACATAAACAACCTTCTTTATGAAGCTCATGTTCTCCCGCGCTGTCGCAACACTTGCAACAGCTTCTATGCTCGCAGCACCACTCGCTGCAGGCGCTGCTACAACAGGTGCATTTAACGCTGGTGACCTTATTAAGGCATCCGGTGCAGCTGTTTACTACTTTGCACCTAACGGTAAGCGCTATGTCTTTCCAAACGACAAGACCTACTTTACTTGGTACAAAGATTTTTCCGGTGTACGTACCATCTCTGATGGCGCACTTTCATCCATCCCACTAGGCGGCAACGTTACGTATCGCCCTGGTTACAAGATGGTAAAGATCACGACTGATCCACGTACATACGTTGTTGATCAAGGTGGTATTCTTCGCCAAATTGGTTCTGAGCAACTTGCTCAAACGCTTTACGGTCCAACATGGAACAGCCAAGTTGATGATATCCCTGATGCGTTCTTTGTAAACTATCGCTTAGGTACACAGATCCAAACCGCTTCTGATTACAACCCAGAAAACGTAAAGACACTTACCACAACCATTTCGCAAGACAAGCAATTTGATGAAACTCTCGCAACCATCACGATTGGTAGCGTATCAAATGGCTTTGTCCCAGCAACGCTTACGGTAAAGAAAGGCACGACAGTTACCTGGACAAACCGTGATATCGTCGTTCACTCTGTAGTAGGTAATGGCTTTAACTCTGGTGATGTAAAACCAGGTGACAGCTACTCGAAACAATTCAACACCGTTGGATCATTCGACTACTCAGACACTATCAACCCTGTTATGCAGGGTACGATCAACGTTCAATAAGATTTTTCTTCGCAAACCCCCGACCTCTGGTTGGGGGTTTTGTGTTACAATAGAATCATGTCTAAACGTGCGCACCTTTCTATAAGAGACTTAGAGCTCTTAGCCTACGAATTACGCCAAGATGTTATCCAGGCACTCGTAGAAGCAAAATCCGGTCACTCAGCTGGTCCGCTAGGCACTGCCGAGCTATTTGCAGCACTCTATTTTTCGGTCATGAATGTTGATCCGAAAAAACCCAATCTCCCCAACCGTGATCGCTTTGTCCTATCTAATGCCCATATCTGCCCTATTCTCTATGCGACACTCGCTCGAAAAGGCTTTTGTGATCGACAAGACTTTTTAAAAAACCTGCGCAAAATCGGTCATCCATTTCAAGGCCACTCAAATAATCACTGGAATATCGGCATCGAAACTTGCGGAGGACCGCTAGCTCAAGGCGTCTCACAAGCTGTTGGGATGGCTTTATACGCAAGACAAACAAAACAAGATTGGCGTACCTACCTTATGACTGGTGATGGCGAACTCGACGAAGGTCAGTGCTGGGAAGGCTTTATGTTTGCCGGCAAAGAACGCTTGAATAACCTTGTAGCTATCGTTGACCGTAACAATATTCAAATTGATGGCTTTACAGAAAATATCATGCCGCTCGAACCACTTGCGGATAAATTTAAAGCCTTTGGCTGGCATGTTATTTCTATCGATGGTCATAATGTTCGTGCAATTTTAGATGCGTTTCAAAAGGCCGAAGCGATTTACGAAAAACCTACCGTGATTATCGCACACACTATACCAGGTAAAGGCGTGCACTTTATGGAACGTGATTATGTTTGGCATGGCAAACCACCAAATCCAGAAGAAGCAAAACTCGCCCTAAAAGAATTACGCACACTCCAGGGGCGCATTAAATCCGAACACGAATAATATGGCATCATTATTTCTCAATCCCGATCTCTATAAAAAAGAGATTGAACAAATCCCAACCCGTAATGGTTATGGGGATGCATTACTTGCGCTAGGCAAAACAAACAAAGACGTATTTGTTTTAACGGGTGATCTCGCAGAGTCTACTCGCGTGAACCAATTTCAAAATGCTTATCCTGAACGTTTTGTAGAATGCGGTATCGCTGAACAAAATATGATGGGCATCGCTGCTGGTATGGCTCTCTCGGGCGCAACACCGTTTGTAAGTTCATATGCGGTATTTGTCCCTGGGCGCTGCTGGGATCAGCTACGCGTGTCTGTAGCCTATGCCAATGCCAATGTAAAAGTTGCTGGTGCACACTCGGGTATCTCGGTAGGACCAGATGGCGCAACGCATCAAGCGCTAGAAGATATCGCCATCACACGTGTACTCCCAGGTATGACGGTCGTTGTGCCATGCGACTACGAAGAAACCTATAAAACCACCGTCGCATTAGCAGATGTAAAAGGTCCGGCGTACTTTCGTTTTGCTCGCGAAAAAACAGCCGTTATCACCACCAAGAAAACACCTTTTGTTATTGGCAAAGCAAATGTCTTAGTACCAGGAAAAGACGTTACTATCGTCGCCTGCGGACCACTTGTGTATGAATCGCTTATGGCTGCAAAACAATTAGAAGCAAAAGGCATTTCTTGTGAGGTTATCAATTCACACACCATTAAACCGCTTGATGCGGCAACCATCGTAAAAAGCGTTAAGAAAACTGGATGCTGTGTGACTGTAGAAGAACATCAAACAACCGGCGGACTCTTTGGTGCAGTTGCTGAGGCGCTTACGCGCACTTATCCTGTTCCTATTGAACCAATCGGCATGCCAGACTCTTTTGGTGAATCCGGCGAACCGCAACAGCTCTTAAAAAAATACGGGATGACCGATAAAGATATCGTAAAAGCTGTAACAAAGGTCTTAAAAAGAAAATAAAAAGTAGCAAAAAACACTCAAGAAGAACTTGAGTGTTTTGCTATAGTGACTTGCTATAAAGGACAATTGCCTTGCGTAGGCGCAATACGGTACCAAGTCATTCCCCAGACCCAGCTTTGACCTCCGCCCATGTAGCCATAGAGTAGCTGCTGGTAACTCACGTACTGCTGGATACCATAGTATGGATCCATGACGGTGTAGGTGTATTGACCTGGTCCATGATATTGCATGCCCGTAACAAGTACGACATGCCCAGCAAACGAACTCTGGTACCCAATCTCAACCGGCCTCCTATTTGCTATCTCATTTATAAGAGCCTGCTCACTAATTGCGCTCGATATAAACTGAACATTCAAATTAAACGTCTGTTGTATAAGGTAGGTGATCTCCGACGTTTGAGCTGGAGTATTACAGGGCTGATATGAACAAGCTGCGTAATTACAACACGTATTCAGATCAGGAAAACCTGCCTTGTAGGACATTAACGTACACTGACTCGCAAAGCTATTGAAATAGCCGGCCAACATCGTCATGCACGCAGACCAACACCACTGCGTACAGGATTGTTGCATGTAGTTCGCGCCTGTAAAAAGCTCCAAGTCTGAATTCGGCGCTTGATTTTGCGCCCAACAATCAGAGACTTGGCAGTCACTGGAGCAATTTTCATTGAACTGACAGATACCGTCACCGCAATACCCCATTACTGAGGCACAGTCGCTACATGAAGCCGTTTCTGTTGCGGGATCACAATACCCATCACCGCAGTATCCTGATGGAGCGCAGTCAGTAGCGCAGGTCGCAACACGTTCACGTGAAGGGTCGCAATACCCATCACCGCAATACCCGTCACTCATACAGTCTGCGGGGCAAGTGGTCATTTCTGACCCCTGACAAATATTGTCACCACAATTCGCACTAACTCTTTCGCAGTCTATAGCGCAAATCCCTATCTCATCGGTTTGACAAATCCCGTCACCGCAGTAAGGGTCCTCATAGCAGCTCGAAATAAAAACACTCAAAAAGAGTGCCGTTACAAACGTTATTCGTCTTTCGTGACTCAGCATCGCTCTACTCCTTGAAAGTACCGAGGTAGATGCTACTAAAAACTTAGAAAAAATTCAAATACTATCGCAACCAAACCTCTCTTACGCATTCATCCATATCAGCAACAAGGGGTAGTTCTAATGCTTCTTCTGCGGTTACCCAGGCATGCGATTGGTGTTCGTTCTCATCTAAGCTTAGTTCGGGCTCTGTTTCGATATGAATACGATACATGTGATATTCAAACTGTTTTTCTTTACCATCGATCGTCACATAGCCTGCGCCTAGCTCCTCTAGATCGGCGATCTCAAAATGAAGGCCTGTCTCTTCGCGGACTTCTCGCAAGACTGCTTCAGCCGGTGACTCCCCTTCGTCAATCCCGCCTCCAGGCGCTCCCCAATGTGAGGCGAAACTCTCGTCATGCACGGCACGCTGCAAAAGCAAAAAGCGACCCTCAAACGATAAAAAACATCCCGCCACTCGAAAAGATGGGTTAAAAGCCTCAGGTTTCGTAAAAACGATCATAGATAACCTCAAAATATCATGTTTTCTCGGCTCTTGCATCCCCCTAAAAAACCTGCTATTGTGGCGCCACAAATCTATGGGTTCGTGGTGTAGCTGGTTAACACGTCTCCCTGTCACGGAGAAGACCGAGGGTTCGAGTCCCTTCGGACCCGCCATAGAAAAACATCCCCGAAAGGGGGTGTTTTTGTTTGTATTCTAAAATCGTCACTGTATGCTATGCTTTTCTCTATGATTCGAGATACATTGCGATTATATCTCTCTCGCCTCTTTGTCCTTCTTGGAGTGTTCTTTGCGGTATTTCTTCTTTGGCAGACAACAAAGCAAGTGCCTACAACAGGAGACTGGCAATCGCCGTTTACGCGACTTTCAACCGCAGAGTTTAATGATGATCTTGTTACAGTAAAAAATGTTCGTAACTTTCGTTATAATGGCTCAGAGACAGAAGACAGCATCATCCCAAACTACTACGACAAAACGTATGACCTTACGAAGCTTACCAAGGTTTGGTATGTCAGCGAGCCCTTTAAAAACAATAATCTTGCAGCGCACACCTTTTTATCTTTCGAGTTTTCTAATGGTGATTTTTTAAGTATTACCATCGAAGCACGCAAATTAAAGGGTCAAAAATATAGCTTAGCAAAAGGAGCGATCCGTACATATCCTTTGATCTACATAGCTGCTGACGAAAGAGACGCGTTTCTTGTACGTACAAATACCAGAAAGGGTGAGCTTTATCTCTATCCTGTACGCACCGAGAAAGGACGTGAGCTTTTCGTAAGTTTATTGGAAGAAATGAATAGTCTTGCCATAAAACCTCAGTGGTACAATACCATCACAGATAATTGCACATCCCGAATTGCAGAACATGTGAACCGAGTCACAAATGGGCGTATCCCCAATCAACCTTGGCAAGGGTTTGTCACCGGTTATGCGGATGTTTTCGCTCTAGAACACGGTTTGCTCGATACCGATCTCACCATCGAAAAGGCTCGTGAAAAATACTCCATTACCAAACACTCGCAAGAGATTGGTGACGTTGAAGATTATTCTCAAAAAATAAGACAATTTGAAGAATAATACCTTGTGTACGCTATCCTATTCTTTCATGCTAGCCTTTATTTATGTTGATTCTTATCCGACACGGTTCTTACTCTATCCGTGATGGCTCGCTAGATGAGCTTGGGATTGCGCAGGCAAAAGCCATCGGTGATTACCTATCAGGGCAGGTGAAGCCTACGGTCATCTTTCACTCCCCTGCCCAACGAACAACCGAGATGGCGCGCATTATTGCCGATCGACTCCATGTACAAACCGAAGTCGATTTAAGCTTAGCCGAAACAAGCAATCCGCTAAGTTATGGTCCACCGTTTTTAGATAATACCTATACGATCGCCGTCACACATTTGCCGACCATAAGAAATATCTTTCGTCTTTGGGCAATACATTGGAATATCGTCCCGCCTGTAGAAATACCCATCGCAAGCGTCTTTCTCATAGACCGCACTACGCAATCAATACAAAAACTCTCCGACTAACGGAGAGTTTTTAGTTGCATGGTTTTATACGGTACGCAGCTCAATCATATTGATGCTACCTGATGCCATACTTGGGTCACCTGCGACAACGATGATCATGTCTCCCTTTGCCACAAGCTTTGCTTTTACCAAGATATTCATAGACTCGTCGACAAGCTCACGGTAATCACCATCATGATCGACGTGGAAGGCCTGTACACCCCACGAAAGCCCCAGTTGTCGTATAACGCGCTCAGAAGGCGTGACAGCGTAAATAGGGAGTTGTGGACGGTACCTGCTAACAAAGCGTGCCGATGCACCCGATCTCGTTGCCACAACGATAGCTCGTGCATTTGTTGTGCGAGCAAGAACGGATGCCATATTTGTCATAGCTTCTTGAGCATTGTCCGCAATCTCGATTGTTGCTGGCATATCGTCCATGGTTGATTCTTCGACTTCGTGAATGGTTGCTGCCATAGCACGCACTGACTCAGCAGGATAACTCCCCGAAGCGGTTTCGCCCGACAACATCGTGGCGTCCGTATGACTCACAACAGCGTTGGCGATATCCGAAACTTCTGCGCGTGTTGCACGCGGATTACGAATCATCGAGTCGAGCATTTGCGTTGCTACGATCACCGGCTTACCAACTTCTAAACAGCGTTCGATAAGCTGCTTTTGGATAAATGGGACCTTTTCTGCCGGCATCTCAATACCAAGATCTCCACGTGCCACCATCACACCGTCGGCGGCCTCGATGATTTCATCCATCGCCCGCACAGCTTCTGGTTTTTCGATTTTGACAATGATTTTTGTAGGAACATCATTTATGATATTGTGCTTTTTTTCTGCCGCTTCAATGAGCGTTCTTAACTCACGTACATCCTCTGCTTTACGCACAAATGAAAGCGCAAAAAAATCGACATTTTGTTGAACGCCAAACTCGACGTCTTCACGATCCTTGTCTGGAATGGCGGAAATTTTTGTTTCTGTTTCTGGAAGGTTAAGACCTTTGCTGGATTTTAGAAGTCCACCAACAATCACTGTGCAATGCACATGAATACCTTCTACCTTTGTTACTTGTACTTCGAGTAACCCATCATCCAATAAAAGACGCTGGCCAGGTTTTACGTCCTCATGCAAGTTTGGATAGGTAACAGGGATAAGCTTGGTTGCGTCTACAGATGTTGCTTCTGAGGTAAAGATCACTTCGTTACCAGCAACAAGTTCGATACCGTCACCGATCTTACCAACACGAATTTTAGGACCCTGTAGATCCGCTAAAAGCGCAAGCGGTTTACCTGTTGCTTTTGATACTTCGCGAATAAGTCCAATGAGCTTGGCGTGATCCTCGTGTGTGCCGTGTGAAAAATTTAAACGACAAACATCCATGCCTTCGGTTACGAGCTTGGTGAGCATTTCTGCTGTATGACTGGATGGACCGATGGTGCAAACAATTTTTGTGCGCTTTTGTGCCATAGTGGGCTATTTTACCTTATTTCTTTACGTTCTTCAAGGGTCATCTTTAACTCTTTTTCTTCTCCAGCACGGAATATTTTAAGCGTGATCTCATCTCCTGGCGAAAATCTTGCGACTTGCGAACTTAGAGGATGTTTAATGTCTAGTCTCTTTCCATTCAATTCAAGTAAGAGATCGTTTTCTTTTAAGCCCGCCTTATCTGCTGGTGACCCTGGGATAATAGCTAGGTCACCTCGTATCTGACCGCGTTGTACCAAGGCTCCGTAGGTATACGGTAATGCGTTTCGTTTTGCGTAGTCTGCATCCACTTGAATATACCGAACGCCGATCCAAGGTCTGATAATACGACCATACTTACGCATACTATCAACGGCGCGCTGTATAGCATTTGATGGCAAGGCGAAACCTAAAGACTGAGCTCCGTCAGTAACGGCGGTATTTACACCAATTACGCGTCCCTGCAAATCAATAAGCGGACCACCCGAATTACCAGGGTTGATAGCCGCATCCGTTTGGATCGCCTCTTCGATAAGCTCCTCACCTGCGCTACCACTTGCCTCTAAACGGCGGTCGAGACCTGAAACAATCCCCTTTGTTACTGTATTCTGAAACTCTGCCAAGGCATTGCCGATAGCAATGACGGTTTGACCAATACGAATTTGATCACTATCCCCTAACTCAATAGCAGGAAAATTTGACCCTTCAATTTTTAAAAAACCGAGGTCAAGCACTGGATCGATCCCAGCTACGGTTGCCTCATACTCTGTGCCGTCCTGGGTCACAACGACGTACGAAGCCTCTGTATCATCAATCACATGACGGTTGGTCACAATAAGGCCATCACCTGATACAAAAAATCCAGAACCACCACCAATACGTAATAGCTCATCATCTCCACCATTGTCTAAGACAAAATCATCTGTATAAAAATCATTGGCTTTACGCGTATCTTTTAGCGATTTTGAAATATCGATCGAGACAACTGATGGCGAAACCTTCGCAACAAGCTCGGCAACAATATCGTCTTGTTCAATAACGGTTGCAGAACCGACACCGTACCCTCCTTTTGTAAGAGTAAACGCTGGGGTTTCTTGCGTATTCCATGATGACAACAATCTGGGCTGCAACGCCACAATCGTAGCGCCGCTTGCGCCTCCGATGATACTTGCCCCCAAAAGCGAGGCGACGAGATATTTTGTTTTCATAGTGTAATAGGTTCGTTATTTTTTTGAGGTGCGTTTTTTACGTTGCATTGCTGCTTCTGTTAAACGGTCTAATGTATCTTGAAACGTTTTTACGTCTTCAAATTGTCGATACACTGAGGCAAAACGGATAAAAGCAACTTTATCAAAACCTTGCATGTGTTTCATGACAATTTCGCCAATATCTGAGCTACGTATTTCGTGACCGTCTACACGTAAAATATCACGTTCTATGTCATGAACGAGCGAACGAAAAGCACTTTCGATATACGGACGTTTTTCTAATGCACGCTTAAGTCCACGGACCAGCTTTTCGCGTGAGTATGGCTCTTGTACGCCGTCACGCTTAACGACAGCAACGGTAAGTAATTCGATTTCTTCGCCTGTGGTAAAGCGATAGCTACATTCATCGCATTGTCGACGACGTCGAATAGACGTCCCATCTTGCGAAAGACGTGTATCGATCACGCGCGTATCGGCATGATTGCATACCGGACAATGCATGGATCTTACATCATCTTTTTACGGATGAAGGCAGGGATTTCTAGCTCGTCTTCTTCGGAGGTAGGCGTTGGAGATTTTTTTGGTGCTGCTGGTGTCTGAGAAAAGCCCGTTGGTGACTGACGAGGATTCATTGGAGCGTAGGTTGGCTGAGCAACATGCGGCTGTCTTGGCGCAGGAGATGGTGCTGGCTTTGCTACTGGCTCTATTGGTGGAAGCTCTTCTTCGTATTCTTCTTCGTCTTCTTCAAGATCCTCTTGTTGACCGTGCTGTTGCGTAAGGCCACCTAAAACCTGTCTAAAGAATCCTCCACGTGACTCTTGTTGTGGTGGCATCTGTGGTCTTGGCTGAGCAATTGGAGCACGCTCAAGCGGAGCTACAGGCTCTTGTGGCATTGGTTGCGCTGCTGGCGCTTGGGACATTGAACGCGGCGAGTAGTGTTGTTGCGGCGCCTGTGTTGGGGCTGGTGTCGGAGCAGCTGCAGGCGCAGAATTCATCGCTGACTGTTGAGCCGGCGTCTGAGGAGGAACCTGTTGCGGAATAGGTGCCGAAACTTTTGATCCTTTGCTTGAAATCGGCAAGCCTTTTTCGAAGCCCGTTGCGACGACGGTAATTTTGACCTCGTCCTTCATGCCTTCGTCCACGGTTGTACCAAAAATAATACGCGCCTGTGGATCTGCGGATTGTGTGATGATTTTCGCCGCCTCTGAAACTTCGTACATTCCGAGATTTGAGCCACCCGTAATTACAAAGAGAATGGCTTTTGCTCCATCAATAGAAACTTCAAGCAATGGTGAGGCGATCGCTGCTTTTGCCGCATCTCCCGCACGATTATCACCATGACCACGACCAATACCCATTAAGGCGCTACCACGATTTGCCATAACCGAACGTACATCGGCAAAATCCACGTTAATCAAACCAGGTACGGTAATAAGTTCTGAAATACCCTGAACACCCTGTCTTAATACATCATCAACCGTTTCGAAAGCTTCGATAAGTGAAGTGCGACGATCAATAATTTGTAAAATACGATCATTGGGGATTGTGATGATTGTATCTACATTGGCTGCAAGTTTTTCGTAGGCTTGATCTGCAATCGTACGACGTTGTGCTCCTTCAAAAGCAAAAGGTTTTGTGACAACAGCGACCGTAAGTGCGCCCAATTCTTTTGCAACTTGTGCGATATAAGGACTAGCACCAGAACCAGTACCACCACCTAGACCACAGGTAATAAAGACCATGTCTGCGCCTTTGAGCGCTTCGCGAATTTCGTTTTGGCTTTCTTCGGCAGCTTTAAAACCCATTTCTGGATCCATACCTGCACCAAGACCACGCGTGACTGTTTTGCCCACGTGGATTTTGTGTTGTGCCATGGAGTGATGCAAAGCTTGCACATCCGTATTCATCGCAATAAATTCAACGCCGCGGATTTTAGACGCGACCATACGATTAATCGAAGATCCGCCGGAACCTCCGACGCCAACGACTTTGATTTTGGCAAAGGTTTCAATTTCAGGTTTGACTTCGGCCATAGATTGAGTACATCAGAGGTTCAAAAAGAGTGATAACTAAGAGAAAAATCGTTCCTACCTATTACGTTACGCACCGGGGTGGATCGGGTCAAGACGGATCCGTCAAGGGTACGTCCTTAGAGGGGATTACCTATGGAATGAACGATTTAAAGATCTTTTTTAGTGGTCCGCCGACCTTTTTTAGCAATTGGTCACCACTTGCAACAGCACTTGAGCGAATACCTTGAGCACCACGCTCATCTTCGTATCCCCATTGCAAGAGACTGATTACCGTAGCATAGGCAGGATCTTTTGCGATTTCGATAAGTGGCGTGTGGATAGTGGAGCCTGAAGCGACAACAGCTGGTAAGCGCAATACTCGTCGCGCTACGTCTACAATACCACGTGTTTTTGCGCCACCGCCCGTGATAACAACACCAGCCGATAACATTCCTGAACGGCCAATTTTTTGGAGCTCTTCTTCTATTTTTTCAAAAATTTCTTCTAAACGCGCAACAGCGATATCTGAAATATAACGCGGGTAAGCAAATTCAGATTCTGGCGCACCCAGCTCTTGCAGATCAATCGCCTCCGTATTGGACATATTTTCTGAAACACCATGCACAAAATGCCACTTACATTGCTCTGCCACCTCTAATGAAGTTTGTAATCCAAGCGCAATATCTCGCGTAACGTGATCAGAACCAATAGGCAAAATGACCGCGTGTAATAGCTCTCCGTCTTCAAAAACAGCGAGAGATGTTGTAGTGGCACCAATATTAACGAGCGCTGAACCCAAATCGCGTTGACGTGGTGTTAAAAATGCCTCTGCTGTTGCGAGTGGAGAAAAAACAAGCCCAGTAACATCAACATTGGTACGCATGACAGATTGCGTAATATTACGCACATGTCCAACGAGACCCTGAATAACACAGACCTCTGCTTCAAGACGAGCGCCTTGCATACCAACAGGATCTTTAATGGATTGTTGCCCATCAATGGTGAATCTCTGTGGTAAACGATGTAAGACTTCGTAATTTGCAGAGTGAGAACTTTGAGCCGCATGCTCAAGCACGCGACGATAGTCTTCTTCGCGAATACCGTCTGGATTAGAAATACCGACAACGCCTTTTGTTGGCTTTACTTGTACTTGTGCCCCACCAACACCTACATAGACCTCTGTAACAGGAATACCAATATTACGTTCAACACGATCCAAAACAGCTGATACAGCGCTTGTTACATCATCCAAAGACTGAACGGCGCCTTTCGAAATACCTACGGACAATACCTCGTCCGCTCCAATCATTGAGAGAATTTCGCGGCGATCCGAATCTACCGTCACTTGCCCAACGGCAAGACGGATTGCGGAACTTCCTAGGTCAATGGCGGCAATAAAGCGATCTCTCATAGTGAAAATACGACATCAATAACCCGTGGTCCGGCAATAAAAATGCCGACACAAAGGGCAAAAACGGAGGCAATCAATACCGAAGCGGCCATTAAATCCTTTACTTCACCGGCATATTCATGCAGGCGTGGCTTCGCGAGATCTACCAAGCGTTCTAAACTACTGTTCGCCAATTCTAGCACGAGCACAAGCACTGTCACAAGCAAGAGCGCGAATCTCTCCCAAAGCTCAAAAGGCAAGGCAAAAACAACAATTACTACCAAGACGGCAGCAAGGCTGTGGATACGAAAATTACGCTCTGTTCTAAAAGCAGTTACGATCCCTCGTAAAGCATTCTGAAAGCTACGCCAAAGACTGCGTCCGTTCATACGTTCATGATCCTCTCTAGGAGCTCTTCTTGCAAGCGAAACATCACCATCTCCTCATCTTCAGTAGCATGATCGTATCCCTTAAGGTGTAAAACCCCATGGATCATCAATCGAAGCAATTCTTCTCGTGCTGAGATAGCACGACGCTTGGCTTCTCTTGTGGCATAAGAAGGACAAATAACAATATCCCCTAACTCAAATTCTACGGGTGATTGCATCGCTGGATCTGCGTTAAATGAAAG
Source organism: Candidatus Nomurabacteria bacterium (assembly GCA_023898425.1). Taxonomy (NCBI): domain Bacteria; phylum Candidatus Nomuraibacteriota; species Candidatus Nomurabacteria bacterium. The sequence continues at coordinate 663,431 of CP060222.1, forward strand.
CACATCTGTAGGTTTATTTATCTTGCGATACTGCTTATTTAATGTCTGAATTCGTTTTGGCGTGACAAAAGAAAGACTCACTAAGGTTGCCTTTCGTATTTTTAATTTTTTTGATAATAATTCTGCAGCGCGCGTGATATCGCGTTCAGAAAGCACTTTTGGCAAAGCCGTAACTCGTGTGAATTGGATCATGGTGATGTTGTTGTGACATTAGGAATATCGACGGTACTTGTTGTCGTGACGGTATTTTCTGTTATTGCTGTAGTGGTAGTTGTAGCACCCACAACATCACCAGGACCATTTAACAAAGATTCTTCTGGAGGGATCATTTGTACCGGTGCGCCTTCGAGCTCTAGCGAGTTCAACATCATCTCATAAATCGTGCGGTAATTGATATACGGCTTACTATCTGGATTGTATTTGAAGATAAAGACGCGTTCTCCCCAGGTGAATACCGCCTCTAAGCGATCTGGGCTCAAAATCCCCTCTAGACCTTGCTTTGTGGTTAATGAACGCAACATATCAGCCGTTGTTGTAGGACTTTTTGTAAGATACCAATCTTTTGCCGAGAGCTGCTGTGTATTTGGTACTACCTCGATCAAAAATCTTTCTCCTTGTCCCGTAACAATACTTGCTCTCTCGCCATCCGCGATATCCATCGAGCTCGTCCAAGCGGATGGCACGATAATCGACCAACCAATCGAGCCTTTAAACGATTTTACTAAGGTTGTATCTAAAATTTTTACTGGTGCTTGTGCCGCAGGATTATAAAGATGGAATACTTCGTTACCATCTAAGAACCCATCACGATCCGTATCGGGATTACGAGGATCTGTTGAGAAGACAAGCTCCTCGCTATCAGACAAACCATCCGAGTCAGAATCAAGTCCTCCAGGTGGCAAAGACGGCGTCACGGGTTGCGCCGAAGCTACCGTCGCTAATGCTTCTGCAGAAGCAGGAGAAGCCCCGCCTTCGTTAACAGCAGAAATACGATATCGATAACTCAAACCAGCCGAAACACTTACATCAAGAAAAGATGTGCTATTTGCAGGTAGATTCGTCAAAATAGCAAAAGCTCCATCCGCCGTAGCGCGCTCTAAACGGAAACCTGTTTCGTCATTGGTTGCATCCAACCAAGTTAAGGTAATAGCTTGTGTACCACTCACTGATGTCGCCATGATATTTGCTGGCGTTTGTGGAGGTGACTTTACAGGAGTTTCAATAACGGGAGGCGTTGTTACAATAGGTTCTTTTTTACCAAAAAGCGCTTCGCGATTTACATAAGCAAAACCACCACCGATCAAAAGCAAAATAATCAGCGCAAGAGCAATATATGGCCAAGGCGAAGGCTTTTCTTCTGCCATAGGAACCAAAGCCTGTTTTGGCTTTGGTGGTGGCGGTGGTGTAGCGGGAGCAGGTGTTGGTGTTGCTTCTTTGGCCTCCATTTCGCGCGCATCCATCTTTAAAGCGACGCCGTAGTATTTCTCCGGCATCACCACGATCTCTGGGGATCGTTTTGGTGACGATGGCGCTTCTGTGGGCGCTTTTGTCGCTTCAAAGGGATTCATACATTAGGGGTTGAGTTTTGGCACCTCACACGTTGGTGTAGCGCACTTTCCGTCTCCACGGGGATTATAACCATTCTTAACCTCGTCACCATCCGGATATGTATCTTTATCGGTATCTCTATTTAAAGGATTGGTGCCGTAAATTTTATTTTCATCACCATCTGTTAAACCATCACCGTCAGAATCTGGATTATTTGGATCTAAGCCTAGCTCGATCTCTTGTTGATCAGATAAACCGTCCTTATCAGTATCAACAACGCTCGTTGTAGATGGTGATGGTACCACTACAGGTGTTGATGTGGATGGTAAAGGGATATTAACGCCAGAAGGAGGGATCGTGACCGGAGGTGGTAATGTTAATCCGCCCTTTGTTGTATCAACCTCTGTATCCGTTGACGTAGTCTCATTACTCGTTGGCGTAGTTGGGATAGGTGTTACCACATTTGTTGTTGTCGCCTGTGGAACGGTGTTTACAACAGGATCTTTTAACGTTGTGTCATTAGAGTTTTTATTGATCAATGTATAGATACCAAAAGCAGCTCCACCTAGTAAAACCAAAATCAATAAAGCAAGTAGCGCGACCTTCACCATAGATGGGCCCGTTGATGACGGTACTGGCGCCATTGCAGGCATCACCGGTGTACGCACAGGAGCACGGGTTGGCGCAGAATCCGCAAACATATCTTCTGGCTCTTGTGGCTTTGAAGACATGTCTTTATCTGTCATAGCCTCCGTAGGCATAGACTGAATTTCTGGACGTTGAGCTGCAACAGGCGCAGGAGCATTAAGCGCATCAGGCAAAGGGCGCACCGGCGTTGGTGTCGGTGAGTTTGATGCTGGTCTAGGTGTTGCTACCTGAGTTGGCTCAGGTGCTGCCATGGATTCTAATGCTTCGTCCGATACATCGTCGGGTGCAAATGGTAAATTGTTTGGCGGATTCATAGGCGTTTATTCGTTGATTATACAGGTTGATACAGCGCATCTCCCTCTCCTAATGGATTATACCCGTTTTTGATTTCATCCGCATCATTGAAGCCATCACCATCGGTATCAGCCTTATTTGGATCGGTGCCGTAGCGGGCTTCTTCGGTGTCGGGGATGGAGTCGGAGTCTGAGTCAAGCGAGCTATCTATGCTATTAGATTCATCCACATTTAAATCACTGTTTACCTCTTCTAATACATCTGGCTGTGGATTTAGGGCTGCTTTTGCTAATTGTTCATTGATGGTGGTAGCAATGTTTTCTTCAGTAGCTTCTACATGACCTTCTGTATAAAACCCTTCGCTTGGCGGATTAGCTATCCTCTCCACGGACAAGACCGGTATATCATTCGTTGAGGTTGCTTTATTTGTGCCAGATATGACATCAGATACCGTAACCGACACTCCTTCATCGGCTATCTCTCTATTTCTAAGCCAATAGATACCCGTCAACAATAATGAAATTCCTGTAACCACTGTTAAGATAAAAACGTTTTTTTTGTTGATTGTATTGATCATATTACTTTATCTTGCATCCCTGAAATTTAGGTACGTCACTCCAGAATCCTCTCCAGTGACCCGGCATTGAGAATTGATAAGCTTGTTCTGTATTGTTATATCCCCTGTTTTTTCGTTCTGTGAAAAGACATGCCACGCATGAACGTCCGTAGACGTACCTATACCACACGATGTCTTTGACGCAATATCTTTATAATTTAGAGTATACATATTTTGCGATGTGATCACACGAACACGTAGCCCTAACAATCCTGCATAGGTTTCAGGGTAACGCAATCTGAACGTCCCATCATTATACTCAGTCTTATAAGTGAAATCTACGATATATTGATAGTTGCCCGTGCCTGTATTCCAGCTAGGGTCTCTACGATAGGCGTCTGTACGTGGGAAAGAATTAGATATTCCAAATGGATAATTACAGTGTAAATTTATATTTGAATTATCATTTGGAGACGCATTATCTGGTAACACATATCTACCTGGACTTACCTTATCTTTTTGTGACCAAGGCGTATAACAAGCCAGATAGGCATGTGGCCAATGCCCTAGATCTATATTCATATCTCCTCTATAAAAATCACGGAAACAATCAATATTGTCTTGATTATTTTGCGATGTCCAATTACATGGGTGACTTGGCTCAAACTTGTAAGGACTAGCTGATAAGCGAGTACCATAAGCTACGTCATTACCATCACGATGCCCCATACTTGGTGGCAAGTACAACCTATTTGTAAAGTATTGGGTTAGATGCTCATTACCACTAGTCTCAGTACCATCAAGAATAACGTAGGTTTCGTTTTGAGCTACTTTTGGCGCAAGATATAACTTTGCAATCTCCGATCTACTATTGAACGAAAATTGATTTGATTCATATGGCCAGTAACCTCCATTAGCTCCCTCATCTGGTTCTGGGATATTTTTGAATGGTTCATCTGGGCTTATTGCTGGATCATAATCTGTAAATTTAACAGGGTTTGTCCCAGGGATAGGCATTCTGTATGGGCTATTGTTTACTGTGTATTTCAATACACCCCAAGGCTGTCCATCACATCCATTAAAAGGTCTTCCGGTTTTGACCCCGTACAAATATTGTCTTTGTAATAATCGACCACGATTTTGTAGCTTGAACATGCGGGATTTTTCAGAATGTTTTCAAATCTATATTTGCCATCTTTATCTGCTATCACATCCTTAACACGAAGCCCACGGCTAAAGAGTGTAACGCGTGCTCCAGGTATAGGGTAATATCGATACAACGCATCAAGCACCTGACCTTCAATCACACCGTCTCCAATTGCATCCGAACATTTAGCACAACCAGAATACTGACACGTATTGTTACAAGTAATTTCATCACGTCCACTCACCTGACGATTCGCAAAGTCATACCCAAGCGCCTTACAGCTTACATTTGGATCAATAGCAACACCTGCTTCACATTGCTCTGGGCTATTTTCATCAACACGTCCATTGCCACAGTACCCACCTGACTGCGCTACTTGCTGACAAGAAGTCGTACAGGCGAGACACGTTGAACCATAGTCGGCACCATCTGGACATGCGCCACCGTTTTGTGAGCCGAGATCACATTGCTCAACGCCTGCGTTAATTTTTCCGTCACCACAAATATTCTTTTTACACGAATTTGTATACGTGTCGGTATCGCTACGATTACCGTCATCGCATTCTTCGCCTTGGTCGACGTTACCGTCTCCACAAGAGCCGACTGGTTTACAGCCAGACCAGTCAGCAAATTGACACTGATTCTGCAAGCCTGGAGACGTACAAACACGCATATTTTGTGTTTCGTACTCTGCGCAAGTACCGCCTACAGAGGCACAATCGCTATTTGTATTACACGAAACAAAGTTATTCTCTGGAGTTTTAACGGTACAATATTTCACAGGAGAACAGCCTTCTTTTGTTGTTTCGACATTACCATCGCACTTCTCATACGGAGCGTCGACTTTATTATCACCACAAAATGGCGCAACACCCTGACATGATTGAGAACAGGTTAATGCCGCATTACAACCCGGGCCACAATACTCACCATTACGATTACCCAAATCGCAGAGCTCACCCGGTGCTAATTTGTTGTCACCACAGTAACTATCATAGCCTGTACAGGTACGATTACAGCGACCATAGGTACCATTAAGCGCACTTCCGTCATCACAAACTTCGAGAGTAGGTAGTTCTGTACATGTGATATTCGAACCTACCGGATCACCCGGTGACTGACATTCGGCTGCATTGCCTGCGTTAGTACATGCTTGACCATACTTTAACCCCTCACCACCAAGACACTGTGCACGGTCAATACGACCATTGCCACACATGCTTTGTGCAACACAGGTAGCATTTGATGAATCAACAAAGCCTTTACAATCGTTACAGACTTGTAGTTTTGTCCCTGCTGCACCGGAGGCTGTAGAACAAGAAGCGCCACGCGTATCCCCTACTTCACAGACTTCGTTTGTACCGATAACACCATTACCACAAACATCGTCTTGGCCGTACTCGGTACCTTGGCAAATACCGCTGTACTTCCAAGTGCCACCAACCGTGAGACATTGACCCGTAGAAACTTGAGCGCCCGTTGGGCTTGTAACGGTACAATTCGCATCAACAGAACAAGGGCTATCGATATTTGTACAACGCTTAGCTTCTGTTTGTAGTGATGGCACATAACGTGAGGCATCTGCTGCTTCGAGCTCTGTTCCGAGTTCGAATCGACGGCCACCATCTACGGCACGATATTGATAAATACGTGATACCGATGCTTGTGGTGACGAGGTATTCAAAACAGGACACATATATCTCTTTGAGATTGTGTTCCAACACGTTGTCGCCTCGAGGCCTGTTTGATTTGCAGGTACATTACAAGTTTGACCAGTACCACAATCTGAATCGGTCATACACGCTGATTGTGACGTAGAACAGAATCCACAAGACAAGAAGCGATTTACAGGATCCGTAGCACCGTTATCACCAAAGACGGTTTGCCAGCTCGGCCAACGACTCGTCGACATACCCTGAATAAAGCTACCACTATCAAGCGTTGGATAGGTGCCGTTTTGCTCTTTTGTAAGCTCAAGATTATTACTCATGCGAGAAATATCGGCGATACGCTTAAGATCACGCTGTAACTTAGGCTTAAAGCTCGCACAACGTAGATTGGTATTCTTTTGTAAACACTCCCAATCTGCCGTACAAGTGACGCGAGCACCGTTTTCACGATAGGTTTCGCTTACCGAATGACCTGGTTCAGCGATGGCATATTCACAAGCATTTTGAACATCATCTTGAAGATTTGCGTTTAAGAAGAAGTTTGCAACAAGCTGATCAAAAATACCTTGCGTGATCTTACTTGCATCGGGGTTACGTGAAATGATGTAGATATTTGGATAAACGTCGCCATTAGCAAGATCGTTTGTATTTGCTGCCGAAACATAAACAGTAGCTCCATCTTTGAGTGCCTCGTAACCATCGACCGTTGCTGACTGCGGTGAACCCGAGAACCCTTTTGATGCAAACCAATCACGTATATTTAAGTGCAGTGGATTAGACATCACACGAATACCGATACCATCCCCTGCTAATTCTGGTGAGCTAGCTGTATCAAAACTAAGAAGATATTGACGTAATACACCTTGTGCACGATCAGCATTTGATAGCTCCACATGAACAGCATTCATCGAAGGTAGATCATCTGCTGTGAGATCAAGACTCTCTCCATCGCGACAATACATCGTAGAGAAGTTAAAGAATGTTGGGCCATTAGCTATTTCAGGAGCATAATGAGCAAGAGCATCAGAGTTTTCTACATCAGCAAATGCACCCAGATTACGTGCTGGCCATGGATTTTCACAAAGAAGAGCTGTACTCAATAATGCTCCTCGAATAATTTGATTTGTTGACGAAGGTGTTGTGACGGCATCGTTTGTAATACGTAACTCAGCTGAAATATACGAGCTTCCCATCTTGTCTTTTGAAGAAACATCTGCCTGTGTGCCACCGACCTGATTTCCGGCGATACCAGCAACAGAGAATACCGGCTCTTCAGAAGAGCTCCATGGCTGCCACTCCCAATTATATTCTGTAACAGGTGACAAGAGCGAAGCGGACCCTGCCTGAACCGAAACAACTTGAGCATTGTACCGATGGGTCTCGTTTACTTTTGTAAAGGTAGCTGGTGAATCAACGTTTGTATCCGAAACACGAATATCCGATATCGTACAAATGCTTGCACCTGTAGTAAATGGCCAGAATTGTGATCCTGACATTACAACACCGCGCTTAGACATAATGCCCGTTTTACCATCTGGGTTATCCGTAAGATTTACGTCGCCACGTACCAATACACCGTATTGTGTATTCGCTTTTAATGCCGAAGAGATATACAAGTATGCCGTCGTTTGACCATTTGATTCTGTTGTAGAAATCGTTCCTTTTACACTGCCTGCACAATACACATCCGCTTGAGCTGGCTTTACAAAGAACGCGGTTACCCAGTTTTTGATTTTTGCAAACCAACCTTGCGGAGAAGCTTGTACGATAGTGACATCCTCAAGACCAGCAGGACACGCAGTACCTGAATGTACTTCAGTAATAATCAAATGATTCGTAATAGACTGCTCATCCATTAGCGTATTGAACTTAAGAGTGAAAGCTGTATTGCGACATACACCCGTTGCGCCTGAAGCTGGTGTCGCCGAGACAATATCCGGACGTGGCGCACAGCAACCCGATTGATCAAGGCCAGTCCCACTAGGACAAGACAGCTCCGTCGTATAACCACATTTTAACCCATAGACCGCTGAACCTGTTTTTTGTGTGACGGTTGCGTTTAGCACCGAGCTCATAAGTCCGCTTGCATCTGGGTTGGCTTCGCCTACGATTTCAGCTAGCTGAATGGCATCTGGGCTTGTACCAGCACCTGCACTTTCACACATAATGGATTCACCGATACCTGTGACACCATCACCACAGAAAGAAGGGTTGATATAGGATGCAGACGAACCCTCTAAGAGACAACTACTCGAACAGCCGTCACCTGCTACTGAATTTCCGTCATCGCAGGTTTCGCCTGCAGTAAGATCTGTATTACCGTTGCCACAACAAGCACCGATACTGGTACTGGTACATGCTTGCGTACCCGTCTTGAGACAGGTGTTTGCATCACAGCCTGCGATAGGCCATACACCGCCGATTTTTTCACAGGTCTCACCGGCTTCTTGAATACCATTGCCACAAAGCGCAACAACCGCTGTTGATCCTTCGTTGGTACAAATACTGCTACAGCCGTCACCGCTACGCGTATTACCGTCATCACAAGACTCCCCGTCAGCAATGTCTCCATTACCACAAGTAGAACCACCTTCGTTTGCTCCCAATACCTGACAATCTGCTGAACAGCCCGGTGTACCATTTGGACCTGGGTCACATTGCTCCCCACGATCAATAGTTCCATTACCACATTGTGCGCTCGCTGAAGGCTTCCAAAGACACTGCGAAGAACAGGTTGCTGTTTCTGAACCTTCGTCACACTCTTCGCCACCTATAGCATCTGCAGACAAGATGACACAATTATCTCCAAAAATCGTACGCCCATTAATACAGTAGGCGGCATTTTTTGTTTCGACGATACGGTTTCCGCAAGAAGCCGTTTTTCCTGCGACACCTGTAGCACCGGTTTGGATACAACGGTCTGTACAACCTGCTGCACGATTTTTTGATGTACTCACCAAGCCTGTAGAAGGAGCGTTTCCGTTACCACCATTAATAAAGCGACTTACGTCACCGCTTTGATCAATAGACCAATTGTAAGACTGGTTATTTGAGAGGATCTGTCCTTTTTGTGAACAGCTATCAGGAGCGGATTTTGTGCTTGCCGCAAACAATTGTCGTTGACCAACAACTGTTTCGATCTTTTTCATCGGCGAAACATCAACAGCCGCAATACCGCACATCGTGTCATCTGAGTCTTTTACACGGAAGGTCCATGTATATCCCTCAGGGCTATTTAAGTCGGTAAGGAGTAAGCCATCAACCGATCGCACACCCTGCAAAGTACCACCACGAACCGTAACTTTATAGAACTTACCACGTTGAAGCAGTGTATTGCCTTGGTTATCCAACATGTCTAGCTTTGCAAAACGTAGCTTTGGATCATTTGAGCCAGGTACCGCCGAAAGCGTTGCCGAAGGTAATTGACTTGGCATCCAAATTTGATCAAAGGTGCGGCAATTTTCATTGGTACAACGACGTACTTCAAAGGCATTTGCTACAGAAGCGGCATTCATTGGCACACTGAACTCAGCCCATACGGCAGCATTGCTACAGGCGCTGTCACAACCCGGACCATAATTAACTATTGTTGGAGGCTGTGGACGAATATAGAGATCGGCTGTATCAAGATAATCTTCACCACCAAGTACGATAGCAAGCTCAACTTTGACAGGGTCATTACCCGTATCAGCAAGACCTGTTGCAACTTGATCAAGAGACTGTGTTTGGCCATCAATAGTATTTGTGATAGATGCACGACCATCTGAAGTAGACCATTGTGCTGTATACGTAAGACCATTCCAGTTCATCACGATACAAGCATCCTCTCTTGGATAACCAATAACGGTATAGTCACGTGTTTCATTTAAGGTGCTCATCTCTGCTGTATTTGGCAATACATCAATACTTCCTAAGAGACAAACATCCGCTTCGTTACGTGTTTTAAACGTAAAACAGTATGCATTACCAGCGCCACACTCGGTATTTTCTGCCATTGGAATACCTGTTGAGGACAAGATGCCTGTAGTAAGAACAACTTGATAGGTTGATTGTTCGATCCAAGTACCACCAACAACCTGTGCTTGAATATATCCTTCGTCACCATTAGTACCTACTCGTGGGTAGTTTGGGGCAAAATCAACCAACTCTTTTGTGACACAAGCGTCAGCACCTGATCCTGTACAACGATAAAGCTGAATGGTACGGGATGAGCCGGTCCCTACAATGCTTGTCTCATCTAGATGAGTATTAAAGCGCAAATACACGTCACTATTTACACAAACATTATTTCCGCCTTGATGGTTACTCCATGGCGAAGGTGATGGAGGTTTATTTTGGCTACATTCTTCGATAACCAAAGGATTAACCGGGATAATACCCGTAGAAACCGTCCAAGCAAATTGAGCCGATGTAACAGCAGCCGCACAGACACCACCAACCGAACAAGCACCTGAAGCACAACATTGTTCGCTTGCACCACAAATACCGGCATTTTCTTGACAGCTTTGCACGGCAAAAGGCACCGCATTTGAGTTTACGGCATTGACGGCTACCGACACATTGCCCGTTCGTGAACCCGCTGGCACAAAAGACGAAACCGTCTGACTCGTCCAATCCCCGCTTTCAACTGTTGCATCAACGCGCGCGGTGCCTGTACCCGTAAAGGTAAGTTGACCAGCATTTGAAAAATTCTCACCAACGACGTCGATAGGTGTTCCAACAGGACCTGATGCTGGGCGAATCGCACAAATACCAGGAGTAGGCGTACCACTCTCAACCACAAAGCTCGCCGCCGAAGATGCGACAGCATCAGAACGCTCAAGAACAACAGTATAAGGCCCAGGAGCAACTGCTTCGTTTCCAATACCCGCACTGACATTTGCAGGAACCTTAACGGTGACCGCTGTATTTGACCAAAAGCCTGTACCACAAGCTGCTGGAAAATTTGTATCTGCAATACCCGTTGCACCATCAGCACGTTTAAAGGTTACCTTACCTACCGTATTACCAAAGTCCGTACCTTGAAGGGTAATATATTGCCCGATAGCACCACGATCCGGCGTAATACTATTAATTTTTGGCGCTGATGCAGCTGTTCTCGTATCGATTCTAAAGGCTCGTTGATTTGAAGAGATATTGTTTGATACGACAGAAACCGGATAGTTTGCCGGAGTATAAACAGGGGTATTTAAAATAATCGATGTGTCGGACCATGTTTGCACGGTTGATGCTTCGCGATCAGCAAAAAAGACTTTTCCGGCTGTTGCACCAAAGCCAATACCACGAATCTCGATACGATCACCACTAAAACCTGAGTCTGGTGAAATCTGACATATCGCAGGATGAGCAACATCATTAACAACAAAAGGCTCTAAAACAGGACCGTTTGTATCAATTGAAGAATCCGTAAGATTATTTGTTGCATGTTGCACATCAAGTCCACCCGTCTCAGCGCCAGCAGGTACCTCTACAAGAATTGAATTACTCGTCCACGTTGCAACACCGCTTGCAAGACAAGCCTGCGCCGGTTGCGCCACGACACCATTCGTAAAGCGAACGGTTCCAGGCGAATTACCAAATCCACGACCCGTAATTGACACGACGGTTCCTGGGCGACCATCTAGAGGTGAGATACCTGTAATGAGCGGCGCATCGACACAGATATTATTCACACAAGCGCCCGAAGAACAATCGCTATTACCAGTACAACTAGTGCCTGAGCAAGCGCCGCAAGATCCTCCACAATCAATCGCCGTTTCATCACCATTCAATAAACCATCAGCACAGTAAGCAGGACGAACGGTAATTGTTATTGAATTTGAATTGGTAAAGTTTGAATCTAAATCAAAGACTTTTACAGAGAGCGTGTGGCTTCCTGGTGTTAAAATCGTTGAGTCAATCTGACCAGAAAGCGTCGTAACCCCATTATCAGTGCCAGAAATAACGGCATTACCTCTCGTGCTGCCGTCTAAAAGAATTTCTGCCATTGAGATACCCGAATCATCGGTTGCTGTAGCAGATACAGAAACCGAGTCGCCCTGCACAAAAATCGCTCCGTTTAATGGTGTGACAAGACTAACGCTTGGCGCTTGTGTATCCACAAGATCACCTGTTTCAAAATCCGCTGTACATGCTGGTGCAAAACCGCCACATGTAATCGCGAGTCCTGATACTGAACGCGTACCGCTTCCAACACGAATGGTAAAACCTGTATTTGCCTCTAAACATTTACGATCTTCGTTTGGTGCTGGACATGTTGCCGTAGGGACAAAGGTTGCTACCGAACCGATAAGCAACCACTCACCTTCGACAGCTGATTGATCCGATGTTTTAACAACCTGAATATCAGCATTCGTCGCATCTACTTCGCGAGAAAAAACGATACGAGGCTCAACATTACGCAAAGGCACTGAACCCGTAGGTGTTATGCTTTGAACTTGAAAAGATTGGCTTGAGCCTCCCCCACCTAAGCCACCACCGGAGCCAGAACCACCAGAGCCGCCACTACCACCATTATTCCCATTGGTAGCAGACAATAACGTACTAATAACAAAAGCCGTGATCCCCCATGCTGACAAAATAATCACTAAACCGATAACGGCATTGGTAAGGGTTCGTTTTGCTTTTGCGATTTTTTCTGCATCTCCTCCAGAAGTCATCCATGTAAAACCCGCATACAAAATAATCAAAACAAGAATGATTCCGATAATTCCGAGTGTTGCATTGATAATACGCACGATAATGGTGCGCGGATCTGTTCCTGATAGGTTTACCGTTTGACCCACTTCGTTGAGGCCAAGCGTGTCTTGTGTTTGCGCAAGAACTGATGGCGCATAAACAGCAAGAGCCATCATGACGATGATGGCGGCAAGTGGGGCGATCCAGCCCAATAAACGTTTGTTTTTCATGTGAAATTACGGAAGTCTTATAGGAGCAACACATCCACCCGCTTGTGGACGACCATTACAGCAATTAGGATTTTGCGTATTTGCAGCACAGCTCACGGATGCGGCTGGTACATAACAATTTTGATACAGATTCTGAATGCCAGAATTAAGCACCGGTTGATAAATCGGCACAATTGCTGTAGCGCCTGTACCAGTAGCCGCAACAAAGAGACGATGATCGATCGTAATCTTACCAAGCGATGTTGTGTCACCAACGCCTGCTACAGAACCTGCGGATGTAAGCGGTTGATAGGATGCCGACCACCAAAAAGTATCCGCCATACGTGCTGGCTCATTTGTCTGCAGAACAACTTCGTCACTATTGACCGTTGATGCACGTAAAGGCGTATCAAACGTCGCATCAATCATTGCATCAACTGAAAGATTACTCGAAGCACCAGCATCACCGGCGCGTGGATTTGTTGAGCGAATAACCGGAGCATCTAAGTTTGGTCTGTCCGTCGTCTGAAATGTCCAACCGTAGTCATCATTACCTGCTACAGCATCGCTATCAGAACCTTGGGCTTGATTATCGCCATTACCATCTAAAGAATTGCTCGCAAGATCTACAATACCATCATACAGAGAACCTGATACGGCAGCTGTTGGTGGATTATCACTCAAGGTTGCTGCTTTTGCGACCACAGCAATAGCCGTGCTCGCAGGCAAACAATAGATTGTTGAACCACAAGAATTTGTGCCACAGCTTTGATCGGTGACAAATTCTAAGGTTCGGTATTGATTTGATAATTTAAATGAGCCATTAGGACGCGTTGTCCCGCCAGCCGTCACCTGAACATTGGTAAATCCTGAACCATTTTGAAACATTCCTGATGCAGAAACAGGATCAACCGCTTCGCTAAACTGCATTTGCACAATCACGTTTGGCGCATAGGAGCCGCCGTCAGTAGGAATAACCGAAGTTACACGTGGAGGCGTATTATCGATGATGGTCGATACTTGAAATTGCCATTTATATCCTGCGCTAAAACTCCCTCCGAATGCAGCTGAATTATCTTCTCGACGCAAACCGTTTAATCCTCCAACAAACTCAACCGTATAATCCGTGTCTACGGTTGGGCTACCGAGATATTGCACGGGACGAATCACAAAGGTCTGACGATCGTCGGTAAAACTTACACGCGCCTCGGTTGTGGATAAAGCCTGATCACGTTTACCGGATGGATATACTTTTACAATGTCCGCATTTAAGCCGATGGTTGTCGTGCGACCAGCATCATCAGCAAGATTTGAAGGTGTCCCATTGTCGTCATAACCAGCAATCATGGTTGAAAGCTTGATTGGTTCTTTGAAGGTGATAACGATGGCTGTATTACGCGCAATACCGGTTGCATCACGAGCCGGAATATGAGACTCGACGATCCCTGCACCGAGCGCACCGGCAGAACCAGGAAATCCACCATTATTACCAAACGGGTCACCTGTACCGGATCCGCCGCCAAGACCACCATCGCCCGCTAAAAGCCCGATAACAAATGCGGTGATCGCAAAAGAAGAAACGATGATAATTAACCCAATAATACCGTTACGAATCCAGAGTTTTGCTTTTTCGATTTGTTCATTATTGCCACCCGCCGTCATCCACAACCAACCTGCATAGATGATAATAACGAGCAATACGATACCCATGAAACCCAAAAAGATATTGATGATACGACCAATAATCGTAGGAAGATCCGTTTGCGTTTCTAAACCGGTGGCAGCACCAACTTCGGTGAGACCTGGGTCAACGGTTTGTGCAAAGACGGCGGATGGGGCGGCAAAAAAAGCGACGCAAAAAAACACCGCAATCACGACAGCGAAAATACTCGCCATCCGTGATCGTGCGGTGCTTCTTACGGAACCATCCGAAAGCATGGGAAGGAGGGATCCAAACATGTACACATCTTACTCCGAAAGCAGTCTCTGGACAATGGCTCTGACAGTGTTTCCGTCGGCCTTTCCATCCACAGCCTTCATTGCCGCTCCCATGGCCTTACCCATATCACTTGCCTGCATACCTGCAACAGCTTCTTTCACGATTTTTTCTACTTCTTCTACCGGCATTGCTGGGGGTAAATAGGCAGAAAGGATATCGATTTCTTGCTGTTGTTTTTCTACAAGGTCTTGGCGTCCTGCGGTCTGAAAATCTGAGATCGCGTCTTGATATTGCTTGATCATGGTTTTCAAAACAGCAAAGGCGCTTTGATCATCGAGATCTTTTTGCATTTCTATTTGTTTGTTTTTTAACGAAGTGCGAGCCATGCGTAGCACCGAAAGGCGCTGTTCGCTTTTTGCCTTCATGGCTTCTTTTAAGTCTTGGTCAATACGTTCGATGACGGTCATAGTATGAACTACTTTAACGGATAAGAACAAAAGAAGCTAGCTATTAACGACTAGTAACCTAGTGGCTAATCTCTAGCTTCTTGGATGCGTTTAACGGCGTCCTTTTTTGCGTTTTTCTTCTTTGAGCTGACCTGTTTTCATGAGGTATTCGTACTGTTGACTCATGAATTCGCGGCGAAGAGCCCCGAAGCGGCGACCATTACGGTTTGGACCGCCATCGTGGAAACGACGTTTTTTGGCTTCGATTTGTTTGCCGCTGGACTGAAAGCGACGCTGGAAGCGGCGCAACATAGCGTCAAATGTTTCGTTTTTCTTGCGATTGATTTGTACCATGGTGACACGCTCCTTTCTGGGTAAATTCGTATCTAATTGATACGTTGGCCCAGAATATAGCTGAACTTAGCCAAAACGTCAATAAGTCAAATTGGGCCTGAATCATCCCCTGCCCCTTCTTTATTTAAAGAAGGGCGACTGACTCTGACCTCCCTCTTCTTTTAATAAAGAAGAGGGAATGAGGGAGATGATTCTCTTAAGGCTTTAAATTCTGTAGTTTTTTCTTGATTTCGTGGACGGCTTTTTTGATATCTACCGTTTCTTGAGAACCAGCATCCATATCACGGATTAAGACGGTACCGTCAAGAACTTCCTTTTGGCCCAAGACGAGCGCCCATTTTGCCTGACGTTTATTTGCTACTTCCATCTGTGCTTTGATATTGGATTTGGCAAAGGCTTCACCAACAGGAATACCTGCTTCGCGGAACTCTTCAAAGAGAGCGAGGGCTTTTTTGCGACCCATATCTCCAAGTTGAGCGATAAAGACATCTACCGATGCATAACGATGCTGATCAGGAGAAGGTGGGTTCTTTTCTTTTAGGCGAGAGATGATGCGATCGACACCAAAGGCACAACCCACAGCTGGTGTAGGGCGGCCACCGAGTAACTCAACGAGACCATCATAGCGTCCACCGCCACCAAGAGCAGACTGTGATTGTTCTGCATCCTCTGTGCTTGCATACCACTCCCAAACGGTTTTGGTGTAGTAATCAAGACCGCGAACCAAGTATGGATCAAGCTGATACGGCACACCTAACTCATCAAGATACTCGAGCACTCGCATAAAGTGCGCTTTTGAATCCTCATCCAACCAATCAACGAGTTGCGGTGCTTCAGCTTTTAACTCAAGAATGACTGGATCTTTTGAATCGAGTAAACGCAATGGATTTTTTAATAAACGTTTTTTGTCTTCGTCTGAAAGTTTGGCTTTCTTTGCACGGAAATAGGCAACGAGAGCATTCTTATAGTTTGCGCGAGATTCTGGTGTACCGAGTGAGTTGATACGTAATACTGCATCAATACCTAAGCTCTTTAACACATTCCAGCCAAGAACAATAAGTTGCGCATCGACAATCGCGTCTTCTTCGCCAATACATTCGAAACCTGCTTGGTAGAATTGTCTAAATCGACCAGACTGTGGACGATCATAGCGAAACATTGGACCTTCGTACCAAAGTTTTACGGGTTGTGGCACGTTTAACATGCCGTGTTGAATGTAAGAACGAACAACGCCCGCTGTACCTTCTGGACGTAATGCTGCGTCTTCGCCACCGAGTGTATCAAAGCGATAGAGTTCTTTTTCAACGACATCCGTTGCACGACCTACGCCACGAATAAAGAGAGCCGTCTCTTCTACGATTGGTGTATCAATGCGATCAAAGCCGTATGACCCTGCAATGCTTGCAACGGTGTCACGCACTTCTTGCCAATAAGGCTGATCATTTGGCACAAGATCACGCATACCGCGCATGATCTGAATCGGTTGCGGAGCTTTTTTGGATGATGTCGCTGCTTCTGCAGAGGCTTTTGCGGTTGCCGTTGTTTTTGCAACGGTCTTTTTTACTGGTTTGGATGGCATAGGTTTATTTGTCTAATTCGTAATCAAATGAAGTGAAGTGTTTCCAGCGATCAAACGGAAATCCGCGTAGCCAGACTCGACCAACGACATAGCTTTTATTTACTGGTCCAAAGAAACGAGAGTCTAAACTTGATGAACGATTATCTCCAAGGACATAATACTCATCCATTTTTAACGTTACGGTTTGTGAATTTGCCGTGAAGTCTTGATCGAGGTAGCTTGTTTCGTTTATAAGCATCCCGTTAGGATGTTTATCATTGTAGATCTTAATCTTACCATTTGAGATTTCTACCGTTTCACCTGGCAAACCGATAATGCGTTTAATGAAAAATTCTTTCGTATTGTTTGGATACTTGAATACCACGACATCACCACGCGCAGGCGTATGCAATCGATAGGAGAGTTCATCGATGATCAAGTATTCATGATCAAAGAAATTTGGCTCCATGCTAGCACCCTGAACGTAAAAAGGCTGGATGAGAAAAAAACGAATCGGAATAATAAGCGCTAAAGAAATGGCCAATACTTGAACAACTTCAAGGATAACTCCTAGCGGAGATGATGATGCCTCGCTTACCGAGTCATCCGTCTTTTTGCGAAATAGTGTAAACATAGCGGAATACGGCCTATCATACCCTAAAAAAGACCCCTTGTCGAGCCTCTACTTTTGACTTTTTTCGATGATTTTTTCGTATTGTTTTATCGTCACCGGCATGACCGAAAGCCTCGATTGACGTACGAGCGAAAAGTCAACAAAAAAAGCATCTGCCTTAATCTCAGCTAGTGTCACTGGTTTCTTTAATGCTTTAACTGGAACGATGTCCACAGCCACCCAATCTCGCTTTTGATCAGTATTCGTTGGATCCGGATAAGCGGATTTTTTTATTGAAGCGAGGCCTACCACTTTTTTGGGACCTTGGCTTTCATAAAAAAGCGCGATGTCCCCTACCTTCATCTTTTTTAGATTCAAAGCTGCTGCCGCACTGCGTACACCTGTCCAAGCCGTTTTGCCATCATGAAGCAATTCTTTCCAACCAAATTCTTCGGGGTCGGATTTAATAAGCCAATAGTTCATAGATTTATGTTCTTAAAAAACGAATTGCTTCGGTAAGTGCTTCTTGATCACTCTCTAACCACTTGATGCGCTGATCCCGCTTAAACCAAGTAAGTTGGCGTTTTGCATAATGCCATGTCGCTAATTGAATAGCGGTTTTTGCTTCGTTTTCTGTTAATTGTCCCTCAAGCACTTGGCGTAACTCTGGATACCCAATAGAAGACCATGCCGGCACATCGAGCGGAATATCTTTTGTTAATAAATCACGAACCTCTTGTAACCAGCCATCATGAAAGAACCGTTCAATGGTTGTATCGATGCGATTACGCAATACCTCTGGCTCATGTTTTAATGCTAACTGCAATGCATCATATTTTGGATCACCGTTTTTACGAATTTCGTTTATTGGAAGGTCGAGTGCTTTTATAAGCTCTATCGCTCGAATAATACGTCGAGGATTTTGTAAATCGATGCTATTGCCTGCATCTTCATCTAATTCTAGCAGCTCATGAACAAGCTCAGGCAGGTCTTTTTGCTCAAGTTCTTTGCGTAGCTCTTCGTTTGGTGGAACCTCTGGTAATAATGGTTGATCGATCAAAGCGCTGATATACAAACCTGTGCCACCAACAATGATAGGTAGCTTATTACGTGATAAAATATCTTCAATACGTTCTTCAGCGAGCGCTTTATATTCGGCAACGCTGATTGGCTCACGAGGGTCTTGCGAATCCATCAAATAATGCGGGACATCATCTACCCAACAGATATGTTCGTCGTGGTGATATTCGCTTTCGCATTCGGGCTTACCAGTACCAATAGAAAAATCTTTATAGAGTTGACGAGCATCAGCGCTCACAATTTCTCCATCAAATCTTTTTGCTAACAAAAGACCCAGCGAAGTTTTACCGCTTGCTGTTGGACCAACGATACAGAGGATTTTTGGTAAGCTCACATTACCTCTGACTAATTACCCGCTTTTGCTTTTTTGATGGCTTGCACAACACGACTATCGCTCTTGAGCTGTTCTACAAAAATCACATGTTCGCGATTGATGAGCATCCAGTCTTCTGGGCCATGAAGCTCTTTACCTAGTTTAATGAGAGCCATGTCTCCTTCTGAACCAACTTCGGTACCTTGTGCTTGCACGGGTTGCTTTGACTGCAAGTAGTAAACATCCGTTAGCTTGTACGAACCTCTTGTTGAGACAAGCTTACCAAAATACACTTGGTCATTTGTTAAAAAAACAGCCTGGTAAGAGTCACCGTTAATAACCGAAGGTAAGGCGGTGAACGTATAAACAAAGAGTCCTCCCAAAATAAGGGCACTCATGACCAAGATAGCAATTGCTCGTTGACGAGATTCGGTCAAAAACATTGGTATACGCATATGCCTACAGTGTAACACATTCTCAACGACAATAAAAAGCGCTATAATAAAGACCTATGGCATCCCCCACCCCTCAACAACAAGCCGCCTTAAAGCAAGCCTACCTAAAACTCAATAAAGACTTGCATGACGTAAAAAAAACATTTATCGAGCGTTCACTCCCCGTTCTTGATCAACTAGACGAAAAAACCCAACAAGCGATACGTGATCACATCAAAAACACCTCGGAGTAACCGAGGTGTTTTTTTATTTGCGTGTCTCGAGCGAGATCTCCATGAGACGATTGTATTTTTCGACGCGCTCAGAACGAGAGAGACTACCGGTTTTGATATAGTCTGATCCGCAAGCATAAGCAAGGTCAGCAATAAACGTATCCGACGTTTCTCCTGAGCGATGCGAGATCGCTGTTTTAAAACCATTGGTATGAGCCATGATAATGGCTTCGACCGTTTCTGTGACTGTACCGATTTGATTTGGCTTAATAAGAATAGCATTTGCTGCTTTTTCTTCTATTCCACGCTTAAGACGATCGACATTTGTGACAAAGAAATCATCACCAACAATAACAGACTTCTTTTTAAGTTTTGGTAACGCTTTGATCCAGGCAGCCCAATCATCTTCGGCAAATGGATCTTCTATAGATTCGAGAGGATACTTTTTTTTGTAACTCGAGATACCGTTGCGTTAACTCATCCGATGTATAGGTCTTACCCTCAGTCTTCATCTCGTAGACACCTTTTTGGCGTTATAAAATTCAGAGGCGGCAATGTCTGTAGCGAGCGTGATATCTTTACCGGGTTTATAACCCGCTTTTTTAATAGCTTGAACCAGCACATCAAAAGCATTTTCTATTGTGTGAAGCTGTGGCGCAAAACCACCTTCATCACCTACCGTCGTTGTAAAACCGTTTTGCTTTAAGATCCCCGCTAGGGCATGAAATACTTCAGAGCCTGCTCGAATACGCTCTTCGATAGTGCGTTGTTTTGGAACAATCATGCACTCTTGGACATCGAGTGACCAGTTTGCATGAGCGCCACCATTTAAAACGTTCATGGTAGGGATAGGCATCTTTGCTGCACGCGGAAACGCGTAGATACGTCTTAAGGTTTTCCACAATGGTTCTTTACGATGCATCGCTACCGCTTCGGCACAAGCAATCGAAACCGCAAGCATCGCATTTGCTCCAAGATGGGATTTTGTTGCTGTGCCATCCAGCTCTCTCATTTTTTCATCAATAGAGGTGAGTTTTGCCGCATTCATGCCTTTTAAGGCGCTCGCAATAGGTCCATTGACGTGTTTTACCGCTTTAAGAACACCTTTGCCACCATAGCGCTTACCACCATCACGAAGCTCTAAAGCTTCATGTGAGCCTGTAGAAGCTCCGCTTGGTACTCTCGATTCTGCTGACGCACCAGAAGAGAGTGTCACGCGACACGCGACGGTTGGATTGCCTCGAGAGTCGAGAATTTCTCGTGCAACGATAGATTTTATTTTTGTATTAATAAACATAAAGGACGCTTACTCATTACCCTATTAACGAATTTCAAAGGTCACCGAGATATCTGCTTCTACATCAAGTGAACCTGGCTTAATATCAGGAGCTTGTGCAACAGCGTCTTCAGCACGGAAGGTATAAATCGGAGGTGTTGGTGCATTTGAAGAACTCTCAGAGAACGTTACGATACGGACGATAGAAACACCCATGGCTTTTGCAAGCATGTCTGCCTTTTCGCGGGCATCAGCTATTGCTTCGGCACGAGCTTGTACTTTTAATGCCGTTGGATCATCTACAGAAAAACGGACGCCATTTACTTGATTTGCGCCTAATGAACCTGCCTTAGCAAGCACATTACCTACCTCGCCTAAATCACGTACTTTTACGTGGAGGTTTTGCGAGACGGCGTACCCACTAATGCGCTGCGCACCGTCTGTATAATCGTAACGTGGTGAGATATTGTAGTTCGTTGTTTGGATATCTTCTTCGGCAATACCCATCTGTTGTAATGCTGCGATAATACTATTCACCTTTTGTGTATTTTCGTTTTGGATGGTTGGAACATCGCTTCCTTCGCTATAAAGACCGAGGTCAATATCAGCAAGATCGGGCTTACTCGAAATGGAGCCGCTTCCGTCAATCGTAATCGTATCACGGCTTCTCGGAGCCTGACCGACTTCATTTGTTTCTTTATACACCTTCAATGTACTCACCAATAAAAACAATGTGAGAGCGCTTAGTGCGATGCTCCCAGCAATATGAACAGCTGAAGGTGATTTTGTTGTAGTAGCCATAAGGTGCGTTTAAGAATCTTACCTACATCTTAACGTAATTGTTTTAATCCAGGTAGGTCACCATTATTTGCAAGGAATTCAAGCATCGCTCCTCCGCCCGTAGAGACAAAATCTATCTGTGATAATGCCTTCGCTTGCGCGATAACCGGGATCGTATCACCACCGCCGCAAATACTTAAGGCAGCATCAGAGCGTTTTGCGATACTTTTTGCAATAAATCTCGAACCAAATCCCGTTGAGAACACCTCACTTAATCCGAGAGGTCCATTCCAAACAATAGTCTTTGCTTTTTGAATATGACCGTGCCACTCACGGAGTGTTTTTGGACCAATATCAACAATAATATCGTCTTTTTCTATTTGGTCTATCGTTACTTTGCGAAGTCGTGGCTGCAATGAAAGTTTTTTTGTTACGATTACATCTACTGGCAACAAAATCGTTTTTTCTTTGAGTAATTTTTTTACTATCGGCAATGCCTCTGCCTCATAATAAGACGCCCCAATCGAATGATTGTGCATTTTTATAAATAACGCTGCCATTGCTCCACCAATACAAAGCGTATCCACATTTTTTGTTAATGACTTAATGATACTTGCTTTTGTAGTTAGTTTTTTACCTCCGAGGATCGCTAAATAAGGCGAAGCTGTTTTCTTTAACAATTTACTCAAATTCGTAACTTCATCAATAAGAGCGGGTCCCGCATAACTCTCCATGAGCGATGCAAGACCTACGACCGTTGTGTGCTTTCTATGACATGAAGCAAAGGCGTCATTAACAAATATCCCACCTAATGACGCGTAAGCTTTTGCTAACGACTTATCATTCAGCATCTCTTTTTTTTCAAATCGTACGTTCTCTAAGAGAAAACAGGTTCCCGGCTCTGCATCTTGGATCTGTTTTTGCATCGCTTTTAGATCTTTTGCTTTCGTGACCGATCCCTCAAGATAAACAATATTCATCCCAATCGCTTTTTTTACAATAAGAACGAGTCTCTTGGTAGAAAATGGTGCTTCACGTTTTTTTGGCCTGCCGATATGCGTTAAAAAAATTGGCTTTGCACCACGCTCCACTAACTCACCAATAAGCACCTTAGAACGCTGTAACTTGAGATGATGCTCAGCTTCGAGCGAGCCATTGAGCGGGATATTCCAATCAACCCGTACTAAGACAGGCTGTTGGTCGAGTTTATGTTTTGCCGATAATGTACGAAGTTTCATGGTGTGATATTAACGAAGGTTTTTACCAACCTCGAGCGACATCTCTGCAAGTCGATTTGAGTATCCCCACTCATTATCATACCAAGCGATGACTTTTACCATATCACCATCAACAACCTTGGTGAGCTCTAGATCTACAATACAACTTGCTGGATTGCCAATAAAATCAGAAGAGACAAGGGGTTCATTCGTTACTTCTAGAATACCCTTGTAACGAATATTACTGGCCGCTTTTTTGAGCGCCTTGTTTACATCTTCGACACTCGTTTTCTTTTTTAAGAGAAAGGTAAAATCTGAGAGTGAAACCACAGGTACCGGAACACGAATCGATAAGCCATCAAACAATCCTTTGAGCTCAGGAATAACCTCGGTTGTGGCGATGGCAGCACCCGTTGTTGTAGGGATGATGTTTTCTGCCGCGGCACGTGCACGACGCAAATCACGATGTGGTCCATCTTGAAGATTTTGATCTGCGGTGTACCCATGGATGGTTGTCATCATGGCTTTTTTTACACCAAAGACATCATTCATGATCGCGGCAACAGGCGAAATGCAATTTGTGGTACAGCTCGCATTATTGATGACTTTTGCTTTTTTGCCTGCACCTTTTTCGTTTACACCAATAACATGTGTTGGGATCTCACCGCCTTTTGACGGCGCGCTAATAATGACGCGTTTTGCACCAGCCTCAATATGCTTAGAAGCACCTTCTAAATCCGTAAAACGTCCGGTGCATTCGAGCACAACATCAATACCAAGTTTTGCCCAAGGTAATTGCGTTGGGTCCTTTTCTGAAAAAACCTGGATCTTTTTACGTCCAACCGTAATCGATTTTGCGTCTGAGGAGATCTCTTGATTCCAACGACGATATACGGTGTCATGCTTTAATAAATGCGTTAACGTTGCAGTATCGGTAAGATCATTAATCGCGACAACTTCAAAACCTGGCAAGGCAAACCCTGCGCGTAAAACATTGCGGCCAATGCGGCCAAAACCATTTATTGCAATACGTGTCATAAGGAGCGGTAGGAGAGATTAACAACTTAGTATTTTTTAAATTCGCGTTCTTCTTTGCGTGATTTGTACAAGAAGAAAAAGGCTAAAAACAGGGTTCCTCCAGCAATTGCCCAAAGCCAAGGATAATTAAAGAGTGAATCTTTGTTTGCACGCTCAGTTGTTGCACCCAATACTCTGCCTTCGGTAGGCGCATCGGTCGTATCTGTTGTTGGCATGATGACCGTGCTTGTTGTTGGCTCGGTGGGTATAACAGGAGGTGGCGTTGTTGGATCCGGTTCTGATTTATTTGGGTCAAGCGGAAAAGCATCGTCTTTATCACCTACGCCATCACCATCGGTATCAAACTTTAATGGATTCGTGCCAATAGCCTGCTCCTGAAAATCGTAGAGACCATCATTGTCGTCATCTGAGTCTTCGGAATCATCGATGCCATCACCGTCAGTATCTTTGGACTTTTTTGGATCTTTTGGAAATTGATCCTTGGTATCAGGGACTCCGTCATTGTCGTCATCTGGATCAATCTCATCGCCAATACCATCACCATCATTATCACGATCAACAAAGAACGTAATAGACGCTGAATCACCTATAACACCGTTCTCCCCTTTTGTATCAACGCGTAATGCGTGGTTACCATATTCTGATGGTTTCCAGGCAATCCATACTTCTTCGGCTAGACCATCCTTTTTGTAGGAGATTGGCTTTGTGCCAATGAGCTTGTTATTGGCATAGAATAATACGTCACCTTCGGTGTCACGTTTGCAGAGCGGTTGAACCGTGGCATAAATCTTGGCTGAATAACCAACAAAAGGAGCCGCTGGCAAAACACTAATATCCTCATTACGGATAGAAAGCGTACATCCCGCAGCATCAGTTGCTGCTAAAGCTGGCGACGAAACAATAAGCATCGCTGCCACAAAGAGGGGTACGGAAAAGCGTGATAAGTTCATATCTGCTACAAGGATAACATACAAACATCTCCCCTCGAACCCCCTACCCCCAACAAACGAAACACACCCCCAAATGTGGGGGTGTGTTTTACACTATCGTACCTGGGGGGTGAGCGCTTAGC